>JAKPTO010000037.1 GCA_029555085.1 bacterium | reverse complement strand
CTGAAAGAATAAATATTATTCATAGACACTCAAGAGTAAGATGTCCTAATGATAATGCTCATCTTGAAAGATTTAACAGAACATTACAAGATGAATTATTAGATTATTTACCTAAAGATGTTAGTATTATTAATAGATACTTATCAAGATACTTAAAATACTATAATGAAGAAAGATTACATCTTGGTATTAATCTAAAAACACCTAGTCAAATGATTGCTAAGTGTTGCCAAGCTATTGGATAGAAGACGCCCTTGCTACCCTTGGACGCGCCACAGCAAGTGCTTTGCGAGGCAGATAAATGATGCTCTTTGGCAAATGCTATAATTGCATTGTTGAGTTCTTTGTCCATGTCATCCGGCTTGGTGAAACTGAATTTGAATTTTAGTGTTGGTGGAGTTTCTTGTTGGACGTCTTGGACATCATCTTGTCCTTGCTGTTTTGTTTTCATTATAACCTCCTTGAGATATTTTAACTATTATTATAATACATTAATTAGTATAAATTGTCAAATTTAATTTTAAAAATTTGCGTATCTAGATACTAATAAAAACCACGAAATATTCAGCATTTATCTGATTTTTTATTTTGATAAAAAATCATCTAATATAGCTTAATGGATTTCTAAATCCATTTGCTCTTACCTCAAAGTGTAAATGCGATCCAGTTGATCTACCAGTTGATCCCATTGCCATGATTGTTTGACCACGGGTTACTTTTTGTCCGCTCACTACATATAATTTAGAAGCATGAGCATATAGGGTTCTTATGCCATTTCCATGATTTATAATTATATAATAACCATAACCACCTCTATTCCATCCAGCTGTTTCGACAACTCCGTCTTCAGCTGCGTAAATAGGCGTGCCAACTGGCCCAGCAATATCAAGTCCAGAGTGTCTCCATGAATAATATTGAGAAATTCTTTTTGCAGAAGTTGGCCACAACAATTTCGTTCCAGTATTTATAACTTCAGCTTTTCCAGTAACACTTGTATTTATAACTCTTGTTTGTCTTGCAACTTGAGTTGCAGTTGCTCTTGGTAAAACTCCATCTGGTATAATGAGTTCTTGACCAATTTTTATGTCAGAAACAGAAGCAAGTTTATTAAACTCTATAATTTTATCAACATCTGATTGATATTTTTTGGCAATTGCAGATAAATTGTCTCCGCGAACAATTTTATGGATTAATCCTGTTGTTGGTAATATTTTTAATGTCATCCCAGGTTTTATTAAGCTTGTATAAGAAAGATTATTGCTCCACAAAATTGTCTGCGAACTTATATTAAATTTTTGTGCGATTGTGCTTATTGTGTCTCCAGATTCAACAACATAGTCTACTATCTTATCTCTTGGTAATGATTTGAGAGATTTTGTTGATAATTGTAATGCCATTATTGATGAATCCATATCTACGGTAGTAATCAAATCTGATTCTTGTTGCTCTTCGTTTTTAGCTGATTTATAAACTGTTGATTCCAGGGTTCCACTTTCAAGCGCTAAGTTTGAATAAGAGGTATTTATTTTATCCGTGTCTATTATTGTTTCTTGTGAAGTTGAGTAATAATCATTTTCACTTTTTATTATTTTTGATATTAAAGATTTTTTACTTAATTCTTCTACATTTGGAACTTTTCCAAATAAATTATTTGTTAACACAAATAATCCAAAAATTATTAATATAATATATGGAAATAAAACTAACTTGTTTTTTTTCTGTTCCTCGAATAGTTGGATTTCCTGTGTTTTTGATTTTTGCGTTCTTAATTTAAAAAGTAAATGATAAATTTTTAATATTATTGGTTTAATTATTTTTTTTAGTGGTTTAATAACTATTTTGAAGATTTTTATTATAAATTGAAAAATCCAAATAATTAAATATTTGGTATTTTTTAGTATATATTTAATTATTATAAATATATACTTTATTGCTTTTGTAAGTACTTTTTTTGTTTTGATATTGGGCATATTTCAATAGTATTTATAGTAAAATATATTATTGTTTGTGTCAAAATTACAACATTGAATTTTACATTGAATTTTTAATAAATAGATGATACTATAAGTTAATAGTTTATGATAATTTTATGAATCAATTATACAATCACAGAGAGATTGAGAAAAAGTGGCAAGATAAATGGGACAATGCCCAAGTTTTTAAATCCGCCACAAATCCAAAAAATAAAAAATATGTACTTGATATGTTTCCATATCCTAGCGGTTCAGGACTTCATGTTGGTCATCCAGAAGGATATACTGCAACAGATATTTATTGTAGGTATTTAAAAATGTCAGGCTTTGATGTTATGCATCCAATGGGTTGGGATGCTTTTGGACTTCCAGCAGAAAACTATGCTATAAAAATGGGTGTTCACCCCAAAGTCAGCACGGAACAAAATATAAAAAATTTTACAAGACAGGTGAAAAGTTTTGGTTTTTGTTATGACTGGGAAAGAGAAATAAATACATCATCTCCGGAGTATTATAAATGGAGTCAGTGGTTTTTCCTTCTTTTATATAAGAGAGGTTTAGTATATAAGAAAAAAGCGCCAGTGAATTGGTGCAATTCCTGTAATACGGTTTTAGCAAATGAACAGGTTGTAAGTGGAAAATGTGAAAGATGTGAAAGCGAGGTTGTTAAAAAAGATTTAGAGCAATGGTTTTTTAAAGTTACTGCTTACGCAGAAGAACTTTTAAGTAATTTAGAAAAATTAGAATGGAGCGATGCGCTTAAAATAATGCAAAGGAATTGGATTGGAAAATCAAACGGCGCTGAAATTGATTTTCAGATAAAAGACAGTGATAAATTAATAAAAGTTTTTACAACTCGTCCTGATACTTTATATGGTGCTACTTACATGGTTTTGGCTCCTGAGCATAGTTTAGTAAATGAGTTAAAAGATAAAATAGAAAATTTTGACGAGGTTGCAAAATACATTGAAATTACAAATAAAAAATCAGAACTAGAAAGAACAGAATTAAATAAAGAAAAAACCGGAGTTGAATTAAAAGGAATACTTGCAATAAATCCAGTGAATCAAAAACAAATTCCTGTTTATATTTCTGATTATGTTTTGGGGAGTTATGGGACCGGTGCGATAATGTGTGTTCCGGCTCACGATGAAAGAGATTTTGAATTTGCTAAAAAATTTAATTTACCAATTATTAAAGTTATAGAATCAGATGAGAAGTTTAATGAAAATAATGCAATGGAATTGTCCGGCACAATGATTAATAGCGAGGAATTTAATGGAATGAAATCAGAAGAAGCAAAGGAAAAAATTACTCGTCGCGCAAATGGAAAATTAACTACTCAATATAAAATTCGTGATTGGTTGGTTTCTCGACAGCGTTATTGGGGAGCGCCAATTCCTATTATATATTGCGATACTTGTGGAACTGTTCCTGTGCCAGAAAAAGATTTACCAGTTTTACTTCCTGATGACATAAGTGATTTTCGTCCGACAGGCAAATCTCCACTTGAAACATCACCAAGTTTTAAAAATGTAAAGTGCCCAATATGCGGAAAGGATGCGAGAAGAGAATATGATACAATGGACGGATTTGTAGACAATTCTTGGTATTATTACAGATATTTGGATCCAAAAAATGAGCAAGAATTTTGTTCAAAAGACAATATTAAAAATTGGATGCCAGTTGATACATATGTTGGTGGATCTGAGCATGCAGTTGGTCATTTAGTATATTCAAGATTTTTTACAAAAGTACTTCGTGATGCAGGTTATCTTGATTTTGATGAGCCATTTTTAAAACTTATAAATCAAGGATTGATTTTAGGAGAAGACGGACAAAAAATGAGTAAATCTCGTGGAAATGTTGTAAATCCAGATGAAGTAGTAAATGAGTATGGCGCAGATAGTTTTAGAATGTATGAAATGTTTATGGGTCCACTTGAAGATTCCAAACCATGGTCAACTGATGGCATAAAAGGTCAGCGAAGATTTTTAGATAAAGTGTTTCAATATTTTTATAATTTTCAATACGGCGAAAATAAAGACGACAAACTTTTGAATTTATTAAATAAGACAATCAAAAAAGTTTCTGATGATATAGAAAATTTTAGATTCAATACTGCTATAAGTTCGCTTATGATTTATTTTAGAGAATTGTCTAAATTTGAAAAATTATCAAAAGAATATATTGATAATTATATAATAATGCTTTCATGTTTCGCGCCACATCTAGCAGAGGAAATTTGGGAGAAATTAGGAAATAAAGATTTTGTCTGTTTACAGAATTGGCCAAAATATAATGCAGAATTAGCGAGAGATGAAAAGATAAAATTACCAATTCAGATAAATGGAAAATTAAGAGATACAATTGAAGTTGATGCAGAAATTGATGAAGAAAAATTAAAGCAATTAATTTTATCTCGGGAAAAAATTAAAAAATATGCCGATGGACATGAAGTTTTAAAATTTATTTATGTAAAAAATAGAATTTGTAATATTATTTTAAAATAAAAATAAACATGAATAAAAAATTTATACTTTTTATAAAGAATTTTCTTCCTCATAGAATGAGTCGTCAAACAAAAGAACTTTTTCTATCAAACTTGATTATAAATTTAGCGCTTGCAATGGTTCAAATTTTTGAATCTATTTATCTTTATGAAATTGGATATACCGTTTTACAAATTAGCGCTTTTTATTTAGTTGTTTATGTTTTATATTTTTTTGCTCTTCCACTCGGAGCAAAATTTGCAAATAAATATGGTTATGAAAATGGAATGTTTTTAGGAAGCGTTTTGTATATTCCATTTTACTTATCATTATTTTTTATCACAAAGTTTAGTTTCATGTTTTATGTTGCGATGATTCTTTATGTTTTGCAGAAAATGTTTTATTGGCCAGCATTTCATGGGAATTTTTCTCATAATTCTGGCGACAAAGAAGAAGGGCGTGAAATTAGTTCAGTATCAATCTCCTCGTCACTTATGTTTATATTCGGACCAATGATTGGCGGAGTTTTGATTCAGCGTTTTGGATTTGCAGTTTTGTTTATGATTACATCTGTATTGTTTTTAGTGTCAAATATTCCTATGCTTCTTACAAAAGAAACTTTTACAAAAAGAGATTTTAAATATTCTTTCATATTTAAAGATTTATTTAAAAAATCAAACCTGAGATCACTATTTTCTACTATTGGATATGCGGAAGAACTAATTCTTTTAGTTTTTTGGCCAATTTTTATGATGGTTGTAATAGAAAGTTATGAAAAAATTGGTATTTTATCCGGTATATCTTCTCTTATAATGCTTGTCGCAACTTTATATATTGGAAAAATTTGTGATAGAAGAGATAGAAAAATAGTTTTACGCTTGAGCTCAATTTTTTATGCTTTAACTTGGATTGTTAAAGTATTTGCTCGCGCCACAATGTCAATTTTTGTTTTTGATACATTTGCAAAAACAGCAAAATCCGGAGTAGATGTTTCAATGAGATCTATTGTATATGAAGGTGGAAGAAAAAATTATAGAAGTAGTCAAAGCGCGAGTGATAATAGTATTATGGAAAGGTGTATAAATTATGAAGCTGGACTTGTTTTGGGTAAAATTTTTGCTTGTTTAGTGGTTATAATAATTGCGCTTTTAGTAAATCCAACTAATCAATTTGTATATGCATTTATTTTTGCCGCTATTATGTCATTTTTTTATGCATTTTTATAGATTCAAGATATGAATTTATTAGAACAAACAAAATTTATTTTAAAAAATTATAATCTGTCCATAAATAAATTGCGTGGACAGAATTTTTTAATTTCCGACGAAATTTTAAAAAAAATAATAAATGTTTCAAATTTAAAAAAAGGTGAAAATGTTTTAGAAATTGGTCCCGGATTGGGAACGCTCACAAATGCAATTTTAGAAAGCAATGTAAATTTGATTTCAGTTGAAGTGGATGGAAACTTTATTCCAATTTTAGAAAAAATAAAATCAGTTTCAAATAATTTTCAATTTATAAGAGAAGATATTTTAAAGATGAACCTGCAAAAACAATTAAATAAAGATTTTTTAAAAAATTATAAAATTGTTTCAAATATTCCATACAATATCACTTCAAGATTTTTGAGAATATTTTTAGAATCAAATTTTGCGCCACGAGAAATGATTTTGATGTTACAAAAAGAAGTAGCAGAACGCATTGTAAATCACGACAATAAATGGTCAAAATTATCAGTAATGTGTAATTTTTATAGTGATCCAAAAATAGAGTTTTATGTTTCTAAAAATGATTTTTATCCAAGTCCTGATGTTGATTCAGCTGTGATAAAATTTACAAATATTTCAAAAAACAAGTATAATGTAGAGGAAAAGAAATTTTTTCAGATTGTGAGCATTGGTTTTTCTTCAAAAAGAAGAACATTGGCTAATAATTTAAGTGTTGGCCTAAAATTAAACAAGCAAATAATTGAGAATGCAATTTTAAATTCTGATTTAGATATAAATATTAGAGCGGAGAAATTAAATTTAGATAATTGGGTTAAATTATTAAAAGTATTAAATTAAAAAATGAAAAAAATTTTTACTTTCAAAAATCTACTGCTAATAAGTTTTTATATTTTTATTTTTTCTCTTTTTTTAAAAAATTCTTATTCTTATTTAGATCCAGATTTTGGTTGGCATTTGAAATTTGGGCAAGAAACATTAGAAACAAAATCCGTTCCACATATAGAACATGTTAGTTTTGCGCTTTTTGGTCAGCGATGGGTTGATCACGAGTGGTTATTAAATGTTGTTGTTTATCTTATATATAGTAAATTTGGATATCTTACTTTGAATTTATTTTTTGCCATAATTCCAGTTGTTACATTTATTTTGTTAAATAATTTTTTGATAAAAAAACATAATTTGAATACATTTCACATATTTTTTCTAATGCTAATTGAATTATTGGCTATTTTTGGTATTTTGCCACACTCTGGAATTAGAGTTCAGGAAATTAATTTTTTATTTTTGTTCTTGTTGTTATTGATACTTTTTAAATTTGATAAAAATAAGAATTATAAAATTTTATTTTTCGTACCACCATTGATGTTTTTGTGGTCTTGTTTGCATGGAGGTTTTCTTGTTGGATTTGCTGTGCTTTTTTTATTTTTTTGTGTGAAAATATTAGAGTTAATTCTAAAAAAATTTACAAAATTTAATTTTATTGAATATTCAAGCAAATTCTACTTCAAAGATTTTGTAATGTTTGCTTCGGTGTCGATTTTTAGTTTTTTATTAACATTTTTGGGTCCATATGGATTAGAGCTTTATAGTTTTCTATATCAATATAGAGATACATTTTATTTAATGCATGTTTCTGAATGGTTGCCAGTATATTATCCAACTGTAATGGCTTCTAAGTTTTTTTATTTAATAATTACGATTGCATTTCTTATTTTTTCCATATTTTATACTAGATTTAAAAAAATAAACATTTTTAGTTTTTTATTAACATTAATATTTTTAGTATTATCCATAAAATCAAAAAGACACTTTCCGCTTTTATTTATTTGTTCCATATATTTTATAGTTGATTATTTGATTTTAATTTTTGATGAAATTAGCATAAGGGCTGATAATTTTATAGAAAAAATGCATTTTTTAAATAAGGAAGCAATAATTTTTATACCATTATTTTTATCTGTATCGATTTTTGCATCTATATATTTTATGAAAGATCCATTTTTATATTTTAAAGATTCGTATCCATTAGAAATATTAGATTGTATAAGAGATGAAAAAGAAAATAATCAAAGAATTTTTTCAAATTATGATTGGGGTGGATATATGATTTGGATGATTCCAGAAGCAAAGTTATTTCTTGATGGTAGATTGCCACAATATCCATTTGCTAATGGAAAATCAATATTACAGGAATATAACAATTTTTATTTGAGCGATAATACAGAAGAGTTGCTTGATAAATATGATATAAAAATGGTTTTTATAAATAACAAAATAGATCCGATTAAATTTAATTGGTTAGAAAGATTTTTGGGATACAATGAGAACAAGATAAAGCCAAGGAAAAATAATTTACGAGATTATTTGGATTCCTCAGATAAGTGGCGATTATTATGTGAAAAAGATCTGGGTATTGTTTTTGTCAGAAAATAAAATTTACATTATTTATGGCATGTAAACATTATTTTTGGTTATAATTTTTTAAAATTTTTTGTTTGTATGGATTTTTTTCAATATATTTGCGTCTTCTATCCAATAGCTTGGCAACACTTAGCAATCATTTGACTAGGTGTTTTTAGATTAATACCAAGATGTAATCTTTCTTCATTATAGTATTTTAAGTATCTTGATAAGTATCTATTAATAATATTAACATCTTTA
>JAKPTO010000035.1 GCA_029555085.1 bacterium | reverse complement strand
AGAGAATAAATCAACAAGACCTAAAACTTGTCCTAATGAAACACCAATCAGGATTAAGGAAAGAATTATTGAATTAAGAAAGGAAACTAAATTATGTGCAAAAAAATTAAATTACAAATTAGCAAAAGAAAATATATTAGTAAGTGATAGATTAATTGCTAAAATAATTAAAACTGAAGGTTTAACAAGAAAGTATAGAATTAGGAAATTAAAGTATAAATACGTTAAGATTCCACTTAAACCAGGAGAATTAGTAGAAATAGATATTAAATATGTGCCAGACAGTATTAATGGGCTTAAATACTATCAATTTTTATTTATAGTAAAATAAGGAGATATTTTTTCTATCCTACGATATTTTATCAATTTTATTATACAGAATTTCAAAATTTTTAACTCTTTCTGCATCTCGTAAGGATTAGTAATTATTAAAGTAAAGAATTGATTTGAGTTAAAAAATGGAGACACTTTTATGTGCCTCCATAGTTAGAGTATTACAAAGTTTGTTAGTGTTTCTACATATGTATTGAGCCAATGTTCTTGTGGGTTGAGCAATTCGTCAATCATAATCTTCTATTCCTATATGTTATTATTGCGCCCACTATAGAACAAATTACAATGATCACAATAAGTAATACGGGTCCTGGTAGAACTATAACTGCAAGCCAAGAAATGGTCTGTGCCAATTCTCCGCCTCCCCCAAAAAGGAAAAACAATAGAGCAATTAGTATGAGCAATGATATGATAAATGTTACCATGATAACCTCCTTACTTTATTAATTGAAGAAAAACCATTAATGTGAAATTATTAATGCCCTCTAACTTTAATACATATTATCCCCCCATTTGTTTGTTAATTTGCTACTTTAATTTTAATTTAGCATTTTTAATATTTTTGTCAATAATAATTGGTAATGTGCACACACATATTGCACTTTTGTGCTAATCTAAGGGCATATGTCAAAAACAATGCCAAAATCAACACAAGAAGAAAAATATAGATGGATAAAACCTATCTTGATTTGTTATAAATTTTGATGACATAAATATATATTTATAATAATTATCTATATTCTCGCATACTTTATCGCAAAAATCAATCTAATTAAAACAAAAAGACGTCTTGATAAATAACGTCTCTGTGCTCTAATATGTAATTTTCGACGCAACTCGGTCGCTCGAAACATGTACTAGGTTGGCTCCGCGGGTCGGTCTCGAACCGACGACCTACTGGTTAACAGCCAGTCGCTCTAACCAACTGAGCTACCGCGGATCAATTCAATTTTTAACAATTAGTTATAATTTCGTAAATATACTCAAAGTATCTAACACTTTTTATTAAACAAAAAATCCTTGATTGTTTTTCTTTAATTATTACCTGAAATATATACACTAATAGCTAAATGATAGTTTATCAATAATCACGAAGTTTTTCAATACCTGGCTTCTGTTGAATTTTTTCAAGCGCTTTTGCTTCAATTTGTCTAATTCTTTCACGAGTAACGCCAAATTCCTGACCAACTTCTTCTAATGTGTGAGCGATTCCATCTGTTAATCCAAAACGCATTTCTAAAATTTTCTGCTCACGAGGAGTTAAATCTGAAATTATCTCTCTTACATGATCGCGCAAAAGCCCAAGCGCCGCAATTTTATCCGGTGATAATGTTTTCTTATCTTCTATAAAATCGGATAATGTCGAATCTTCATCATCGTCTCCGATACTTGTTTCAAGTGAAACTGTTTCTTGAGAAATTTTCATAACATGACGAATTTTTTCAATATCTTCTCCCATTTCAGATGCAATTTCCTCTGGCAATGGTTCTCTTCCTAAATCCTGAATCAATCTTCTCTGAACTTGC
This sequence comes from bacterium, assembly GCA_029555085.1. Lineage (GTDB taxonomy): Bacteria > Patescibacteriota > Patescibacteriia > UBA1558 > S5-K13 > STF1-138. Next base: position 3,068 of record JAKPTO010000035.1, on the reverse strand, counting down.
TGAAATCTATTTATTGTTTCAACCATATGAACAGGAATTCTAATAGTTCTAGATTGATCAGCTAGCGCGCGAGTTATTGCTTGTCTAATCCACCAAGTCGCATATGTAGAAAATTTAAAACCCTTTCTATATTCAAATTTCTCAACAGCCCTAAACAATCCTATATTTCCTTCTTGTATTAAATCAAGTAAAGACAATGAGTGACCAGTATATTTCTTTGCAATACTTACAACAAGACGGAGATTTGCTTTTATAAGTTGAATCTTTGCTAAAATTTCTGCCTTTTCTTTTCTTTTTGCAAGAGCAACTTCCTCTTGTGATGTTAAAAGTGAAGACTTACCAATTTCTCTTAAATACATTTGAATTGAATCAGAAGCGATTTTCCCCAAATCAAAATTAGTTACTGACGCATCTGTTTTTGACAAATCTTTATCAGTATAACTTCCTGCATCCATAAAAGTATCTAAAATTCCACCTTCTGTGCTTAAAATTTCAACACTATTTCTCTCTAAATTAGTTAAAAAATCTTCATAAATATCAATATATTCTTCTACATCTGGAAAAGTATATAAAATTTCATTTTCTGTTATAAATCCTCTATTTCTACCTTCGTTTATCAAATCTTTTATTTTATCGTTTGATGGTAAAACTGAATAAACAGGTTCTACATCTTGAACCTTTTTAGTTTTTGTACGTTTTGAAGGTTTTACTTCTTTACTTTTCTTAACAGATTTTTTCGCAACCTTTTTTGCAGGTTTTTTTGCGACTTTTTTTAATGTCTTTTTTACAGCTTTTTTTGTAGGTTTTTTCGCAACCTTTTTAGGTTTAACTGTCTTTTTCTTAACTTGTTTTTTAGTTTTTTTAACCAAGTTAGATTTTGAAGTTGTTTTTTTCTTTAAACTAGGTTTTGAAGTTGTTGTTTTCTTTTTGACACTTGTCTTTTGTGACTTATGTGTCGTTTTTTTAATTTTTTTAGAGTTTTTTTCCAAACTCTTTTTTGTCGCTTTTCTAATTGTCTTTTCTGGCTTTTTTGCCATATAATTAACTTTCAATTTATTTTTCAATTTAAAAATAATTTTTTATTTATTTTTAATTTAAATTATTTAATTTTTGAGTATAATAAATAAACTCGTTTACACATTCATCTACTTTTTCATTTTCCTTTGCAAGCTCTGCTTTTTTGAGGTCTTGTTCTATTAATTTTAATTTTTGAATTAAAAATTGTTTTTTATAATCAATAATAATTTTTTGAATTTCAACAAAAGAATTATTTTTACCCAAATCAGAATATTGATTTTCAAATATAAAAAGAATAGAGTTTAAAATATTCTTTTTTTCAACATTTAAATAATTTACAAAATCCTCTAAATCAAAAGAGTTATTCTTAGTATAATAAATAACCGCGTCTTTGTAAAGCTCATCGAGTGAAGATGTGCCTAAAAATTCCATCTCTAAATTCATTGATAAATGTTCTAAATTTTCTGGATATCCTATTCCCATAGCAAGAATTTGTTTTAATAACTCCTCTCTTTTATTTTTTTCGCTTATAGAAAAAGACTCTTGCTTCTTAGATTTTTTAACATTAACTTTTTTATTTAAAACTTCTTTTATTTTCTTTTTCAAAATTCCGTAATCAACATCTACAAGCTCTGATAATTTTTTTAAATATGCTTCTCTTTCAATTTCATCTCTGAACTTTCCAATAAATATTAATAGCTTTTTTGTTGCTTGTTTCTTCTGAAAAATATTTGATAAATCAATAGATGATATAACTTTTTCAAAAACAAAATCCATCAAAGGTTTTGCGTTTTTAATAACATCTAACCATTTTTCTTTTCCGCTTCTCACTAAATCATCTGGATCAACTCCTTTCGGAAGCGGAGCTACTTTTATATTCATGTTTTCCGCTAACGCATTATCAATAATTCTAAAAGTAGCTTTAAATCCTGCGCTATCTCCATCATAAGCGATTATTAAATTTTCAGAATATCTTTTTAAAATTTTAACCTGCGCTGTTGTAAGCGCGGTCCCGGAACTTGCTACAACATTTTTTGTCCCGCTCATATATGTTGAAATCACATCAATATTCCCCTCAACTAAAATTGTGTAATTTTTATTTTTTATATCTAATTTTGCCAAATCCATATTGTACAAAACAGAGCTTTTATCAAAAATATCTGACTGTGGGGAGTTTATGTATTTTCCCTGCGTATCATCTTTTACTAAAATTCTCGCTGTAAATCCTATAGGAGAACCGAAAATATTGTTAATAGGGAACATTAAACGATTTCTAAATCTATCATAAAAACTAAATCCACCCTTTTGTGATTTTAAAATGAGCCCAGCTTGTTCTATTTCCATTTCACTATGACCTAAACTTTTCAAATGTTTCAAAAGTCCATCCCAGGAATCCTCACTGTAACCCAAATTAAATAAATCTATAGCTTCTTTTGAAATGCCACGACTCTCTAAATAATCTCTTGCAATTTTTGCGCTGTCTTTTTCAATTAAATTTTTATGATAATAATCAACAGCTTTTTTTATAATATCTAAAATTTTAGTTTTCTTATTTTGCAATTCCGGATTATAATTATAATCAATTTTAACATTTGCTTTTTGAGCTAAAATTCTCAGCGCCTCTGGAAATTCAACACCTTCAATTTTTTTTATAAATTCAAAAATATCTCCGCCAGCTCCACAACCAAAACAATGCCAAATTTGTTTCTCTGGAGAAACGAAAAATGAAGGAGTTTTTTCCTTATGAAATGGACATTGCGCTTTAAAATTTATTCCAGCTTGAGTAAGTTTTATATATTCTGATAAAACATCAACAATATCCAATCTAGATTTAATATCTTCTAATTGACTTCGCATAATTTATGTGTATAAATTTAGTTTATATCAACTAAACTAATATGTAAACATTGCCGTCTTCTATCCAATAGCTTGGCAACACTTAGCAATCATTTGACTAGGTGTTTTTAGATTAATACCAAGATGTAATCTTTCTTCATTATAGTATTTTAAGTATCTTGATAAGTATCTATTAATAATACTAACATCTTTAG
>JAKPTO010000006.1 GCA_029555085.1 bacterium | reverse complement strand
TGCCATTACCCACTGAAAACCAGCCAATATTAATACGAGCACAGCTACTATTCCAGATAAACCAAGGAGATAAATATATAATTGTTTAGCAAATTTACCCATAAGATCTCCGTCTATTTTTTGTTGTTTTCTAAACCCTGGAATACCTACTTCTGGGTCAAAATATAACTTCTCTGACTTATCAAGAATTTTGTCTGAGGCCTTACAACAAACACCACTATTACACCAAAAAAAACCTGGGGCGCTACCATTACAAAAGCCTTGTAAATTTCCATTTTCACTTGTGTAGTTTCTACATTCATGTGTAGATGATGGACATGCTGCGTTCTTTTTATAACAAAAACTTATTGTTCCCGTTTGCTGTCTTCCTTTGGTATTATGATCATAAATATAATGAGCTATATTGGAAGGATCCTCAACAAAAGGAGGGTATACCCAACCATAATCTTTACCAGCATTGCAATCATTCTCATCCCATTGATCTGCAATTATTGTATGTGCTTTAAAAAACAAAACTACTATACAAATTATAAATACTAATAAAAATTTTTTATTTTTCATATTTCTTTTTTCTAAGCTAGTCTAATTTACCTAAACCAATCCTATATTCTTAATTTAAAATAATCTATCAAATTTTCTATTTTTATTTTTTCCTGTTTCATTGTATCTCTATCACGAACAGTTACTTCATTTTTTTCTAAAGTATCAAAATCCACTGTTACGCAATATGGGGTCCCTATTTCATCTTGGCGTCTATATCTTTTTCCTATGTTTCCATTATCATCAAACTCGCACATATATAATTTTCTAAGCTCATTAAAAATCTCAGATGCTTTTTTCACTAATTCTGGTTTGTTTTTCAGTAATGGAAAAACTGCAATTTTTATTGGAGCTAATTCTGGAAGTAATTTTAAAACAACTCTTATATCATTATCTATTTTTTCTTCTGTATATGCTTCTGTCATAAGAGCTAAAAATGTTCTTCCGACCCCAGCTGATGATTCAATTACATGTGGAATATATTTTTCAGAAGTTGTCGCATCAGTATAGCTTAAATCTTTTCCTGAAAACTTAGAATGTTGCTTTAAATCATAGTCCCCTCTAGCATGAATTCCTTCCAATTCTTTAAACCCAAATGGAAAATTATACTCTATATCATAAGCTTCTTTAGCATAAAAAACTAAATTTTTATGTTTATACCATTTTAAATTTTTTGCTTTTATACCCAAATCAAGGTAATATTGCCATCTATATTCTTTTAATTTTTCATATTCTTCCATTTCTGATTTTGGATTAACGAAATACTGCATCTCCATTTGTTCAAATTCACGAGTCCTAAAAATAAATTGACGAGCCGTAATTTCATTTCTAAATGCCTTACCTATTTGCGCTATGCCAAAAGGAATCTTTACTCTCGTTGAATCGAGAACATTTTTGTAATTCACATAAATTCCCTGACATGTTTCTCCTCTCAAATAAACTGGTTCTTTTTCAAAATCAGAAGAAAAATTTCCTAAATTGGATTGTACTAACAAATTAAACTTTTTTATTTCTGTAAATTCATTAGATCCACATTTAGAACATTTAATTTTATCTATATTTTTTCTAAACAATTTTTCTATTTGACCCAAAGACATTTTTTCATCTGCGCTAAAACCCAATTCTTCAAGTAAAGTATCCACTCTAAATCTAAAATGACATTTCTTACACTCCGCCAATGGATCAGAAAACCCAGCTACATGTCCACTTGCCTCCCAAATTTTTGGATGCATAAATATAGCGCTATCAAGTCCAATAATATTATCTCTCAACTGAATCATATGTTTCCACCAAAATTTCTTTATATTATTCAATAACTCTACTCCATATGGACCATAATCATATATACTAGAAAATCCTCCATAAATCTCTGATGATGGAAAAACAAAACCCCTTCGCTTTGCAAAAGAAATAATTTTGCTCATTTTTTCATTAGTTTCTATACTATTGACACTTTTGACGCTTTTGGTGCTTTTACTTTTAGTCTTTTTTGCCATAAATGTTTATAAATTATTAAGTCAATTTATAATATTATACTACTAATAACTCATAAAACAAGTTAAATCCTGCTTGCCTTTTCTACTCTTATTTCACCACCTTTTTCTAAAATAATCCTATCTCTTCTTCCTATTTTATTAGTTAAGAGCATATTTGCCAAGGAATTATTGACTCTTTCTTCAATTGTTCTTGCAAGTGGCCTCGCTCCAAACTCTCTACTAAACCCTATTTGAGCTAATTCCCTAACTGCATCTGGCGACGCAGAAAAAAACATGCCCTTTTCCTCTAAACGCTTTGATATTTTATCCAACATTAAAACTGCAATAGCCTCTATTTCTTTTTGCGTTAAAGGTTTAAACACAACAATACCATTAAATCTATTTAAAAACTCTGGCCTAAAGCTGTCTCTTAATTGATTCATTATTAAATCATTTTTAATTGTCTCTAAATCAACGCCCTCTGCTAATTTATCCTGTATATAGAAAGATCCCGCATTAGATGTTGCAATTAAAATACAATTTGTAAAATCAACTGTTTCACCCTTTGAATCAGTAAGTCTCCCATCGTCCATTACTTGTAAAAATACATTTAAAATATCTGGGTGCGCTTTTTCAAGTTCATCCAATAAAACAACACAGAAAGTATTTTTCTTTATTGCTTCTGTTAAAATTCCACCCTCTGAACTACCCTCAAAACCTATAAGTCTCGCGATAGATGATTTCTCTTGATACTCACTCATATCCAACCTAACCATATCCTTCTCGCTTCCAAATAATATTTCTGCGATGGTTTTTGCAAGCTCTGTTTTTCCAACTCCTGTTGGACCAAGAAATAATAAATTGACTATTGGTTTATTTTCATCTCGCAGTTCAGCTCTCGATCTACGAAGAGCTGAGGCAACCATGTTAACTGCCTCATCTTGACCAATTATCCTTTCGTGCATTATTTTTTCCAAATTTAAAAGTTTTTCAGATTCAGAAATAGTAATTGATCCAAGTGGTATATTAACCTTTTGAGATATAACTTTTGCAACATCTTCAGCTGTAACTAATTTTTTACCCCCTCGAGATTTCACCACTATAGCAACTTCTTCCATAACTCTAATCGCTTTTACTGGTTGTTTAAATGTATGTATATATTCATTTGTTAATTTCACAATTTTTTCAATTGCTTGATATGAAAAATAAATTTTATGTTTATGTTCTAAACTAAAAGACCTCGATTCAAGAATTTGCACGGTATCATCAAAATTTGGCTCTGGAAGATCAATTATATTCATGGTCTGAACCAAGGAATTATTTTCTAAATATTTTTTATATTCCTGCTCGCTTGTCGTTCCAATTACCACTATTCCATATCGTAAAATACCATCTGCTAAAATCTTAGAAAGATCAATACTATTATTCCCAAAAGACACAACTCCAACTATATTATGTATATCATTTATTACTAAAATTATATTACCAGACCTAGCAATTTCTTCTATTACCTTCATAAACAAAAATTCTACATTACCCCCACTTGATGCCTCTGAAACAAATTTAGACAAAGATAATGAAACCAATCTTTTATCCTTTAATTGGTCTGGAACATCTTCGGCTGACATTTTGTTGGCAAGTCCCTCTATAATACTTTTTTTACCAACACCAGGTGCCCCCATTATTAATACACCCTTATTTGAGGTCTCAATTGATCGATATATTTCATCAATTTTTTCATCTCTGCCAACTACTAAATTAAGATACCCATATTTTGCAAGACGTGTTAAATCAGAACCAAATCTATCTAAAGTAGGTGTTGCTACTGCTGTCATTGACCTATTCATATTTCCACTTGGTTTATAAGAAGATCTTTTTTTATATTTTTTATATAGTTCAACCATGTCGTCTCTTAACCTTATCCACGCTATAGCATTTCTTAACTGATTTGCATCTACTCCCATATCAAAGAATAATTCAAAAATTCTTTCATCAATAGTAGAAATTGCCAATATAAGATGACTAATTCGTACATATTCTGATTTATTTAAAAAAGCAAAATAATAACTATTTAAAATAGAGTCGAGAAAGTATACATTCTCAGATACTGGATCTTTTAAATTACTAAGCAAAGTTTTAACTTTCGACTTTAATACTTGATTAGAAATTCCCAATCTACTTAAAATTACAATGAAATCAACATTGTCTAACATTACATACAATACATGAAGTGGGGAAATATTTTGCTTATTTTTAATTGCTAAATAATGAGAATTAAATAATATCTTCTTTACTTGCTTTGAAAAAGAATTATATGCATTAAATGATTTGCGTTTATTTTTCTCTGCAACATCTGGCGTTAAAACTCTCTCCCTAATATATGAAGCTATTTGCAATCTATAAAAAAATAACATTAGCGCTAACACGCCACAATAAAATACTAAAACTTTTTCCCCCAACCAATTTCCAGCGAAAAATATACTACCCCCCAATGAAAATATATTATACACATGAAAAATGATTGACAATATTCCAATAAAACCAATTATTCCTAAAATTGAATTTATAATCAAATTTATGGAAGATTTTATATTATCAAACAAAATTGATTCTTTTGAAAAAGATTTATCAAAATAAATAGCTTGATTCCCTATTTGAAGATAGTATTTTGTCCCCCTACAATAAGAACATTTTGTATTCTTAGTACAATTTTCACAATAAACAATATTTGCTCTTTCTAAATTTTTCATTGAGTTTTCAAAAAATTATAATTTACAATAATTCCATATATAACAATAATGGGTAAAAATGCCCACAATAAAAAAAGCACAGCGCTCCACAATAAAACAAATATCATGCATATGCTTTTGTAAATTAACATTAAAAGTCTCATAAAAAAACTAATCAAGATTCCAGCAAGGTCTCTTTGCGCATACATTGGCTTAAAAAGATACTTAATCTGAATAGATAATCCAAGATTTTCCCACGCATCAGAAAGAATTTTTTGAGATTTTAAAAGCACCTTAAAAAGCCCCCTAGAATACCACCAAATTGGAAAATATAAAATTCCATAGATAATAAAATCTATAAATATAATTTTTAAAATTCTTTTTGTAAATTTTTTACCCATGAAAATAAAACCGAAACAAAGCTTTTAAATTAAAAATTAAAAAATTGCCAAAATTCTTTTTAAAAAATCAATAGCTATATATATTTTACCACAAAATCTAAATTTTTAATAAAAAAATTCCCTTCAGGGAACTTTTTTGTTTAGAAAAAATCTATTTCAGTAGTTCGGTCATTGCCTGAGAATAACTATCTAAACTTTTAAAAATCTTTCTAAAACTATTAAAATAAGGACTTAATAATAAAATACCTGCTATAATAGGAATAACAATGATAGCTGTTTTTATAAAGCTATAAATTCTCGCCAATCTATTGTGATGTTCTATTTCCTTACAAATAGATAAAATTTCTTCATTTAGCTTTAAATTTTTTTCTACAAGCGATTTTATTTCATTGTTATCTTCCATTTTATATCTATATTATTCTTTTTTGCTTTTAATAAGTTTTTTTAATTCCTGTTCAAATGTTTCCAAATCTTCAAAAGATCTATATATAGACGCGTATCTGATGTATGCAACTTTGTCAAATTTTTTCAAATGTTTCATTACTATATCCCCAAGCACTTTGGATAAAATTTCATCCTTTCTTTCCTTTTGTAAATCCATTTCTATGTCTCTTATAAGCTGATCAAAATCCTCATCTGTTTTTCCTCTTTTATGGAGTGATTTTCTAATTCCGTCTTTTAGCTTTTGTTTATTATACATCTCCCGAGATCCATCATTTTTGATTATTGTAATATCCAATATTTCAATTTCCTCAATCGTAGAAAAACGAAAATTGCATTTTGAACATCCTCGTCTTCTTCTTACTGTAACCCCATCTGTTGCCACACGAGAGTCAAGTACTTTTGTAGTTTTATTACAACAAATTGGACACTTCATTTCATCTTCTTTCTTAAAAATGCTGGGATATCATACTCGCTATTTTGTTCCAAAAACTCAGAATCATTATTTAATTTAATATCATTATCATAATCATCAAACGATGTGTCATTGATAGTGGTATCTGCGTTATCTTTTTCTTCTTCAAATTCTATTTCATCGATATCCTCTGAAACATCTGTAATATCTTTTATAGAATGATTCATTCTACTTATGTATTCATTTTGTTTATAAGCAGAATTCATTTTTGCAACATCCTTCTTTTGTGAATCAAAACTTTCAAAACCAGTAGCAACAACCATAACTTTTACATCTCCGCTCATTGATTTATCAATAACAGTACCAAAAATAATACTCGCACCGCCATCAGCAGAAGAGGTAATTATTTCAGCAATTTCATTTATTTCATACATGGTCAAATCCTCGCCACCAGTTATTGTAAATAATATTCCCTTTGCTCCAGCAATTGAGACATCTAATAGTGGTGAATCAATAGCTTCCTTTGCGGCTCTTTTTGCTCTATCTTCTCCACTTGCGCGACCTATTCCCATGAGAGCAGACCCAGCATCTGACATTATTCTTTTTACATCAGCAAAGTCCACATTAACCTCTCCGGGAATTGTAATTATTTCAGAAATACCCTGTATTCCCTGATGCAATATTTCATCTGCTATCTTAAACGAATCCAAGACTGAAGTTTTTCTATCTATTATATTTAAAATTCTATCATTTGGAATTGTAATGATTGTATCTACCCTACTCTCTAATTCATTAAATCCACGCTCGGAAATCATTTTCCTTTGAGACCCTTCAAAACTAAATGGTTTTGTAACAACAGCTACGGTTAAAGAATTATTTCTTCTAGCAATATCTGCTATAATTGGTGCTGCACCAGTACCAGTTCCTCCGCCAAGTCCACAAGTTATAAAAACCATATCAGCACCTTCGAGGGATTTCTCAATTTCTTCTAAGTTTTCCTCTGCAGACCTTGCTCCAACATCTGGATCCATACCCGCACCAAGACCCTTTGTTGTGTCTATTCCTATCTGAATTCTTTTATCAGCATCTGATCTATTAAGAGCCTGAGCGTCTGTATTTATTGCTATAAACTCAACACCTCTAATTTTATTCTCTACCATTCTGTTTATTGCAGAACCACCCGATCCCCCAATACCGACAACTTTAATTTTTGCAAATGTTTCTACATCTGGTTTAAATTCTCTAGTTGCTTTATTTTTTCCTATAGATTTTTTCATCTTTTTTTAATTATGGAATAATGCGCTTAAATGCATTTTTTATTTTACCTAAAAATCCACCTATTGATACAGTAATTGGGGTCCTTATGGAATTATTATTATGCGTCCACAATAAAAGTCCAACAACAGTAGAATAACTCAAATCTTCCGTCTTATCAACTATACTATTAATTTTTTGCAATTTTGCTAAAAATACAGGTAATCTTAATTGTTCTTTTGCTTGCTCTACTATTCCCTGTAATTTTGCACCACCACCAGTTAAAACTACTCCGGCTGGCAACATTCCAAATCTTTCAATATTTTTTAATTCCTTAGCAACTAAATCAAAAATTTCCTCAACTCTTGCTTTTGTAATGTTAGCAATTTCTGTTTTTGGTATCATATTTTTTCTTCCACCTTCAAGTGTTTCATCAAATAAAGAAAGATCTATTTCGTCTCTTTTTTTTATATCTTCTAAAATACATGTTGCTTCTTGCATTTTAATCATTTCCGCCACTCTTATAGATGTTCTAAGCCCTATCGCTAAATCATTTGTTATGTGTCCAGAGCCAACTGGCAATACTGCTGTATGTAATAATTCACCAGCCTCGTAAACCGCAAGTCCTGTATTTGATGCTCCAATATTTATAAGCGCAACGCCTAATTCTTTCTGTTCTCTTGAAAGAACCGCTTCTGAATCAGCCAAAATAGAAAAAACCTCATCATCAATATCAACACCAACTCTATTCATGCATTTTTCAATTGTTTTTTTCTGATTAGATAGAGCCATTACAATTTGAGCTTCAACCTCTAATCTAATTCCGGTCATTCCGACTGGATCTTTTATGTCTTCCTGATTATCAACTTTATAAGTTTTAGGAATTACATGTAAAATTTCATAATTGTGCGGAACAGCAACTGCTTGAGCAGCTTCTATAACTCTTCCAACATCCTCTTCTCTTATTTCTCCATCTGCTTTTGATACAGCAACAACACCCTGACTACTAATTGACTTAATATGTGGACCAGATATTCCTATAACAGCTCCCTCAATTGGCATACCTATAACTCTCTCAACTTTTTCTAATGTCGTAGAAATAGAATTAACAACATCTTCTATGCTAATTATATTACCATTTACTATTCCCTTTGTTGGATGATCAGCTGCTCCTATAATTCTCAATTCTCTTCCGTCCATATCATATTGAGCTACAACAATTTTAATACTTCTTGAACCAACATCCAATCCAGTTATTATATGACTTTTAACCATAATGTTTTAATAAAAAAATCTTTATATTATTATAACTTAAAAATTGTTTATTGTGAAATTTTTATAAAAAAATCCATAAAATATGGGTAAAAAATAATTATCCCTATCACAAGAGCAGTAAATGATGATATTAAAACAGCTCCAGCCATAATATTTTTTACAAGTTCAGCATAAACATGTATACGGGGTTTAAACATATCAGTAATTTTCTCAAAAGCAGAATTTATTATTTCCATAATCAAAACTAAAGAAATCATAAGTATTAAAACTATAATCTCCTTTGGAGATACTTTAAAAAAAATTATTAAAAAAATTACAAAACAACTAGCGAAAATTTGAAATCTAAAATTTTGCTCTGTCTTATAGATGGAAAAAATGCCCCTCAAGGCAAATCTTGCACTTTTTAAAAATTTTTTTATGCTAAATATCATATTTCTTTATAATTCTTTGTAATTGCTTATTCATGCAAACTTCTTTTTGTAAATTATCGTGATCATAGCCAATAAGATGCAAGTATCCATGTATTAATAAAATCAATATTTCTTTTTTAAAATTTTCTGATTGTCTTTTAGCTTGCTCTATATTTATTATTATTTCTCCTAAATAAAAATTGTCATTAAAATAAAAATTATTTCTTATGTCCCTTTCTGCAAAACTTAAAACATCTGTTGTTTTATTTTTTTTTCTATATTTTTTATTCAACTCTTTTATAATTTTATCACCAGTTATAAGTAAAGAAATTTTTTTATTTTTTAATTTTTCTATTTGCTCTAATTTGGAAACAATTTTTTCTATAAAACGTCTATATCTAAAATTTTTTATTAAAATATTTATCTCAATCATTTTATTATTATTTCATTTCTCTAAAACTTCTTGCAAACATCAAAAATGTAGAATAATAATTTAATTCCTTTTCATTTAAAACTTTATATGAAAGAACATAAACCTTGTTATTAATAGAATAATAAACATTCATACCATCTTTCGTAGATAAGCCATCCATTTTTTCTCCGCTAAAAACTAACAAATCTTCTGTTTTGGCGCCGGGGGAATAGCTCAAATACCAATTTGAGAGAGAAAGGTCTTGTGAGTTATCATAAGCTTCTATCAAAAAGAAGTCGTCGTTCCTGTCGCCATAAAAAACTGTTTGTTTAAAATCAGAAGTTCTGTGTTCAAAAGTCCATTTTGCTGGGTATAGAATAGAATAATTCTGTGATTCATTATATAAAACTTTTGCTAATACAACATTATCGGCAAGTTTACCGGTTTTACTTAATGGATCATATAAATTTTCAATTTCATCCGAATCAGAATAACCATCAGAATCTGTATCTGCTATACCAATTTCTGTTCCAAATAATAATTCCTCTGCATTTGTAAGTCCGTCATTATCTTCATCTGGACCACTTGGTGGAATTTTGAAAATACCAGAATTATCATTTTCTGTGTTGTCTTTATTATTTTTATAGTTCTCATCTTCCTGATTTTCCTCATCTTCTTTATATTCATCTATAATTCCCCTAGAATTAATTTGATATTCACCACTTAATAAAGCTTGATCACCAAAATTAGCTCCGTATTCAAGAGTGAATATTAATTTATAATCTCTTCCACTAGAATCTAAAATATAAGTATAAACTCCTCCACTTGGGTCAACTGGTAATTGTTTTAGATTTAAAGCTTGTGCGTTTAATGATCCTGGATAATTCTTATTTCTTGAAAAATATAACGAAATTGATGAAACTAAAGTTTGTATATCCTCTATTCTTTTTTTATCTCTTCCTTCTGGCGTATCTAAATTATCCACCTCTTTCTCTTCTTCTTGCTCTTGAGGTTTTTTTTCTAAATTTAAAACTTCTTCATTGTTAGTAATTGTAGTATTGTCGTCTTTCAATTTTAAAATATAAAAAGCAAAAGCTCCGACTGACAAAACTCCAATTAATAAAAGAACTATTAATATTTTTAAAAATAAACCACCACCTTGTTTAGTTTTTTCTGGTTTCAGAAATTTATCCGGCATATAATACATAGAATCATCCTGCGTAGAATTTACCACTTCATAAGTTTGTGGCTCTAAATTTGATTGATTCAATGAACTAATTTTATTATCTGACTCAAACATATTATGTTATTCTAAAATTATTTTTTGTAAACTATGAATACGAAAAAGACATTACTATTTCCTGAAATTCTTTAAATTCTCCATCATTAACTTTTTTATTTAAATAATTAAAACAAAAAACTTTCTTTTCTCCTGGCAAAAAAATTGACTGGGTTGCTTTCCAATTATAATCAGAACTACTTACTGCGAGAGATTTTAAACTGTTTACAATTATTTCCTGTTGTCTAAAATTTGGAAAATCGCTTTGCGTTGTAATCCAATCAATTAAATCTAAATTTAATTTATTATCTCTTATTTCTAAACTTGCTATATCGCCCTCTGATCCAGACAAAGTTATAATATTATTTTTTGTTTCTATGTTCCAAGAAGGTGGATATTTAAACGCTATATTTAGTTTTTTATCGGAATAACTTTTCCATAAATTCATATCTATATTAGTGGGTAATAACTTTTTTTCCTGAATAGATTCTTGTTCATCATTTTCTGAAGTAATCAAATCAAGATTCAATAATCTGCCCTCTCCCAATGGATTATAACCATTCCTTACCTCCTCCCCGTCTTTATATCCGTCTCCATCTGTATCTTCGTTTAGTGGATCTGTATTATAAATCATAACTTCTTCTCTATCATACAACCCATCTCCATCCGTGTCTGGATTATTTGGATCTGTTCCAAGTATTTTTTCATCCTCATCCTTCAATCCATCTCCATCTGTATCTTCTATTATTGCTGATTCGTTAATATTAATACCTTCTGGAGTTTCAGTATTTTCATTATTAAGATCTATATTTTCTACTGGGGTATTGATTTCTGCTTCTTTTACAGAAGTATTATTTTTAAAATACTTTAAATAAACAAAATATCCACCGCTTCCTAAAATAGCTAATAAAACAATCGTCCCTATAATAAAAAATATTGGTCTAACTTTACCAGTATTAGAATTTTCAACTTCTGATACAAACTGAGAATAATCTGTTATTGGATTAACTGGTGCTGGTCCAGAGTTTTCTGTTTTTACAAAAACATTTGATGTTCTTGCATCAACATTGTCTCTATCTGTGCTAGCAAACATATCCTCAGCTGGACTAGAATCAACAAATGAATTGTTCTTTAATTTGTCTTGATAATTAACATTAGAATTATCTTGTAAAAAATCTAGAGAGTCAGCATTGTTTATATCGCTCTGGTTATTTGGAGCATTTACTTGTCCATTATTATTTTGATTTAAATCGTCGAACATATTTTTTTATTTGAATTATTGATATTATTTAATTTATTCAAAGATCAAATGTCACTTATGGTTTTACATCGGGGTTATTAATCTCTAATCCACCAGAAGAAAAATCAGAACAGTGATTATTTATACAATTATCAGGAGCGCATAAAGGTCTACAATTATTATTTACGCATCGTGAACATGGAGTAGTGCAATCCCTATCACTCACGCATTGAACACATTGATTTGTATTACTACAAATTTTTCCATCAGAACAATTATTAACACATTCGTGTGTTACGCTATCGCATCTATGACATGGTTCAGTACAATGAACATCATCTAAACAATCAACTGGGATACTATGATCAAAACAATGTGGTTTATTAGCGCTACATGTGGACTCGCACTCGTGTGTTATTAGATTACATTTCTGACAATCCCCAGGACAATCACTATTGTTTCCACACATTGCATTTGTAGAACCATTACATATTGCTGAATTATCAAACATAAAACGATTTTGTGGCATAAACGGACTACTATCTCCATCCCAAATAGCAGAAGTATTAGAATTATTATTAAACATTGTATATAAATCAAAACCACCGGCTCTTGATTTGTAAATGTATACATGAGAACCAGCTGGACACATAAAATTACTATTTACTGCATCCCAACAAGTTACTGGATCTCTTGGATCATTAGGACCATTAGAACACTCCCCAGCCATTTTGTTTATTGGATCAATTGGAAGCATTCCACCAACCTCAGATGACAGAGTCTCGCTCCATGATGGCCAAACAGAAACAGACATGCCCTTCTTATATGTCCCACTCTCTAACAATGGATATGTCATTAAACATTTATCAAATTTTAATGCATTATTTTTACAATATTCATCATCAGAACACCTAATTTCTTTTGATATACTATAGCATTCGCCATTATTAATTATCCCATTCCCATCAGTAGATTCAATAACTCCGTCACTATCATCATCAATCCATTTATATGATAAATCTACTGTGCTTGGACAATTGCCTGCAATCGGATTAGTTTGATAAGCGCAATATTTATTATAATAAGCGTAATTATCCAATATATTTTCAAAACTTCTAATGTGTTCCCATCTCAATACATCCTGGGTTAAATCTATTTTATCTTGTGGCTCTGTAAGATTTATATTAAATGTCCAATTCTTTTTTAATTGTGCTATGATCCCTCTTGTTATGCTAGTTGCGTTTGGATTATGCGACATTAAATATATTGTTGTATAAAGGTTTGCAGGATTTGAAGAACCCGCAATATTATTATTCTGAACCTTATTTCCGGCATTTACATACACAGTTGTCCCCTCTTGTACTGCACTATACGAATCAATCTTAGTTTTTGTTGGTCTTCCTAGGTTTGGAACATATCCTGAATTATAATACCAAGTATAAGAATCTAAATGTTTAGGATTTTTATATATTCTTATTCCTATAACATCTTGTGTTGGATCTTCCTGTTCGGCAAAAACAGTTGTTCCTAAAATTTTATTTACAAATCCACCAAAAAATTGTGAAAATATATTTAAAACAAATGAATTACTAGAAAGTTTTGCAATCTTATTAATTGTATTATTTGTTGGATAATTAATAGTGGTTGACCCACCTGATTCATTAAATGAAAGTATGTATTCTCTTAATAATCCACCTCCAGTGTTTGAGGTTTTTCGTACGGATAAGTGTGGAAGTCCTCCGTCTTTGCAATACTTCATAGAAAAATTATAATCATTATCTATCATCAAATTCCAAGGATCTAAACATAAAAATACTTCCACATTAACTTTATCATCAAGAGAGCCATTAAAACCAACTGGCGGATTTAATTCTTCTGCGGTTATAGTTACAGTGGTTTTCCCGTTTTTATTTTTAGCCATGAATTGCGCAGAACTTAAAAACATATCTGAATCTGGTACAAAATCCACAAGAGATGTATCTTGACTACTCCAATTCCATTTCCAATCATAAACACCCGGTAATTGAGTTATTGCATTTCCTCTAGAATCTAAACCTTGTACTGTAAATGTTGGGCGATCATCTAAATTATTAAATTCATAAAACTTTTTAACTGGATATACTATATTTATCTTTCTCAAAGAACAAACACTGGCTCCAGTTTTAAAACCCCAAGAATAACAACTATCACCTGTTGCATCCCCAGAACAAATTAAAGATCCGCCCCCAGATGATCTTATCCCTTTATTTAAATAAACAGTATATGAAGTATTAACTTTTAATCCAGATGTTGGTTCTATTATTAAAACAGATTGACCAGATTCGTTTAAATAAACTGAATATCTAAAATCAACATCTTCGCTTCCTGATTTTATAAATATTTTATCTTGCAAACTTAAATAATCTAAAACAGAATCAAATGTTACTGATATAACCGTATTTGGACAAGCATCTTCCGTAGGAAAAGCCGAGAGAACCTTAAATGGTCCGGTGTTTGGACACCCTGGATTATCAACTCCCTGCAAACATTTATTTTGGACATTACTCCAACAACAAGCACCAGAATTATTACAACTTGTTTGATTTGTTAAACTAGAACAATTAACATTCTTTACAACTTTTAAATTTTTTAATCCAAATATAGGAAAATCCTTATTTTGAGCTTTAATCTTTGTTTGTCCCACATTATCTGCTGTAACAAAAATATTGGGCTGAGTTGTACTAGTATTAAAGTGAGCAATATTTGGAGTTGTCATTGACCAATAATACTCATCATTGTTACTACAAACTGTACAATTATTATCGGAAGAAATTGCTGTATATTTCTGATTCTCACCAACTGCTAAGGTACTACTTACAGCGCTCACCGCTACATTTGTTGAATTGCACAATCCTGAACCTGTTTTAAACCACCAAGTTTTTGTTTGTAATGGTTGTCCGGTTGCATCTTTTATAACATTATTATTATTTTCATTTAAAACAACTTTATACCAAAAACCTGGATCAAAATCATTGTTCTTATTATATAAAACCTGCTGACCATTACTTAAAGAAGAATCATGTTGTATGTTTAATCCAGATGGCATACAAGCATTGTTGTCAAAAAAACCATTAGCTGAATTACACTTATATACTTTAATTGCTCCGGAGACACTATATGTACTTTCATTCATTGAAACCTCTCCTCCGCTTTTTGCAAATTTTGCAAAAATTTTAGCTCCAACAGGAACAGAATACGTATTTGTTGACTGAGGCGATGGAGAACCCATTGTTGTTTCATTTCCACTAGAAATACAATTTTCAATTAATACAAATGGTTTTCCACAAACCGCATTACCATGATTTAAGCACTGATTTGATTGAGCATTCCAACAACAATTATTAGCAGAACATTTATTTTGTCTGGTAATTTCATTTTCAATAGTGTTAAATTTTGTACAATCTAATGTTATTGATAAACGCGCAGGAGAATTATCAGATATATTAAAGGATAAATTTTCTGCATTTACAAACACATTCCCAATCTTACCACTTGAATTAATTTTTACTTTAGATGTTGAGGCAGTCCCTGGATTAACCCAATCAACTAAATTATTTGGGTCTTCTTTAGACCACTCATATTGATAATTATTAGCACATTGATAACATCCATCTGAAGCCCAAACTTGCGTGCCAAAAGAAACTGTCTTGCCGGCATCGTAAATAACACTTTGACTATCTGGATAAACACGAACCGTATCAACATTACAAGCCCCCCCAGATGAATTTGTTTTAAAATACCACTCAAATGGAATTAAACTTGAACCATCAAAGTCTTTAATCTCAGAGGACAAGGAAACTTTATATAAAGTACCTGCATCAAGATTGCTTCTTGGATCAAGCGTAATTGACGATGTATATCCATCACCACCAGAATCATAAGTCGGAACAAAAGATACTGGAATAGTACAATTATTTTGATTATTATTAGAACATTTATAAAAATTAACACCACCGTTACTAAAATCTAAATTTACAGCTGTTTTATCTGCGTATTCAAATTCAGCATAAATATTCATATCAACTGGCACATCTTGATATCCTGGAAACGGGGTAGGAGAAGATGTACCATCGGATGAACAGGCCTGTCTTCTAACTCTTGGTATTCCGCATTTTTCACATGTTGTAAAATTCCATCCGTAAAAATCAAACGGAGGAGTGGTTGGAGTTTCAGATCCTTGTATATATTCAAAATTAACCGTATTACCATATCCATGTTCATTCTTAACAGCAACTGGTCCTGTTTGAGTTGCTGGAACCACAACACTCACAGAATCAGCTGTTGGTATTCCGGAAAGAACGTTATCACCTTGACCATTTATATAATGAAATGTTGCTGTTACTTTATTATTACCAAAATATTCCCCAAAAATATTAACAGTTTCACCAGCTGTCGCAGAAGCCGGTAATATTCCACAAATAGATGGAGCAAGTGGCTGAGTATTTATCTCAAATGGTTTTTCATTACTTGTTTTTTCATTTGCCTGTCCTTCGTTCAATACTACCTTAACAGAAGAAGAAAGTGATGAACCATGGGCTAGAGAAAACCCATCTGGAACCTTTACAATTATTCTGCTATTATTCCAAAAATTTGTTGAACAACTTGATGGGAATACAAAATCTCCCTCAATCCAATTATCTGTACTAGTTTTAAATCTTACAACACTATTTCCCCTGCTAGATCCAAATCCGCTTCCATATATAGTCACATATGAACCCACTGGACCAGATTCTGGTTCTATGTAAGATATATTCAAAGCATTAACCCCTGTATCTAATACATTTAATGAGAGAAAATTGCTATATTTTGCACTTGTTCCCGTACCAACAACGACCCTTACTCCAACACTTCCTGACTGTAAATTTGGTGTTTTTGCAGTAACTTGAGTTGCTGCTGAATTCCATCCTGCCTCTGTTGCAGGAATGTGATTATATTGATTACCTAAAACCACTGATCTTTCATCAGAAGATGTTCCTAAATTTACCCCAGTTAATGTAAATAAATCTTCATAATGTACATCCCTTGGTCCAACACTACACAACCCCGGACCAGCAGAACTATTATTATCAAAAGTGAATTTTACTGGATTACTCCAATGCACTTCATCTCCCACTTTTTTGATTTGAATATTCCAATCTCCAAATGACTCATCTGCCATTGATTCCGGAACGCTAATTATTATTCTATTATTCGTCCAATAATCACATGGAAATCCTGCTGGTATGCTTTGACTACCTTTTCTAAAATAAATCTCGCTTGTACCCTGAGTCGCTCCAAAATTATCCCCATCTATTGTAATAAATTGATTCTTCCCTCCAATACTTGGAGAAATATTATTGATTCTTGGACTTAAAAGAGTGAAGCTTGTATTGAGTGTAGCTCCGTATAATGTATTCACTTTTATATTTCCTGATCTTGCCTCAGTAGGCACTTTTACTTTTATTGTATTATCATCCCAAGCAGAAGGAGAACAGGCTACATTAACAATACCATTAGCATCTGCCATACAAGATTCACTATTTTCAAAAATATTAATATTATTGTTGAAAACTAGCGAGGCCCCATTTAAATAATCGCCTGTTATTGTTAAAACATCTCCGCCATCATAATGAGCTAATCCGGGATTACTATTTATAATAGGTCTACATTCATATGTTTGACCAGTAATAAAATGCCAAGAAGCGTGATTTGTTGGTGGGGTATTCGGTGGAAAATTATCCGTCGGAGAACCTTCTGCACTGCCATTCTCATTTCCATCCAATGTAATATCGCAAGAATCTTTTATTTTATCTCCAATCAAGACAACTGAATAATCACTATCTTCATCAAAAACCCCAGATTTTAATCTTAAAATAAGATCTCCGCTAGAATTAACGCTGTGATGAAATTCTCTGTTATCAAGTGAATAAACATTACCGTTCTTTTTGTATAATTTAATAGCATTAGAATTTAATAAGCTGTCCTCGTCCATATCTTTAGAAAAACCAACTTTTATATATGTATTTCTACAAACATCATTCCCTGTACCACTGTCAACATTTGGAAAAACCTCAGTAACTTTTGGAGGTTGATTATCTACGCCCGCGCCAGTACTAAAACACGAATCTTCTTGTCTTAACAAACTAAAACCTTCAACGCTTTGTACATCGGTTGTTATGCTTATACAATATGTTGAATTTGCTTCAAAATTAGAACTTGGGTTAAATTTTACAATTTTACTAGAATTAGAACCCAGGGAATATTCACCATCTAACGCTGATTCGACATCTGCATAAGTACAATTTGGAAAATTATTACATTTATAAATTGGAAAGTTTGTTTTATTTACCGTATTTAAATTAATATTTTTATTAAATTTAACTTGTATGTTTGAACATAAATTTACATTATTTCCAGATGGACTCAATGATATAACTTTCAAATAATTTAGGTCGTCTGGATTTGTTGAACAGTCATCGAAACAAACACTTGAATCATACACTGCTTGATAGGAACCATTTTCATAACCACAAATATAATTACAACCCATACATTGACCAAATGTAGTCTGATTACAGACTATCTGTGGTCCATCTGGTCCACCTGGTCCACCTGATCCTCCACCTGAATCAGTTATTGTTAAAAATGTGCGCATTACAACGGTGGTTATAATATATGAGAATAAAATAATCAAAAGCCCAACAATTCCAGCTCCAAGCATTTGCTTTGCTTTTGAAATTTTTTCCTGATTTCCTCCACTAGTCATCCACTTGAAGCCAGATATTATTACTATAATAAGAGCAATAAATCCCAACAATCCTAGAAAAAATCTTATTATATTTCCAATCAATTCTTCTGGAGAAATATTTCCACCCAAACCAATATCTGGAATATAACCAATTTCATGCCTAGTAAATTGTTGTGCAAATGAAATTATAGGTAAAAACAAAATTACTGCAAAAGTAATTAATGCAATTATATTTTTTTTGTTTTTTAAAAATCTCATAATATTTAATGTTGTCCTGGGCCACTAGGACCATGTGAATGATAAAAACAATTTCCGTATGTATCTTTTACTCCAGATGTTAACCTTGGTCTATATATAGCATTTTTTTGTAAATACGGAGAATATATATTTATACTCGCAGAAACTCCATCGTCTTTCAAATAAACAGAATAATTTGGAAAACAAGCAGTTCCTGTACTTCCTAACACTAGTTCATCTTTTTTACCAATAGTATTATTATCTTCGCTACTACATAAAGTACTATTATATATATAAACATTATCCGAAGTTAAAGAGCTTGGTGAAATATCTTTACTAAATTTAGCATATATCTCCGGATTAATAGAAATTTTATCTGCTGTAGGAGAAACGAGAATAATTTTAGGGACAGATAAATCTATAGTATCACTTGTATTAAAAGACCACTTATAATCATCATGTGGAGAACCACTGGATTGTCCGTCGCTATTTCCGTCTAATAAATTACCAGCTGCATCACTTATTCCACTTAATGGATTAATACCGTTTCCAGAATAAATTAATCCATTTATTGTTGAATTTGCCGGCAAGCAAAAAACTCTTTCCCCGCAAGAATTAATTGTGGGGCTTGTTGATGATTCACTACAACTACCAGAACTTAAAAACTCCACTGTTTTATATTTATTACTAATTTTTAATTCTCCTGGTAAAATACTACCACTTGAACTTACCGTGATATTTCCATCCATACTTAAAAAATTTATCGGTTCTGAAAAATTAATTTGAATAATTGCATTTCTAGCAAATTTCACATCTGAATTTTCTGAGGCCTTTGGCCAAACCTTAGTAACTCTTGGCGGAGTAGTATCAGAAAAAGTACTAACTGTGAAATTCCACGAATATCCATTCCCTGATAATAAACTATTTCCATTCTGCGCTAGAATACCCGATGTTAAATGAACATTAATATTTACATCTGAGGTGCTTAAACCTAACAAATCCACGGGCTTCAATAAAACTGATTTTCCATTTTTCTGCAATACAGCAATAACTCTATCAGACGCAAGGATTTGATTGTTAACATTTTTGATCTTTATATTATCAGCTCTCAAATTTCCACACTCATTTCCATTAACATTATAAGTAGCACAATCCGCTGGAGGATTATCGTCATTTAAAATTGTACTTGTTGCAACTGGAACTTTGAATGTAATCATGATCATTGTATTTCTAGGAACATTTATAGCATCACGCTCTGGAAAATGATTCTCTATTACTCCACCCCCGAGAGCTCCATCACCAAATGTATAATCGTCGCCATCAGTATAACCAGTTCCTCCTCCACCATCATCTGTCGTAACACCGACAACTGCTCTCATAACAACACTAACAATTACATATGAAAATAAAATTATTAGTAAGCCGATAATTGCGCTTTTTAAAATCCCCTTAGCTTTATTTATTTTTTCTTGATTACCACCACTAGTCATCCATACAAATCCGCCATAAATAATTATAATAAGAGCTATAAATCCTAAAAGTCCCAAAAAGATTTGAATTATATTAGTTATCACTACTTCTGGACTAGCGCTTGTTGCTAATCCCTCAATACTTGGAATATATCCTATTGGATGTTTTTGTAGAGGTTCTGCAAATGAAATTTTTGGCACAAATAAAAAAGCCAGTTGCAATAAAAAACTAAAAGCAACTGCCTTTTTTAAAAGAGAGAAATTTCTCAATTTAAGAATCATTTTATTTTGTGTAATTTTTATTTTTAATCTAATTCCTAGTTTAAAATTGTGAAATCGCAAAATCATCTACTTATCCATTTATGATCTATCACGAATTTCATAAATTTATCAAAATTTGATTTTGCGTTGTCTATTTCACTACCATTTATTATAGCACAAATTATTCTTTTTATCTCCTATTTCGAAAACATTTTAAATAAACACACCTCAATTAATAAAAGAAAATATTTCAACTTTATAAAATTGAATAATCTACATCATTGGTTCGTCAATTTTGCCAATTTTCCTTAAATACTCTCTCTTGTCTTGCATTTTCACTCTATGAATCGCTCCGGCCTTTTTCTCTCTTGCATTTTTAAGCTTTGTCTTAAATCTTATTTTTCTTGCTTGAATCAATTTACCACTTTGAATAATTTTTTTCGTAAACCTTCTGTTGAGCTTTTCAAATGATTCATTATTTTTTGCTTTTACTTCTACCACTTTATTCACCTTCCTTTCTTTTCAAAAATTAAAACTTATGTTTTAAAATTTATTAATTTATTTAATTGCGTATTCTGGTTTTTTTAACATTTATATCTAAACTTTTTAATCTGGTTTCTAAGACAGATTCAATTTTATTTTCTGGAACAACTTCCTGACTACCACTTTCCATATCTCTTATTAAAATCGTCTTATCTAATAATTCTTTTTCTCCTATTATAAGAGCTAATTTCGTCTTTAATCTATTGGCTTCTTCAAGTTGTTGACCCAAAGATGTTTTTGATATACTTTCAGATACTGAAAATCCAGCGCGCCTTAATTTTTCAAAAAGCGCTAAAACTTTCTTCCTAGCTTTATCTCCTAATTGCGCTACAAAAATATCACTTGAATTGATGCTTGGTATCTCTAAATCCTTTATTTTTTTAAGTGCATTAACTATTCTATCCATTCCAAATGCCACGCCAATTGCGGGAGTATTTTGACCACCAAGACTTTTAACTAAATAATCATATCTGCCTCCACCGGCAAGAGCGCCCTGAGCGCTAATTTCTCCCCCAGCAAACTCTTCCGTAGGAACAACTTCAAATGTTGTTCTATTATAATAATCAAGTCCTCTTACTACAAATGGATCAAGCTCATAATTTATCTGAGAATCTTCTAAATACTCCAGGGTCTTTACAAAATGCTTATTACAATCCTCGCATAAATGATCCAATATTTGTGGAGATTCTTGTATAATCTCTTTGCACTTTTTTTCTTTACAATCTAAAATTCTTAAAACATTTTTGTTGTATCTTAACTGACAATCCTTACATAATTTAGATTTATTTTTTTTCAAATAATCCTTTAAAACTTTCAAAAATTTCTCACGACATTTAGGACAACCAATACTATTTATTTTTACAATAATAGGAATTTTTAATTCATCAAAAAATTGATACACCATATAAATCATTTGTGAATCAATTATGGGTTCATCTCCTGCAAAAATTTCCAAACCAAATTGATAAAACTGTCTATATCTTCCGGCTTGTGGTTTATCATATCTAAACATTGGCCCCATATAAAATAATTTTACTGGTTTTTTTCTATTCATCATCCCGTGCTCTATATATGCTCTAACCGCTCCAGCTGTTCCTTCTGGCCTTAGAGAAACTCTTTCTTTGCCCAATGTTTCAAAACTAAACATTTCTTTTGAAACAACATCTGTTAAATTACCAACTCCCTTCACAAATAATTTACTATCCTCTAGTATTGGTAAATCTATTCTTTCATATCCATAAGATTTAGCCACATTAAAACATTTTTTACGCAAAAACTCCCAATATGGTTGATCTTCTGGCAAAATATCTTTAAAACCTTTTACTAAATAAAATTTTTGAACTTTTTTCTTTGACATAAATATTTATATCTCAATAAAACAAACTAATTTAGAATTTGTTTTTAATTAAATTAATATTGCTTATCTCCTGTAAATAATTTTATTCTGTTAAATGGATATCCCCTTAAAAGAACTTTTCCTGTTATTAAATCTTCTGAAATTGCACCAAAATATCTACTATCTCTACTATTTGATCTATTATCTCCAAGAACAAAATAATGATTATCTGGAATAATAATATCCCTACCCACACCAATTGTTTGTAAATTTACTGGCAGATAATCCTCTTGGATTTGTTCAAATTCACCTGAATTAATATTTTTTAAAAAAACCTTTCCGTCTTGAATTTTTATCGTTTCACCAGGAAGACCTATAACTCTTTTTATAAAATATTCTTTTGTGTTTTCTGGATTTTTAAAAACAACCACATCTCCTCTTTCTGGAACTTTAAATCTATAAGAAATCTCATCAATTATCAAATAATCGGCGTTGTAAAAATTTGGCTCCATTGAAGCTCCGTCAACCATAAATGGTTGTATTAAAAAATATCTAATAGGCAATATAATTGCAAGTGAAATTATAACTGTTTTTACAATTTCTAAAACAAAACTAATGCGTTCTCTCCATTTGTTTGGTTGGGGTAGATTATCAAAGTTCACATCCTCGCCCTCATTAATATATTCTAAGTTTTGATTTTTATTTTTCATATTTTATAACAATTTAATCACAATTATACAATAATATAACATAAAAAAAATATATATACAATACTTATTTTATAAAATAAATACAAAAATAAGTCAATATTTTTAAAATATTATTTGCTATTGACAAATATTACAAAATGTGCTATCATTAAAATATTCACATAAAGTACATTAAAATTTCAGTGATTAAAATAGTGTGGAGGGAACTATTTGGCTATTTCTGCGCTTTAAAGCGTGGATTTGGCCTTAAAATAGAGTTATAAATGACAAATAATTATATAAATGTGGACCAAAGTTACATTATCAAAGCTTCATTGCAATGATAATTATGGTAACAGCGGAAAACAATGTCATATCATAACTCTAAACTCTACACACTACTTTGATTACTGAAAAATATAAATTTTAACTACTCTATTAAGAGTAGTTTTTATTTATATATAACTAAAAAAAATTAAATGTTATATTTAACACCAAATTCTGGGATTAGTATTTTCGCTTTTGTAGTTTTTTTCAAATTATTTTGCAACGCAATGCTTCTATCCTCTTCCCCGTGATTTATAAAAATAGTTTTTGGTTTAATTTTTGTAAAACTAGAAAGCCAATTTTCTAATTTTTTTTCATCTGCATGAGAAGAAAAACATCCAAAAACAGAAATTTTAGCTCTCACCTCCACATCCACTTCATTAATTAAAACATTTTTCTCTCCTTCCATAAGTTTTCTACCCAAAGTATCTTTTGCTTGAAAAGATAACAGCATAACATTAGTTTTTGGATTACTTAAATTAAATTTCAAATGATGCAAAACTCTTCCCCCATTACACATTCCACTTCCAGCTAAAATAATTTTTGGAGCTTGTGTGTTATTTATTTTTTTTGACTCAAAAGGTGTAAGAGTATATTTCATTTTTGGAAATATAAAAATGTCATCACCTGAATCTATTAATTTTTTAGTATCTTCATCATAAAAATCAAGATATTTTCTATAAATATCTATTGCATTAATTCCCATGGGAGAATCAAAAAACATTGGAACCTCTGGAATTAAATTATTTTCTACTAAATTATTAAGTTCATATAAAACTTCCTGAGATCTTTCAACTGCAAAAACAGGGACTATCAAAACACTTTTATTTTTTATTGTTTCAAGAATTACATTTTTTATAGCACTTTTACCGATTTCCTTATCTTCGTGCAATAAGCCACCATAAGTTGATTCTACTACCACAATATCCGCGCCATCTGAAAATTCAGTATCTCTTATAATTGGAGTTGGTGGATTTCCTAAGTCACCAGAAAATACTATTTTTTTCTCTTTATTATTTTCTTTTATATAAACCTCAAAAAAAGCAGATCCCAAAATATGTCCAGCATCTTTTAATCTTATTCTTACAAATTTATTTACATCAAAATCATCATTGTAATCTAAGCATTTAATTAAATTCATAACGCCTTCTACATCTTTTAATGTGTATTGAAGTTTTTTATTGATACTTTCCTTATCCTTCATTATCTTCAAAGCATCCATCAAAATCAAATATACAAGATCTTTTGTGGGTCTTGTACAATAAATCATTCCTCGAAAACCTTCCTGAAATAATTTAGGTAATCTCCCGCAGTGATCTAGGTGCGAATGAGTTAAAAGAACAAAATCAATAAGTTTTGGATCGAATATAAAATCTTGAGCGTTTCTATCAGAAGAAAATTCCTGTCCCTGAAAAGAACCACAATCAACAAGAAATTTAAAATTATCCGATTCTACAAGAATACAGGAACCAGTTACTTCTTTACATGCGCCATGAAATGAAATTTTCATAAATAAAAATATTAAAAATTATAAATTAATTTTACATTATAAACACATAAAAAACAAAAAATTATATAAGCAAAATTTTTAAATACTACGATTTAATAAACAATACTATAACCCATTTCAAGTCAAAATATAGATTAATACTTATTACAAAATATTAAATTATCTTTAATTTAGGATATTTCTGTCTTAATTCATCTTTTTCTACTGATGTAAGACCAGGAAGATAAATATATCCACCAATGTTTTCAGGTAGCTCTAAACCTTGTGCCGATGTAAGACCACGAAGATCAAGATTTCCACGAATAATTTCAGGAAGTTTTAGACCATCTGCTGAGGTAAGATTATAAAGATAAAGATCTCCACCAACACTTTCAGGGAATTTTAGACCATCTGCTGAGGTAAGACCAGGAAGATAAATATATCCACCAACATTTTGAGGTAATTCTAAACCCTGTGCTGAGGTAAGATTAGGAAGACTAAGATGTCCGCCAATATATTTAGGAAGTTTTAGACCATCTGCTGAGGTAAGATTAGAAAGACCAAGGCCTCCACCAACGCTTTCAGGAAGTTTTAGACCATCTGCTGAGGTAAGACTATCAAGACCAAGATCTCCACCAACGCTTTTAGGGAATTTTAGACCGTCTGCTGATGTAAGACTACTAAGATAAAGATCTCCACCAATGTTTTCAGGAAGTTTTAAACCGTCTGCTGATGTAAGATTACGAAGATCAAGACTTCTACCAACGCTTTCAGGAAGTTTTAGACCGTCTGCTGATGTAAGATTATAAAGGCTAAGATCTCCACCAACACTTTTAGGGAATTTTAGACCGTCTGCTGATGTAAGACTACGAAGATCAAGATATCCACGAATAATTTTAGGCAATTCCAAGCCTCGTGCTGATGTAAGATTATAAAGATCAAGATATCCACCAACACTTTTAGGGAATTTTAGACCATCCGCTGAGGTAAGACTATAAAGATAAAGACTTCCACGAATAATTTCAGGTAGCTCTAAACCTTGTGCTGATGTAAGATTACGAAGATAAAGATCTCCATAGTGATATTTTATATTTCCAGATAATGCTTCTTCTTTTGTTAAGCTTATTTCTTCTTTTTTGCAGTCAATAGCTATAGACATATCTTCTTTTATGTCTCTTTCTTGTAGTATTTCTTGTATTCTTGGGTCTTTTTCATAACCAAATCCTTTGATTTCTGAATCTATTTCATAGAGAAATCTAAGATCGTCTTTGTTTAGTTCTTGTCCTGATTTAGATTTATTATCTATTTCAGTTAATCTTTTCATAT
>JAKPTO010000005.1 GCA_029555085.1 bacterium | reverse complement strand
GTATGTTATTTTGATAAAGGCTCCAACAAATCCTTATTTTTGTGATAGAATCATATTGTGACATAGATTTTGATATTTAATTGTTATATGCATATCAATTATATCATTTTCTATGTCGCATATTTATTTAGAATAGTACGCACGAAAAACCCTTTTATAAGACCCTTTTTTCTGTTATAATGGTTGTAAAATAAATAATTAAAAGAATAAAACTATGAAAATCAAATCAATTTCTGCTATAGAAATATTAGACAGCAGAGGCAATCCAACAATTGAAACAACCGTAATTTTAGAAGACGGATCAACGGCTTCTTCGCTTGTTCCTTCTGGAGCATCAACAGGAAGTTATGAAGCAGTAGAGCTTCGTGATGGTGATAAATCTCGCTATAATGGTTTAGGTGTTTTAAAAGCAGTTGAAAATGTTGAAACAATTATTGCTCCAAAAATTATTGGCATGGATGCAAAAAATCAACGCGAAATTGACGAACTAATGATTTCTCTCGATGCTACAGAAAATAAAGCAAATTTAGGAGCAAATGCAATTTTATCAGTATCAATGGCAATTGCGCGCGCAGAAGCTATCAGTGAGAAAAAACCACTTTATGAATATTTATCAAAATTCAATCCTGACTTTAGTGGAACATATCAAATGCCAATTCCTATGATGAATATAATGAATGGTGGAAAACACGCAAACTGGGCAACAGATATCCAAGAATACATGATTTTCCCAGTAGGCGCAAAAAATATAACTGAAGCTGTGAGAATATGTGCTGAGGTTTATGCAAATTTGAAAAAAACAATTAAATCTCACGGTTATGGAATTGGAGTTGGAGATGAGGGCGGTTTTGCGCCAAATGTTTCATCCAATGATGAACCATTTCAGCTCATGAAAGAAGCAATAGAAATTTCTGGATATAAATTAGCTGATGATATTGTATTTTGTATTGACGCAGCAGCTACAGAATTTTTCAAAGATGGTAAATATATTTTAAATAAGGAAGGTAAAACACTTGATAGTAATGAATTGTCAAATTTTTATAAAGAACTTACAAAAAATTATCCAATAGTAAGTTTTGAGGATATTTTTGCAGAAGATGATTGGGAAGGATTTAAAAATTTCAACACTTCAACAGAAAATAAAATTCAATTAGTCGGCGATGATTTATATGTTACAAATCCAAAAAGACTAGAAAGAGGTATTGCAGAAAAAACATCTAACTCAATCCTCATAAAATTAAATCAAATTGGAACGCTAACTGAAACAATTGATACAATAATATTGGCAAGAAAAAATAATATAACTTCGGTTGTGTCTCACAGAAGCGGGGAAACAGAAGATTCATTTATTGCTGATTTTGTAACAGCAATGGGAACAGGGCAAATAAAAACAGGCGCGCCTTGTAGAAGTGAAAGAACTTGCAAATATAATAGACTTATGAAAATTGAAAAAGAATTAAATGGTAGATCCGAAATTTCAAAATTCCCATTTTAATTGCTACAACAAAGAATTATACCCACATGGAAAAAAATAAAGTCATTCTTATAATTTGCGATGGTTTAGGATATAACGAAGACAAAGATAATAATGCAGTTGAAGTAGCAGATACCCCAAATCTAGATTATTACAAAGCAAATTATCCATTTGCTACTCTTTTTGCTAGTGGAGAATCAATTGGACTACCAGATGGACAAATGGGAACATCAGAAGCAAATCATTTAGTAATTGGCTCTGGGAGAATAATTTACCAAAATTTAGTAAAGATAAATAAAGCTGTAAAAAACGGAGAATTAATTGATAATCCTGCAATTAAAGAAGCAATTGATCACGTCAAAAAACAAAACAGCGTGTTACACATAAAAGGATTAATTTCTGATGGCGGCGTTCATTCTCATATTAATCACATAAAAGCGCTTTTAAAATGCGCAAAAGAAAATGAAGTAAAAAATGTTTATTTGCATTTATATACTGATGGCAGAGACACTCCTCCAAAAAGCGCTATTAAATACATTGATGACATTGAGGATTTTATGAAAATGGAAAACATTGGAAGAATCGCTACAATTGGTGGAAGGTATTGGGGAATGGATAGAGACAATAATGGCGACAGAGTTGAAAAACATTTTATGGTAATGACACATGCTGATGGCCCTAAGTTTAAATCAGCAAAAGAGGCAATTGAATTTAATTATTCAAAAGACATAACTGATGAGTTTATAGAACCAGCTTACATTGAAACAAATCCGGGTGAGCAAGGATATGTTCAATCAAATGATGCAGTAATTTTTGCAAACTTTCGTTCTGACAGAGCAAGAGAAATAACAAAAAGATTTTTAGACGAAAAAATTCCTAATATGAAATTTGTTGCAATGACTCAATACGATGAATCACTTGATGTTCGTGTTGCGTTTCCTCCCGAGGAAATTAAAAATACCCTATCAGAAGTAATTGCAAAAAATAATTTAAAACAATTAAAAATTACTGAAACAGAAAAATTCACTCATTTAACTTTTTTCTTTAATGCTCAAAGATACGATGAGGAACGCAACGAAAAAAGAATCTTAATTCCGAGCAACAAAGATATCGCGACTCATGACATGAAACCAGAAATGAAAGTTCACGAAATTGCTGATGAGATTATAAAAGCCATTAAAAATGACGAGTTTGATTTTATAGCAACAAATCTGACAAACTGCGATATGGTGGGACATACTGGAAATTTTGATGCAATAGTGTCTGCGACAGAACATGTTGATAGTGCGCTTGGAAAAATTGTAGATTGCGCGAAAGAAAATGGATATCATGTTATAATAACAGCAGATCATGGAAACGCCGAAGAAACTTTTGACAAAACATCTGGGCAAAAACTTACATCACACACATTAAATCCAGTTCCTTTTTATTTAATATCTCCAAAGTATAAAAAAATAAAAAGAACAAATGGATATTTAAGTGACATTGCTCCAACAATTTTAAAAATCATGAATCTTGAAGTTCCTAAAGAAATGACTGGAGAATCATTTATATAAATCAAATGTTTTTTGTATATATTTTAGTACTTTTAATTTGCTCTGCATGGTTTTCTGGAATGGAAATTGCGCTTTTTTCAATTACGCCAGGTAGTGTAAAATCTTTGGTTTTGTCAAAAAAGAAAAATGCGAAATTATTACAAAAAATATTAAAAAATAAAAAAAGATTATTAGCTGTTTTACTTTTGGGGAATAATTTAGTTAATGTTACAATAGCTAGTATTTCAAGTATCTGGGTTAATCAAAAATTTGATAATAATTTTCTCGCTATAGCGACTGGAATTGTAACACTACTAATTTTAATATTTGGAGAAATGCTACCAAAAGCATTTTTCCAAACAAGAGCAGAAAAATTCGCATTACTTTTTGTACCAATCGTATATTTTTTAGAAATAATTTCCTACCCAGTAACATTTTTATTAGAAAAATTATTATTGCTAATGACTGGTGATAAAAAAAGGGAGCTTGTTTCCGAGCAAGAATTTAAAGCACTAAGTAGAATTGCTGTAGAAAATGGAATAATACATTTCAAGGAACATGAAATGATAATGAATGTTTTAGAATTCGGAGATGCAAAAGCAAAAGACATAATGACTCCTAGATACAGAATGTGCGTAGTAAACGAAGATGCTGAAATAGATCAAATTTCTTACTTTATGGCAAAAGAAGGATATAGTAGATATCCAGTTTATCACAATCAGGAAGATAATATAATTGGTTATGTTCATGTAATAGATATAATGAGAGTTTTAAATAGCGATAAAAGAGAAGATGAAGTGTTAAAATATGTAAACCCAATTATAAAAGTTGATGAAAATACAAAGATACACAGAATTTTCAACAGGATGATGAAAAAAAGAATTCACATGGCGATTGTTTACAGAAAAAATAAACAGTTAATTGGTCTTTTAACACTTGAAGATATTTTAGAAGAAATTGTTGGAGAAATAGAAGATGAAAACGACAGAGAAATAAGGGAAACTCCTGATGATAAAATAATTTAAAAAATTAAACAATATAAAAACAATATGGGGAAAAATTCTAACTTTTTATTAATATCAATAGTACTGGTTATTGCTTATGTAATATTGGTGATATTAAAAAATAAAAATACTCTAAAAGAATTACACCTTAAAAGAATTTTCAACATTGGGCTTTTAATTTCTTTTATTGCTGTGTTGTATTCCTCTCTTTCATCAATTTTCTGGAGAGATTATGGAATTAC
This sequence comes from bacterium, assembly GCA_029555085.1. Classification (GTDB taxonomy): domain Bacteria; phylum Patescibacteriota; class Patescibacteriia; order UBA1558; family S5-K13; genus STF1-138. The sequence continues at coordinate 12,444 of JAKPTO010000005.1, read as the reverse complement.
ATTCCCATATATTTTCAATCACACATCTTGGGGAATAATAATGATTTGGTTATCAATATTTCACTTTTTAGAGAGATTGTGGTTTTTTAAACCAATGTTAAAATTAAAAAAGAGAAATATTCAAAATCAAGAAAATATAAAAAATTAAATTAAAAAATATGGAAAGATTTGAAAACATTAATAACAATTTAAAAAATGTAGTTGTGGAAAAACCTCAATACGAACCCTACGATCCAAATATTAGAAAAAAGGTAGCAATTCCGAAAGAGATGACAATAAAAAAAACCATGGAAGAATATCATGTTTCTAGAGCTACGGCATTTAGAGCAAAAGAAAGGGGATGGCTATTTATGAATGAAAAAAAGAGAGAAATCAATGTAGATAACAATTGGATTGAAAAAAATCGAGGAAAAATAGAAGAATGTGCAAGAAAAGCCGCTAAATTTGCTATGAAAAAATTTCAAATCAGTAATCAAGATCTTGCTCCGTATGATTTTGAAGATATATTAGCAGAAGCTAAATTAAGAATACTCCAATTATCTGGGAACGATAATAGAAAATCTGACGACTGGTTAATTAGTGCTGGAATCAATAGCGCGCTTGAATTTATTAAAACAAAAATATTTTCTCCTAAAAAATTTGAAAAGAATAATCTAGAGGAATATATAAATTATTCTCATACCAATAATAAATAAAATTAGCATTAAAAATATAAAAAAATTAAATTAAAAAAGCCCGGTTATTAAACCGGGTTTTTAATTTTTAGCTTTTTTTAATATAAAATATAAATTATTCATTAAAAAGTGTCTTGGCTAAATCCCAATATTCTGAATTTCCTTGTAATTTTCTAAAATACCACCATTCTGCTCCCCACAAATATGCTTTATTTAAATCTGAATTAATCGCAAATTGTAAATTAGCTTTAAATTGTTTTATATCAAATGATTTGTTTGATTCCTGGTCTAAAATATCTTTTAATGTTCCATTTGGAACCCATGGTTCTGCCTGAAGCTCACTTATGCTCATTTTATATTTTGGCATTCCAATTAATTTTGCTTTCCATTTATAAAATCCCGCTGGCCATGGATATCTGAAATAACCAAAAAACTTATTCCACACAACCCTATACATTGTTGTTCCAAAATAATCGCCAATTTTACTTTCTCTTTTCCATGTGCTTAATTCTCCCGATGCTGTAACTAAAATTGGCTTTGAATCTAAATTCCTAACAAGAGCAACTTCTTTTTTCAAAAACTCTTCATCACCATTTGGACATTTACCAAATGAATTTAAGAGTGGTTCGTTTTCAACCTGCCACATTATTATTTCTCCACGATTTTGATATCTTTTTACAACCTCTTCAATCATTGTCATGGTTCTTTCTTTTGTATATGGAACTCCTTTTACAACTGCCCAAGTCGGAGCATGACATTCTGGCCACCTAGGTAAACGCCAACCAACATTTGCAATAAATTTTACATTTCTTTTTGCACCTTCGTCAAAAATAAAATCATAATCAGAAAAATTAAACTCTTGATACCTTGGTTCTATTTCATCCCAATAAATTGGAACTCTAATTTGCTTAACACCCAAATCATCTAATATTGCAATATAGGTTTTTTTCCAATCAAGACCCATTTCTTTACAAACTTTTGTAGAAAATGTAATACCCCAATAATCAGAAGGCGCATTTAAATCTATTTTGTCGGGATGATGTTTTGCAAATTTAAAATAAGAAATAATAAGAACAACCAGTATAAAGGTTATTAATATATACATTTTTTTCTTTGTTAAAATCATAATTTACCTAGCCACAAAAAATAATCCTATAGCTACGAATAGTATTGCTATAATTTTTTGAATTATAATTGATTTTGAAATATCTTCTTTAATTGCCTGTGGTTTAAATACTGTTACTATTGCTCCTAAAATAAGAAGGAAAACATATTGAACGCCCTGCATGGCATTTACAAGAGCAACCGAACCAAGCGCAATTGCATAATTCTGTAATACAAATCCAATTCCTGCGAGACCCTGATTTCCAAAAAACAACAATTTTCCTTTTCCCTTCATTAAATCTTTAAAACTCTTAAATATTCCATCTCTATCTGCTTTTCTAATCAAAAATGTTAGAACAAATAACAATGTTCCAAATCTTATCCAAATAAATCCAGACCAAAATGGTTGAACAGAATACAAATATTTTGTTCCTATAAAAAATAACGCATAAAACAATGCTGCAAGTATTGCTTCTATTATTCCTTTTTTTGAATTATCAGCTTTTATACCAAACATTACGGCAATTCTATACCATAAGGATTTTTTATTTGGAAGCCAAGCGATTATAATAGTTCCCACAATTAAAAATGCTATTCCTATCCATTGATTTCTGCTAAAAACCTCTCCTAATACAAAAATTGACATTAAAATAGTAAAAATAGGAATTGTCCCGCCGATAAGTGTTATCATTTTTGATGTATCTCCTACTTTTAAAGATCTATACATGAATGTAAGGGCAATTGGAAACAACGCGCCAACAAAAATATTTAACAAAAAAATTTTCCAACCGCACCAAACTAGAAAAAATGGGGCGAGGAATATAACAACACAACCCAAGACCCCTACAAAAAAAGTATAAGCCTTGCTATTTGGGATCATATTTCCAATAATAAATTTATCTGCTAAATTTACTATTGCGAGAATTAGATAAGCAATTATTACGATTATTAACCAAGACATATTTTTTTATTCCTTGGAGTTAATCAAAATTTTATTTGAGTCAACTCTGCAGAATTATTATCCCGCTATGCGGGGGTTGATTAAATTTATAACATTGAAATTATTTCTCTAATATTTTTCATTTTAGAAGAATTAAAATCGGCCTCTGTTATCAAATTTGATGCATATAACGCACTAAGCGCCTTACTACCTCTTCTTTGATATTTTTTTGGGTAATTATCTTCTAATGTTCCATTTGAAAATACAAATATATTATTCTCTTTGAGCTTTTCTAAATCTTCGTAGTCAATATTAATATCTAAACGCTTTGTTAATGCTGATAAATATCCACCTTTTAACATATCTCTATCGAAAACCATAATAAATGGAATATTAAATATTTTAAGTAAATCAGAGTAAATGGCAGCGTTTCCTTTTCCGTATGTCTGAATTACTTTTATTTCTTTATCTCCTTTGTAGAATCTATCAATAAGTCCTCCAAAAAGTAACTTATCAGAAACACCCTCAACAACTAAAACCTTATCTGCGAAAAACATCTCCATATTGTCAGCATTTATTTCCTCCAACAACCTTTCCTTGTTAAATTTGTCTCCATGATAATCATATGCTCTCGTTGATTTTTCATCTCTTACAACGCGCACGAGCTGTGGAATTGTTTTTGCAGAAATAAAAAGTGGAGAATGAGTAGTAAAAAATATCTGAACTAAATTGGTACTTTGCATTGCGCTAATTAAATTTTTAATAAGCGCTGGATGTAAATGATTTTCTGGCTCATCAATTAATAAAATATGGAATTCTGGATGGTACATATAAAGAAGAATTGTAAAAACTCTTATAAATCCAGAACCCAAATGATCTATAGTAGCTCGCCTTTCTCCTTCATATAAACCAACATGTTCAAAATGAGAATTAAGCGCTTCTTCGTTTGCTGTAACTTTTGGAAAATGTTTTTTTAAAGCTCTCTGAAATAATTTTAAATTTTTTGGATAATTAAATAAATCCTTAAAATCTTTTTCTATTGATTTTATATCTAAAAAAGATTCTTCTTTTATTTTTTTTACCTTTTTAGAAAAATGTTCTGCGTATTTTAAATAATCAATTTCAGTATCACCAAAAATTAAAGTTCTTTTATTGATATTTAATTTTAAAATTGCGTTATTTGATGAAAATTTAAACTGATTTTTTTCTTTATCTGAAAATTCAATATTTAATTCTATATCTGATTTATGGTAATAAGCATAAGTATCATCCAATTCCGGACAAAGTGCTATTTGAATAGAATTTAAAATACTTGATTTACCACAATTATTTTGACCAATAAAAGTATTAACACCTAAAAACTCCAAATTTATCGGATCTTTTATACTTTTATATAAATTTATTTTTATATTTTTTACATTCATAATTACATTAAATGAATTTCGTTTGCTTCAACAATTTTTTTCTTTAATACTATATCTTCAATGTGGTAAGCGCCTAATTTTGGAGCATTTAAAAATCCATTCATAGCTGCCTCTGCTAACCAACCTGATTCCAACCAGTCAAAAAGCCACTCATCTACATATTCTGGATTTAAACTATTAACCCCCGCGCCAATATATGTAAGCCAATCTCTATTATAATCCTCCTGAGAGCCAACTGGATCTGAAATAATAATCGGTAAACCCAAACCACTAAAAAATGTGAGCTCTGATGGCTTTGTCCATAATATATCTGTTGTTCTAAGTACAAGATTAAAATCTTTAAAATATCCAAATTTATTTGTGCTATATACTATATTAATATTTTTACTTTTTTCTAATTTATTTTTTTCTAAAAATTTTCTGTAAAACAAATAAACATCGTTTCTATTCCCAGCAACTAAATTTAATCTTAATTTTCCTGTTGTGATTTTCTTTTTTAATTTCTGTAAAATAATTGCCCCTATTTCTCTCTGAGCTCCAGCGCCACCAACAGCAAAAGTAATTGTAAGCGGATGTTTGTTCTTTTTTATTTCTTTAATTGGGCAAACATAATTCTCTATTAATTTATAATATTTTTTTCTATAAGATCCTTTTGGATCTAAATTATATAATCTAGCTTTCAAATCCGCCTTTATTGTTTTTAAAGATTCCCCGCCTATATTTTCTTTTGGTAATGGAAAGCCAGTTATGTATATATATTCTTTTCTAACTCCATAAAGCATTAATCTTTCTTTTACACGTTTATTTGGAACCAAATATTTTATTCTACTTTCTTTTGGTCTATAAGGCGCCCAAGCACGAGCCACATCGGCATCACAAACTACACAATAAATATCGTTTTTATATCCCCAATATTCTGCAAAATAAGCAGGAACGAAAAAAGTTGTTACAAATGGCAATGGGTTTTGATTTAATTCCTCTATTAATCTTCTTCCTAATCCACCCTTCACCTGATTATAAAACCACTTTTGCTGAGAAGAATTTTTTGACAAATCTCTTCTTGGATAAAAATTTTCAATTTTTTGAAAACTATCCATTATAGAAAATGCTAATTTACCAATGATAGTTATATTTTTAAATCTCGAAATAATTTCATACCAATATCTTCCGCCACTCCACTGTTTTTGTTCTTTTTTACTTATCCCTTTGTATTTATTTGCATTTATAATTCCACCTTCCGCTATAGATAAAAGTGGTTGCGCTGCTCTCTGGTGTCCGTAACCCATATCAACAGCAACAATATATGCTTTGTTTTTTGTATTGTTTTTGTTTTGAATCATATTACATATACTTAAAAATAAAAAATGAAAATATTTATAGTATTATTATAACATAAAAAGTCTCGTTAAAAAACGAGACCTTTTATTAAAATTTATTACTCATTTAACCATTTTTCCATTTTCTCATTTCGTACCCCTCTATACTCAACTGTTAAATAAGACAAAGGGTCTTTTAAGTCTTCTATTCTTTCATTTATACCAGATAAAAATCTATTTATTGTTGCTCTAAAATTTATAACTATTTTTTCTTCAAGTTTAACACCGTAACCAGCACTTTCTATTAGGGAAAGCTGTTTGTCTGCGTTTTGTATAATCTCTAAATACTTCATTAATTCTTCCATATCTAGATTGTCTTTGTATTTAAAATTTATAAAATTATCATAAAAACGCTTTTTAAAATCATTAATATCTTTACTGTCTTCTTCTTTTTTCTCCGTAGATGATTTTTGTAATTCCCCTATCTTGTATTTATTAATCAAATATGTATTTGTTGTTTCTAAAAGACTTGGAGCTGTTTTTGTTAAAAACTCTATAATAAAATTCCTATTATCTTCCCTGCCTCTGTTTGGCATATTATTTACTTCGTTGAGTTTTTTTCTTTCTTCAAAAATCTGTTTATCATCTAATTTATCGAGTATTTCATTTAAAGTATCGACTTTTTGTTCCCAGCTTTCTTCCTCTTTTAATTCTGATTTATTTTTTATAAGCTCATTCTTTTTCATTCTTTCCATTATTTGAATAAATTTTCTTGCATGCATTTTAGACCACTGAATTTGTCTTTCATTGTTTTCATAGTCCATACCTTCTTCTGGGTTAGAAAGTCCAGCTATTTTTCTATTTGCTATATCATGTTTTTTCCAGCTCATGAGAATTTCATATGCAATAGCTATCTCTAAATCACCTCCAATATTTTTAAATTTATCATAATGCTCATAATATTCATTAAAAATACCCCTATAATCTATGCCCAATTTTATATTATCTAGATTATCAAATCCAATATATAAATCTTCAATGGTTTCAGATTCCATATATTTATAATCTTCTGGATTTTCTGGTAATTCTGTTTTTATAACTCTTTCTGGGACATTATCTAAAATATTAGGATCTTTTTCTAATCCAGGCTCTTCTCCTATTTTTTCTTGTTGTCCATCCTGCCCATCTAAAGCTGGCTCTGGTTTAGGACCCCCTTTTGAGTCTTCTTTTTTAACAACTTCTGGTTTTGAATTTCTTCTTCTCCACGCTAGTGGTAAAAGTAACATAAAGAATACAGGAACTGCAACAATAATTCTTCTTTCACCCTGTAATCCTATTTCTATTTGAACACATCTTTTTGAAGCTATTATTCTGTCTAGTTCATTAACAACATTTTGATCCTGAATTTTCCCCTGATTATAATCTTGATATAATTTAAATATTTTTTCTATATCATCTACACCTTCGTAATCTTGTGCTAATTCTGCAAGTCTTTCCATTTCTTCTCCTGAAAATTGATTCTCTACCGATCCTTGCTCACGTAAAAATGATTCTATTTCATCCGTATTTACACCCAACTTGTTTAATTCTTCTATTGTCATCCTTTCTGCAGCACTGGCTCTTGTATGACCAAGTTCTATATTTTCTTCATCTACATTACCGGGAATTATAGACTCTTTTCCCTTATCTACATGTCCCTCTGGGGAAGTCATGCCTACAACTCTCATATATTCAACTTTTATAGATTGATCTTCTAATTCACCAGGGTGATTTGCATTGTAAACATTTTCACTAAATCCAAAACCATGAAAAGCATTTTTTAATTCTGTTTGTAACTCTGTCTTAATATGTTCACTTAGTAATTTATAATCCTCTGAGTTTGTTTCTTTTTCTGCTTTTGGGTCTTCACTAAATAATCTTGCATACTCATATGGAACCGTAAAAGTAGTGGTATAATTTTTATTCTCAACTGTTGATATGGTAAAATCAAAAGGTGCTACTAGAGACATCCAATTAAATTCCTTTTTATTTGTTTCTGGATTTATCTGAATAAATGTTGGAGATAAGTTTATCTTTTCAAAATTTTTATCTTTCTCTACTTCACCTTCTTTTACATCAAAAAATTCAGACCCTTGATGATTATTCATATCAACTGGAAGCTCAGTGTCTGATTTATTGTCTTTATCCCCAATATTAATAATCTTTCCCTCAGTTGCTCTTAGTGGAGAAAATAACATAGACGCCATAAGTAGAGTCCTAAAACCTCTTCCGACTTTTGATTTAAATTTTTCAAAAAAAGACTTCTTTTTTTGTTCTTCTTTTTCAAAAAAACTATTTTCCATTTTCATATATTTAAAATTAATAATAGATATAAATATATTATATCATATATATTTAATAAAGTCAAATAAAAATTAATCAGTTACGCTAAACACTTCCTCTATAGATGTAATTCCATCTTTTGCTTTTAATAATCCATCTTGAATCATAGTTACCATACCATTTTTCTGAGCTAATTCCTGAATTATATATTCAGAAACCTTGTTATCAAAAATAGCTGCTTCAATATCTTTTGACATCAAAAGTATCTCATATATACCTATTCGCCCTCTATAACCCAATCCATAACATTTATCACATCCTCGACTTTTATAAAACTTCAAATTATCTAATTCTTCCTTATCTAACCTTGAACCAGAATTTGCTGGGATTTTATTTAAAATATTTAAAACAGTTGTTAATTTATCATTATCTAATTTTTCTTCTTCTTTGCAATATGGACAAAGTTTTCTTACAAGACGCTGACCCACTATTGCGTTAAGTGCTGGAGACAAAAGAAATGGTTTAACCCCCATTGCTAAAAATCTGGGAATAGCTCCTGACGCTGAATTTGTGTGTAGTGTTGTTATCACCAAATGACCTGTCAGTGCTGCGTTTATAGAAATATCTGCTGTCTCCAAATCTCTAATTTCACCAACCATAACAATGTCTGGATCTTGTCTTAAAATTGATTTAAGTCCCGTTGCAAAACTATAATCTGCATTTTTATCAATCTGCGATTGATTTATTCCTGGCAATTTATATTCAACTGGATCTTCTAGGGTTATAATTTTTTTCTCCGTGGAATTTAATTTAGTTAAAATTGCATAAAGAGTTGTAGTTTTACCACTTCCCGTGGGTCCGGTTGTGATTATCATTCCATTTGGTCTTTCAATTTGCTTTTTTATATCTACAAATGACTTACCTTTTATACCGAGTTCTTCAAAATCCAAACCAACACTTGATGAGCGCAATAATCTCATAACAACGCTTTCCCCAAAATTAGTTGGAACTGTTGAAACTCTCACATCTATTAAATCTTTCTCTAAATTTATTGTAAATCTTCCATCTTGAGGCTTTGTCGTAATGTTGATTTTTAGTCCTGAAAATAACTTTATTCTTGAAATTATTTTTGGCCAAATATCAATTTTTAGAGATGAAACAACATGTAATATGCCATCTATCCTTAAGCGTATCTTTATACCATCGCTCTGAGCTTCTATATGAATATCTGATGCATCTACTTGTATAGCCACGGAAATAAGCATCGCTATGAGTTCAGATATGTCTGCTTTCTTTAATAAAGAATCCAATTTATCAAATGTAAGTCCATCCTGCTTGTATCTTTCTAAATCTTCTTTTGTTATACTTACTCCCCCTTTCATGGGAATAAATTTTGGAAGATTTTCATATAGTTTTATAGCGTGTGAAAAACTCAGTTCTGATGATAAAAATAATTCTACATTTTTATTATTCTCCTCTATTTCCTTAAGAAATTTTTTTAACTGGGGATTGTCTGGATCTGTTGTTGCAATTTTTGCCTCTTTGTCTAAAAGAGCAAAACAAATCACGCTTAAACTTTTTGCCTTCTCTACATCGATAAAAGAAAGCGCCTCTTGAGAAATTGGAAATCCTTTTAAATTAACATATGGCAAATTTATAGAATAAGCCCTTTGCCTGACTATTTCTTCTAATTCATTGTTTTTAATTTCTATTAATTTTTCTTCTAATTTCCCCGATTCTTCTGATTGATTTTCATCAACCAGTAAATCATTTATATTCTGGTTCATATTTTTATCACATAAATACTAATAATATAATTTTATCATAAAAACAGACAAATTAAAAAAGGATAATTTTATTATTATCCTTTTTTATATATAAAAATACTTTTTCCCAAAAACTAATAAATAATATCTAAAAAATTATTTAACTTTTGGTCTTCCAGCTCTTCTTTTTTTAACTATTTTTGGCGTTTCTATAGCTGTTTTATTAACATCTGCTATTGTTGATATTTGATTTTTTGCGCTCATAAAACTAGACATCGAAGCAATTACTCTAACTAATTTACTGTGTCTTTTACCAGAAACGATTCTGTCAAAAAGGAGAGTCCAACTTGAAATTTGAAATACTGTGACAATAGAACCAACAAAAACATATAGCAAAAATATTGGCAAAATCTTGGTGAAAAAAATTTCCCTAACTCCGCCACCAACCATAGAAAGAGCTACAAGATCAAATGGAACTATAACTATCTGCGTTATCAGTAAAAGTAAGAAACCCACAACTAAATTAATGATTAAAATCCAAATAGACATTTCAATACTTATCATCCAATTTGTTTTGAAAACCATCCAGGCGTCTTTAATTGATTGAGAAAATTTTTCACCCTTTAATACAACAAAGTTAATTGCATATTTAAATATAAATGAAATTATAATAGCTATTGGTAAAAATATAACCCAAACTACAAATGCAATTGGTAGTCGATAACTAATCGATGAATTGACTACAAATATTAGCAACGGTAAACATATGCCCACTATCAAAATAAATGTAATTATTTTTGAGATAATATGTAATCCCAATACAGAAAAAAAGTTTTGTTTTGCGCCAATTAAAGATTTTATAAATTTAGGTTTTTCTTTGTTATCTAATTGTATTGTTGATTTAATAATAGAAATTTCAGATGCAATAATAATCCACAATAATAAAAATGCTACAAGAATAACAACTGTTAACCTTAAAATCTGTAATATAAAACCTCCGATACCAGCTGGAGCTATAAAAAATAGAGCCAGTGTTTCTAGGTTAAGAGCAAATGTACTTGTTGGGCTCTGCAAATTACTTATAGCGACAACAGTATCCATAAAAACTTGTAGAGGACCTCCGTCTAATAAAAATATTGCAAAAAATCCAAATATCCATAATACTGGATTTTTTTTAACTATGTGCCAAGCTTTTTTTAATACCACTCTGTATAATGGTTCCATATATTTTTTATTTTAGTTTTTTATATTTATTTATATCAAAAATTAAGATATAAATCTGACATATTAATTATACTAGAAAATGAAAAAATAACAAACAGGTAATTTACTCTTTTGCAATTGACCACAAAAAATTAAAATATTTTTCAAAGCTCTTAACAATTTCAATATTTTTTATTTCAAAGATAATTGGCGAATTTGAAAAAATTACTAAATCAATTCTATCTTGCCAAATTTGTATAGACATGGGAGAATTAAAATTATCTTGTAAAAATCTATATTGTCTTCTTTGTGATGGCAATTGATCTCTAAAATCTGTATTTGTAAAATTCTCTAATATTTTTCTTTGACTCTCATAAACAACCAATTTTTGGGTTATATTTTTTCCTAATCTAATTTTTTCATATTTATATAACATTCCAGATTGTTTTGCAAAATCAACCCACTTCTGACTTCCTGCTGAAATAAAATAAACAGTAGAGTTTTTTTTCGTATTCCTTATATTTGTCATATGAACTGTTTTAAATCCATCAAGGCCTTCATAAACTTTTATATCGGAAATATTTTTGGAAGTATCTCTTTTTGAAATAAGTTGCGGAAGAATTTTTTCAACTATTTCTTCCTGTGTTCTTATATTTTCTAATAATTGTTGTGGATCTTTTGTCTGAAAATTCTTTCTCCCTGATTTAATAACTGAAAAAATAAGCTCTTTTTCCTCTAACTCTGAAAGGGTGTTATAAACTGTCTGTCTTGGAAGCTTTGATTTTGCAATTATTGGCCCAACACGGCTTTGACCAAGCTCTAAAAGAGCCAAATAAACTCTTGCTTGATTTGTAGAAAACCCTAATTTTAGTAATTCTTGTTCCATGCGTTCATTGGATTATTGTCAAAATTGTTAGTCAATAATCATATTTTATGCTTTATATAAGCATTATATCATATCAAATTATTGTAGTCAAATATAGTTGACAATATACAATATCTATGATACATTTAAATATTAAAGATAAAAGAAAGCACATTAAAAAAACTAAAAAATTATCTGGGAGGATAAAATGAAAAAAATAATTATTGCTGTGGCCCTCGTGATGATTACTTCTATATCACTCACCGCCCAAACCACTGACTGTATTAAGCTCAAACAGGGTTTTGCTGGGGATTATTCCATAACATACCAGCACAAAGCTCCGAAAGTTACCTGGCAGGGAATTTATAGTTCTCGGGGATTGTTAATCCTCGGAGCAGGTCCATCACTTGGGTTCAAGTTGGGTAGAGTCAGTATCAGTACTACCACTGAAGCTGATATGACCTTGAACCTCAAGGAAGATAAGTTTCCTGTATCTTCGTATACAGGACAAATTCTCGTCATAGGAAGTCTGGACAATTGGAGTCTATTTACAAGAACAGCTCCGTCCGTGTCGTCAAAATCGGAAAAATCTATCTCCGGAAGTGACTTCATTGGTTATAGAATAGGGTCGTATACCGTGAAAGTTCTTTCGGAGTGGAGAGTGGCAAATAAGGAACACTCGATTTACCTAGGCCCCAGTGTGGATTACAGAGTTGGGAGATACTCTGTATCTACATATATAGGGATGGATACAGAATCTCCCCACTCAAAAACTGGGTGGCTGGAGATAATAGTGGCTTTAAAATAAAGCCACTGGTTAAAAGGTTTAG
>JAKPTO010000004.1 GCA_029555085.1 bacterium | reverse complement strand
GTATGTTATTTTGATAAAGGCTCCAACAAATCCTTATTTTTGTGATAGAATCATATTGTGACATAGATTTTGATATTTAATTGTTATATGCATATCAATTATATCATTTTCTATGTCGCATATTTATTTAGAATAGTACGCCCTCAACATAATTTAATATAAAAAGTAAACAATAAATTATACTAGTTATAGATAATCAATATATAAAAATAAGTTAAAAATTATTTAAAATGTAAACTACTTCTCCTTCCTTGGATCTGAGGAGTATATAGAAGGAGTTGACACAACATCGTTTATTATACTTACTAATTTTTCTTCATATTTTTTGGGCCATTCCTGAGTATTTCGCTGTCTTAGAATATTCCGTATTTTACTATATAATACCTCTGGCAATGTAGAACTATAAGGCACCTCCCCCGGAAACTCTTCTTGTATCTTATATTCATGTTCCCATGCTTCGTACATTATATTTTTGTATTCTTCTTTTAATTCTGTATAATTATATACATCACTCAATCTCTTATTTAAATCCTCCCCCTCCTCTTTATTTTGATAAAAAGTTATAAATTTATCCTTATGTTTCAGAAGTTGAGCAATAGAAGACCTTTGTTTTCTTTTTAAAATACCTAAACTCTTTTTATATTCTTCAATTTTTTCTATAAACTCATCATAAGATTTTAGTTCTGATGGAGAATTAAAACCAAGATCACCTTTATTAGCGCCAAATTTGCTCCAAATTTCCTGAATCTCATAATGATTCTTATGTATCATCTCCCATCTATTTTTATATTCACCTCTAAAAAGCTCTTCTTCTTTTGGTGTTTGTATAAGCTTTTGACAAAAATCATTAGCAACTTCTTCAAGCATTGACTCAGCCTCTTGTCTTTTTTTCATTTCATCTATTTCTTTATTTTCCTTATTTGCTGAACCCAAAACTCTATCATATAGATCGGGATTATCCATTATAGTATCATATTTCTTGGACAATATCTCTCTTTGTTTGCTCAAAGAATTGTATAAATCCCTCACCTCCTCTAATTTAGCAATATCCTTCTCATCCATAAGAAACCCGCACTTCTGTTGCTCCTCATAAAATTCTAAAATTTTTCCCGCTTCTTTTAATAATTCTGTAGTTTTGACATCTTCTGCAATGATCTCTTCTCTTTCCTCAAGCTTGTTTTTAATATCACTTTCTTTTTGTTGCTTTAAGAGCTCAATTTCATTTTCTAGCTCGGGTATTATATTGTGCAAATCTTCTATGCTTGGCAATTTTTCTTGTTCCGTTGGCTGTTCTGTTGAAATTTTTTCATACATAATTTTATTACCTCCGTATTGTGGAAAACCACAAATTAATCATTATATATTAAGATTATAGTTAAAACAAAAAAAGCGCAAGCGCTCTATCAGTACATATAATTATTTATTTAAAAGAAATTTGAACCCACGACCTCCAGGTTATGGGCCTGACGAGCTGCCGGACCGCTCTACCCCGCGTCGTTTTAATAAAAATACACTAATTTACTATAAATTGCAATACTTAACTATAATTCATTATCCAAAATGTTTAATTAATTTTTTTGAAAAATACTCTCTCTTCATTAAATTGAGTAATAATTTAAATATACTATTAGCTAAATGTTTATTAATTTTAACTAAAAAGGATATTAGGGCAAGAGTATTTTCATGAAATCTTTTAATTTTCAATATTTCCGATATTTCTCCACACTTATATTCTGGATTTATAATTTTTCTTGCTACTTCTATACCAGAAACCATGCCAAAATAAATACCCTCCCCGGTTAAGCCAGAAGTAAAACCACCCGCATCACCTACAAGAAATTTATTTCCAAAATTAAATCCGCGATAATCAAAAGAAATTATAGATCCCTGCAATTCCGCATTTTCAACTTCAATTTTTTTATCAATTAACCACTTATTAAAACTATTTTTCAATTCTAATTTTTCTGAACATTTAAAATTTTGAACACCACAACCAACAGAGACATAATCTTTATGTGGAAATATCCATCCATAACCAGATCCAAATAAGGTGGCATCAAAACACAATTCCATATATTGATTGTTTAAAGGTAATGAATATTGAATTGCTGTAATAAATTTATTATTTTTTAATCCCAAAAATTTTCTAACTATTGAATTGCTCCCATCAGCACCAATAAGATATTTATATTTTATTTTCCTGTTACCGGCTATAATAAAATCATTTTCGATTTGTGAAACTTCAAAATCTCTTAAAATAGTAACCTTGTTAGATAATTTATTGAGTAAATATTGCCCTAGTTTACCCCTGTCTAATGTTCCGACGAATGGAATATTGTTATTTAAAATAGGTATAGTTTTATCTGAAACTGAAACCAATACTGAAGAAAATAATATTTCTGATATCTCTAGTGGTATTTCAACATTTTTAATTTTTGCTGTTAATCCACCAGCACAAATTTTCGGTCCAATTTCTTTATTTTTCTCTAATAATAAAATTGTCATATCCGATTTCTGTAATTCAATGGCACAACTTAAGCCAGATGGACCAGCACCAATAATAATTACATCATATTGATCTCGCATATGAATTTATTTTAAGATTCAAATTTTCAATTAATAAAAATAATCTAATATATTTGGTGGGGATAGACGGAGTCGAACCGTCATGAGATTGCTCTCACAGGTTTTTGAGACCTGCGTGTCTACCAATTCCACCATATCCCCTATACACACCTACTAACTAAATTGAATTACGCGAAATTCTACAAATTTAACACAACACTTCAATGACAACTATTTTAATTAAAATAAAACAATTAGTCAATAATTAAAGGTAATGTGCACACACATATTGCACTTTTGTGCTAATCTAGGGGCATATGTCAAAAACAATGCCAAAATCAACACAAGAAGAAAAATATAGATGGATAAAACCTATCTTAGATAAACATATTACTATTAAAAATCTATCTA
>JAKPTO010000003.1 GCA_029555085.1 bacterium | reverse complement strand
GTATGTTATTTTGATAAAGGCTCCAACAAATCCTTATTTTTGTGATAGAATCATATTGTGACATAGATTTTGATATTTAATTGTTATATGCATATCAATTATATCATTTTCTATGTCGCATATTTATTTAGAATAGTACGCTTTTTGTATTAGTCAGTATATATTGGACAAATAATTGTTTTCTATTTATGAGTCCAATATGTATCTGAACTTGGTCAATTTTAATAAACAAAAAAAACAATACATTTAGATTGTTTTGATTTATAAAAAATATGAGCTCCGGTAGCATCAGCATTGCGCCTTATCTTACCGGAGCATTAATCAATTTTTTTATTCATCTTTTCCTCCTTTGAAAAGATGCCGGCACCCCGATGAGTAGTTTTTATTCTTGTGAATCAGAGGTGTGTGGGGTGCCGGACTTAGTTTTTTTTCTTACTTAACCGTGGAGAGGGCTCAATTTAGCTAGGCATTGGACCGAGGATTTCCCTCATAATGTCATACCAGGCAGTTTTCAGCTTTTCGCTAAAAAGAGCACCTCTACCATCGGTGTCTCAGCTCCTTGGGTCCTTGTGCAGAAGAGGGCCTCATAGAAAGGAGCTGAGATTTTTAATGGCACTTTTTTTCTTGCACCGGGTGGCCACTCCAGTGCACATATCCACAGTTGATTCCCCCGCGGAGGAAATGAGCTTATGTGAACTAGCTCATCTGGGGCTGTTTTCGTTGCCCCATTCAATTTCCCCACAATGGCGAATTGAGTAGCGCGAGTTCCCTTATAAAGGGAGGGCGCTGATTAGGGGATGATATGCCCGGGTGATTATTAACCAGCCGGGGTCCATCCCAATGAGCCATTGAGGGGATTTCCGTAGTCAATAATATAGGCACATCGTTCGTGTTCTTTTGTGTTTTCAGCAATGGCACGAACGGTGTGGGCATTTTGCTCGGAACGCTTTTATGTTGGGGTCCGAGCTTGCCATGCGGAGTGACTACGGTTTTTTTGTATTTTGGATCGAGCCCTTTAGGGAGGGCTCTAGCTAGGTAAAACCTGAGTACATTGTTCCTCCCGGGGGGTGTTTGTTGGCTTTTTGTGAGAGTGGGTAAAAATTCCCCACTCTCTTTAACGATGTACCTTTTTAGGGTTACCGGCGTTTTTTAGGCCGGTCTTTTTTGTAAGGAGGGTCCATGATAAACTCCTTTTTACTTATTTACCCTTTTATAGGGCAGAATTATGTAGAAGAAAGATAGTTCGCTTTTATAAATAGAGCCATTTTATATATTTTTGCTCTTTTATAGCTAATTTATCGCTTTTCTTCTGCATAATTCTGCCCTTTACAGATCCAAAATATTTATAAATTTTCAAATTGCATTCTTAATGTTGATTGATGAGTATATCATATCTGTAAAATTTGTCAAGAGTAGGCTGTGGATAACTTTTTATATTATTTTTTACATTGAAAAAACCTTAAAAATTTGATATTCTTAATTTGTTAAACATAAAACTTCTAAGCTACATGAAGGAAGATAAATTTTTGTATAATTGGAATGTTTTAGGTCATGAAAATATAATAAAACATTTACAAAAAATTTTAAAAACGAAAAATTTTTTAAATACTTATCTTTTTTCCGGACCAGAGGATGTGGGTAAAAAAACAATTGCAAAATATTTTATTCAGTCTATATTTTGCAAAGATCAAGAGAGTATTCCATGTAATAAGTGCGGTGATTGTTTGGAGTTAAAAAACGGAATACATCCAGATTTAATACAAGTGTCTCTTTTGGAAAATAAAAGAGATATAGGAATAGATCAAGTTAGGGATTTTAGGGAAAAATTTTCTTTAACGCCAATGCGTTCACAATTTAAAGTTGGTATAATAAATGGTGCGGATAGACTCAGTCAAGAGTCATCAAATGCACTTTTAAAAATAATAGAAGAGCCACCAAAAAATTCATTTGTAATTTTGATAGCACAGGATGTTGATAAAATTTTACCAACAATTAAATCTCGTTCTCAGAATATTATTTTTGGAGGCGTTAAACAAAAAGAAATTTATGATTATTTATTAAATAATGGTGCTGACAAAAATTTAAGTTTTGAGTTGTCAAAATTTTCTGGAGGCGCTCCTGGTGTCGCAATAGCATATTTAAAAAATCCCAAGGAATGGGAGAGAAGAAAACAAGATTTATATGATACCGTAGAGATAATCGATAGTTCAATAAATGATAAATTTAAGTGGGTTGAAAAATTAGTTAATAAGTCAAAAAGTGCAGATTCTTATAACATCCTATCAAAAACATTGATTGATTTTATGAGGATAGGAAGAGATATATGTGTTTTAAAAACAGATGAGCATGCTGAATTAATTCATGTTTTTTTACAAGACAAAATAAGGGATATCGCACATAAATATAAAATGGAACAATTTTTGGAATTTTATAATTTTGCAAACAAATCAAGAAATATTATTTATAATAATATAAATCCAAAATTAATTTTTGAAAATTTATTAATAATATAAATAAATCGAGCTGATTGAGTTTAGCTTAATCTAGCTTGATCAATCTAATCCTATGAATACAAAAATAAAAATTTTTTTAATAATTGTTTTAAGTTTTGTTTTAACAGGATGTTCAATACAACTTGGATCTAATAAAAAAACTGGTGATGATTCGGGGGTGTATATAAGTTATGATAAGGGAGAAACATGGACACAGAAAGTAGAGTTTTTGAATGTTGGTCCAAACAGATCGTTTTTTAAAAGCGGACAATCAACTTTTATAAAGCAAGATTTAAACGATCCAAAAGCAATTTATGTAGGAACGCTACAGGATGGATTATTATATTCTTTTGATGGTGGTCTTGGGTGGCAAAAAACATTATCCAATAAAGGCGTGGTGTATGATGTTTCAATAGATAGTAAGTATAGGTGTACCTGGTATTCAGCAGTTAATAGAAGAATTTATAAATCAGAAGATTGTGGAAGGAATTGGAGAGAAATTCATGTTGATTCAAATAATCAAAACTTTAGATCTGTTGTAGTTGACCACATAAATACAAATAAAGTATACGCCATAACCGGAGATGGTAGGTTGTATAAAAGTGAAGATTTTGGTGGTAGATGGAGTATGATAAAAAGTTTTGATAATATTGCAGTATCGAAATTAGTAATGAATCATAAAAATCCAGGAATACTTTATGTGTGTACATTTTGGAGTGGAATTTTTAAATCAGAGAATGAAGGAGTTGATTGGATAAATATAGCGGATAATATTAATTTAGGAGATGGTAAACAATTGGCTGGTATAAAAGAATACAAGGATTTTGAATTTGATTTATCAAAAGATGACGCATTTTTTTATGCTAACAAATATGGAATTTTTTATTCTCAGGATGGTGGTAATACTTGGAATGTTCTAAATCTTCTTTCAAAACCAGGCAGTGTTGATATTTATTCCATAACATCTAATCCAAATAACCCTAAAGAAATTTACTATACAATTTATAAGAAATTTTACAAAAGTTTAGATGGTGGCAATACTTGGACCGCTAAAACATTAACAACCAATCAGATTCCGATTGATATGATAGTTGATCATGCAAATGTTAATAGTATTTTTATGGCCGTAAAATTAGCAAATTAATAATAATTAATAATTAACTTATTTCGCTATTGCGAAAAAAATATTTATGTCACAATTTATAGAATCATTTTTAGAAGATTACAATAAGGCAATTTCACATTTCCGCGAGGAGATGGATAAATTAAAAGCCGGTAGAGCACATTCATCTATGATAGAGGATGTATTTGTAGAATGTTACGGAGTAAAAACTCCACTCAAACAGGTTGCTTCAATTGGTGTTCCCGAAGCATCGTTGCTTCAAATAGAACCTTGGGATAAAAGCATTATAAAAGAAATTGAAAAAGCATTATCTGAGGCGAATTTAGATTTGAGTATTTCTGTTGCGGGAAGCACTATTAGAGCAAGAATTCCTGCATTAACAGAAGAAAAAAGGAAACAAATAATAAAAATTTTAAATGAAAAAAAAGAGGATGCAAAAATTATACTAAGACAATTGAGGGAAAAAATTAAAAAAGAAATTGAAAGACAAGAGAGAGATAAGGAAATTTCTCAAGATGAAAAATTTTCTTTTATTGAAGAATTGGATAAACTTACAAGAGATAAAACGCAAGAAATTGATGATTTAGCAAAAGTAAAAGAAGAAGATATAATGAAAATTTAAAAATAGGTTTTAAGATGCTTATTCATAAAGTTTAAAATATTTGTTTTTAATGTTTTATGTTTTGTAATTTTTTAACTTTATAAATAATAATATGATTTTAACTTTAGTAATATTTTTTTTAATTTTAGGTGTAATAGTTTTTGTCCATGAACTTGGGCATTTTTATACAGCAAGAAAACTCGGTATTGGAGTAGAGGAATTTGGTTTTGGTTTTCCTCCACGAATTTTTGGTATAAAAAAGAATGGAATAATGTATTCAGTAAATTTGATTCCAATAGGAGGGTTTGTAAAAATTAAAGGTGAATCAGGAGAAAGTAACGATCCAGATAGTTTTATAAATCAACCAATTTGGAAAAGGGCAATAGTTCTTTTTGCTGGTGTTTTTATGAATTTTGTTTTAGCATGTGTCGCTCTTGGTATTGGGTTTGTTATAGGAATACCAACATCACTTGATGGAGTTTCAGCAGATGCTAAAATTAGGGACAAAAAAATTCAGATTATAGAAATATATCCGGGTTCTTCAGCAGAAAAAGCAGGCGTTAAATTGGGAGATTATATAATATCTCTTGATGGTAATAATTTTGATAATTCAAAAAATGCTATCGATTATATCCAGAATAATCAAGATAATGATATAGAGGTACTGTTAATTAGTGAAGGAAATAATAAAACTGTAAATATTAAGCCAGAGAGTATAGACGGCGTAACAGATAGTAAGGTTTTTGGCGTGTCTCTGGTTGATGTTGGGCTTGTTTCTTATCCTATACACAAGGCATTGTTTTATGGGTTTAAGGCTGGAATAAATTTAACTATTGTTATTGTGCAGGCATTTTATAATTTCATTGCTGAACTATTTCATGGCGGAGGAACAGAAAATGTTTCTGGTCCAATCGGCGTTGCTGTTTTTACTAAACATGCTATTGCAATGGGATTTGAGTACTTATTAAATTTTACGGCGCTTTTATCAATAAATTTAGCCATTATAAATATATTCCCTTTTCCAGCTCTTGATGGCGGGAGACTTTTATTTTTACTAATTGAAAAAATCAGAAGAAAACCAAATAATCAAAAAATTGAAGCAATTGTTCATAACATTGGATTTGGTCTTTTAATGCTACTCATGGTTTTAGTTACATATAAAGATGTTTTAAAATATATTTTTCATAAATAAATGAAATTTCAAGTAAAAGCAGAATTTAAAGAAAATTTAAATACCATTTTGAGAGATTGTGGTTATCATTTGCACCCAAGATACGAGAATAGTTACATAAGAAGATTGTCAAATATCGGATTCTACCCTAGATGGCATTTATATTTTAAAAAAAATAAAGATTTGCATGAGTTTGATTTGCATCTAGATCAGAAAAAAGCATCTTATAAGGGACATACTGCTCATAGTGGAGATTATGATGATGAAAATGTAAATAAGGAAATTAAAAGAATATTGAATGTAATGTCAAAATATATTTGAATTATATACTTAAGTAGTGAATTATCAATTTTATGACATTTTACAAAAAAATAATATTGAAGTACTATATGATGATAGAAATGAAAATGCTGGAGTGAAATTTAATGACTCTGATTTAATTGGAATTTATTATAGATTTGTGTTAAGTGATAAATTGGGAGATAAGATTGAAGTAAAAAAAAGAGATGAAAAAGTAGGCACAATAATATCACAAAAAGAATCTTTGCAATTATTAAATAAAGAATTTTTTAAATAATATGTTGAAAAATTTTTTTGGAAAATTATCAAAAGGCATAGGTGTTGATCTGGGGACATCAAACACTCTAGTTTATTTAAAAACCAAAGGCATTGTAATAAATGAACCATCTGTTGTTGCAATAAATTTAAGAACAGATCAAATTTTATCAGTTGGTGAAGAAGCAAGGCGCATGCTAGGGAAAACACCTCAACATATTTCAGCTGTTCAGCCATTGAGAAATGGCATCATTTCTGATTTTGAAGTTGCAGAAAAAATGATGAAATATTTTGTTGATAAAATCCATAAAGAATCATTTTCCTTCGCACCTCGTCCTAGAATAATAATCGGCGTTCCACTTGATATAACAGAGGTAGAAAGAAAAGCAGTAGAAGATGTTGCAATTTCAGCAGGAGCTAGAGCAGTGCACCTTATTGAACAACCAATCGCCACCTCAATAGGCGCTAGATTACCAATACAGGAAGCTAATGGTAGTATGGTTGTTGAAATGGGTGGTGGTAAAACAGAAATTGCAGTTATTTCGCTTGGTGGAATAGTTTCATCAAAATCATTAAAAATTGCCGGAGAAAAATTAGACAATGATATAATTGAATACATAAGGGAAAAATATAATATATTGCTCGGTCCTAGATCTGCAGAACAGGCAAAAATAAAAATAGGCAGTGTTTTACCACTTGAAAAAGGATTGAGAATAAAAATTAGAGGTAGAAATTTATTGAATGGATTGCCGAAAGAAATAGTAATAAAGAGTGATGAAATAAGAGACGCCATAAAAAGATCCGTGGATTCCATAATCATTGCAATAAAAGATGTTATAGAACAAACACCTCCAGAAATTGTTGCCGATCTTTATCAAAGAGGTATGATTTTATCTGGTGGCGGTGCTGGATTAAGAGGTTTAGATAAACTCATATATGAAGAAACTTTAATTCCGGTTGTGATAGCTGATGATTCATTGACTACTGTTGCTAGAGGCATAGGGATAGTTTTAGAAGATTTTGATAATTTAAAAGACCTACTACTACCTTCTACTTCTGACTACAAAAAAAGATAGGATTTTTTTGAAGATATAAAATAAATATATGAGAAAACCAATAAAAAGAAAGTTATTTTTATGGATTATAATAATCTCAGTATTATTTATCATTCTTAACTATAATAAATTACTCTCCCCAATTAAAAACTTTTTTTTTAGAATTACGGAGAAACCAAGATCAGCTTCTTATGATTTAAGTCAAGGCATGGATTCTTATTTTTATTATGTTTTTCACTATAAGGAAATTAAAAATAAAATAGAGGATATAAATAAACAGTTATCTGAAAAAATAATTGACTATGCTCAATTAGAGCAATTAAAAGAAGAGAACGCGGTATTGAAAAATGAATTAGCTTATGTCAAGAGCTCGAATTTTAAATTTGTAACAGGAGAGGTTGTGTCGGGATTTAATTTAGATAGTGGTAATATTGTAAGAATAAATATAGGAAAAGAAGATGGAGTTTTTGACGATTTACCAGTTTTATATAATGGTGTTCTAATAGGAACAATACTAAAAGCAGACGATCATTTTTCAGATGTAATGCTTTTATCTGATAGAAATAGTTTAATTAGCGTTTCAATTTTAGGAGAGGAAAAAATTTCGGGAATATTGAGTGGTAATTTAGCAAATGCAATGGAAATGCATTATATACCGCTTGATTCTAAAGTTAAACAGGGTGATATTATAATAAGCTCTGGTTTTGAGGAGCATATCCCAAGAGGTTTGGTTATTGGACATATAAAAGAATTGTCTTTTTCAGATGGAGATTATTTTAAAACAGCTATTATATATCCATTTTTTGATATCAATTTTTTAAACTTTGTTAATGTTATGATAATTCAATGAGATTTAAAATTCTTATAATTTTCCTATGTTTGATTTTTTCTATAATACAATCTAGTTTCGATTTTGGAATTTTTAATTTAAATATTTCGCTTATATTTTTTATTTATATTCTATTTTTTTATGGACCAAATGACGCATTGTTAATGGCTTTTTTGGGTGGATTAATCTTAGATTTTTTTGCAATAAATTTTGGAGCTTATATTTTTTCTTTTTTATTAATTTTTACAGCGCTTTATTATATAGAAAAGGAGTTATTGCCTAATGATAGGTTTTCTACTTATGTTTGGATGAATTTAATAGGAGTTGTTTTGTTGTTTATTCTTTTTCCAGTTTTTAATATATTAATAAAGAGTCTTGGTTGGGGAATGTATAATATAAATTTTAAAAAGCATCTGATTATGTTGCTTGAAGGAATGTTTTTTAATGTAATTGTTGCTTCTATACTTTATTTTTTTACTAATATATTCTCTCGTAAAACTAAAAATAGATTTATTTCGATAGGATGATATGGATTATTTTGAAATATCTGATCTAGATTTAAAATCCAGACCAGATAAAAAAAATTCTATAATAAAAGACTATTCCCACAAAAAAGAAATGGGGGATTTTTTAAATACATTTGATGGTGGTAGTAGCATAGGAGTTTTATTAAATAAGTATAGATTTTCAATAATGATTATTTTTATGATTGGTATATGGGTATTGATTCTTGGTAGAGTTTTTTATTTACAGGTTATAAGAGGAGATGATTATAGAATTTTTGCAGATAAAAATAGAATTAGAATAAAAAGAGTTGAGCCAAATAGGGGGATTATTTATGATAAAAATTTAAAGCCACTTTTAAAAAATGGGGCAAGTTTTTCTTTACAGATTGTGCCAATAGATCTTCCTGAGAATAATGATGAATTTTTAAAAGTACAAAATATTTTAAGACAAGCTCTTAGGGACAATGAGTTGGATTTATCAAAATATGTTTCGGATAATACTCTTGAAAATTTTCAGCCGAGAATTATAAAAGAGTCCCTAGATTATGATGATGCCATGAAGTTGATGGTGACTATAAAAAATTTAAATGGAGTTTCTGTTGTTATAAAAAATAAGAGAGAATATATTTATAAGGAAATGCTTTCTCATATTTTAGGATATATGGGTAAAATTTCAGAGAATGAATATTTAAAATTAAAAGATAGTGATTATTATCTTGATGATAAAATAGGACAAACTGGTCTAGAATATTCATATGAAAATTATTTACGTGGTAAGTTTGGAAAAAGAAAAATTGAAGTCAATTCATTGGGGCAGGAAATTAAGGAAGTTGCCTATGAAAAACCTATTGATGGTAAAAATCTTGTATTGTCGCTTGATTGGGATTTGCAGACAAAAATTTATGAATTATTATCAAATGTTTTAAATAAAACCGGGTTTAAGAAAGCAAGTATTGTAGCTGTTGATCCGAGAAATGGAAGAATTTTGTCTATTTTATCATTACCTTCTTATGATAATAATATTTTTTCTGAAAAATTAGATAACGAGAAATATAAACAACTTGTAGAGGATGAAAATTTTCCAATGTTTTTCAGGGCAATTTCAGGGGAGTATCCCCCTGGTTCAACTTTTAAGTTAATAGTTGCTTGTGCTGGTTTGCAAGAAAAAATAATTGATACAAAAACTAGCTTTTTGAGTACTGGTGGCATTAGATTTGGACAATGGTTTTTTCCTGATTGGAAATCTGGAGGTCACGGAATTACCAATGTAAAAAAGGCCATTGCAGAATCAGTTAATACATTTTTTTATATTGTTGGTGGTGGTAATAATGATTTTCAAGGACTTGGACTTGAAAAAATAGTAGAATATGGAAAAAAATTTGGTTTATCGGAGAAACTTGGAGTTGATTTACCATCTGAGGCTGATGGGTTTTTACCAACAGAAAAGTGGAAAAAAGAAACAAAAAATGAGGCGTGGTATATAGGAGATACATATCATTTAAGTATTGGACAGGGAGATGCGCTTGTTACACCACTTCAAGTAGCAATGATGACAAGTGTAATTGCAAATGGTGGTATTTTGTACGAGCCAAAGATAGTTGATTCAATAGTTGAAAATACTGGCGCAGTAAATAAAATGCCGATAAATATAAAAAATTCCAATTTTATTAGTAAAGAAAATATTGCGATAGTTCAGGATGGTATGAGAGAGGGGGTTATTTCTGGTAGTTCTAGATTTTTAAATACTCTTCCTTTTGCAACAGCTGGTAAAACAGGAACAGCGCAATTTGGCAACGAGGGGAAAACACACGCTTGGTTTACTGGTTATGCGCCATATGAAAATCCAGAAATAGTTATTACAATTATAATAGAGGGTGGTGGAGAGGGTAGTAGTGTTGCTGTTCCACTTGCTAGAGATATTTTATTATGGTATCTTGAAGATAGGCAAAACGAAGTTTTGCCTTGAATAATTGTGATAGGGAGCTTTTGCGCTGTCTAGTTTTTCTATTAAAATGAACAAATTTATGGTAAATAAAAGTTTTCTAACAGAAGATGGATATAAAAAATTAAAAGAAGAGCTTGAATATTTAAAAAAGACGAAAAGATTGGAAGTGGCAAAAAGAATAGATAAAGCAAGAGAATTTGGGGATTTATCTGAAAATGCAGAATATCAAGATGCAAAGGAAGAACAAGCTTTTATAGAGGGCAGAATTTTAGAAATTGAGCATCTTTTTAAAACATCTAGTGTCGTAGACACATCAGTCTCTTCAAGGGGTGATGCTATTGGTATTGGATCAAAAATCGTTGTTGATTTTGATGGAGAGAGAAAGGAGTTTGAAATTGTCGGAGCCACTGATAGCGATCCACTAAAAGGATTAATTTCTTATAATTCTCCACTTGGTAAATCGTTTGTGGGAAAATCCAAAGGAGATGAGTTTGAAGTAGATGTTCCAAGGGGCATAATAAAGTGTAAAATTTTAGATATAAAATAATGTTTAGAAAAAAAATTGCAATAGATCTTGGTACAACAACAACATTAGTTTATGTACCAAAAAAGGGAATTATAATAAATGAACCTTCTGTTGTTGCTATTTCAACAATAGACAAAAAAGTACTGGCTGTTGGAAATGAAGCCAAGGAAATGATTGGTCGAACCCCAGATTCTATAATGGCATACAGACCATTGAAAGATGGAGTTATAGCTGATTATAAAACCACCGAGAGTATGTTGAGATATTTTATCAACAAAGCGCTTTCGGGAATTAAAATATTTAGACCTGAAATTATGATATCTGTTCCAGCTGGGATTACTTCAACAGAAAGAAGGGCTGTTATCGGCGCTACAATTTCTGCTGGAGCAAAAGCTGCTTATATAATTAAACAACCACTCTCAGCCGCGATAGGTGCGGAAATTCCAATTGGATCAGCTTCAGGACATATGATAGTTGAACTTGGTGGTGGTACAACAGAAATAGCCGTTATATCGCTTGGTGGAATAGTAACTTGTAAATCTGTTAGAATTGGTGGTACTAGATTTGATTTAGCTATAATGGAGCACATAAAGAAAAAATATGGATTAGCAATAGGTGAATCAACATCAGAACAATCAAAGATTAAAATTGGTTCAGCTTTATTTCTAGATGATAAAGAGAAAATGAGCATGCAAATAAAAGGTAGAGATATGATAACCGGACTTCCAAGAATTTTAAGAATAACATCAGATGATATAACAGAAGCATTGCAAAATGATATTTACGGTATTATTTCAGCAATAAAATCAGTTTTATTTGATACTCCTCCGGAATTATCCGCTGATGTAATGGATAAAGGAATGATTTTGTCTGGAGGCACGGCTCAGCTTAGAAATCTTGATAAATTATTTACTCAGACAACAGGAGTTCCAACATATGTATCTGATCATCCATATCTTTGTGTAGCAAAAGGAACTGGAATCGCACTTGAAAATTTAGAATCATATAAGAGAAGCTTATTATCCTCGAAGTAGTATTTTTTAGTAATTAATTTTTGGAAACTAAAAACTAACAGTCCAAAGTTGGCTAAAATTATGAATATTGGAATTGATTGTTCAAGAATTGAAATAAAAGAGAAAACTGGCACGGAGTGGTATTCTTATTATGTTGTTAAAAATATTTTAAATATTGATAGAGAAAATCAATATTTTTTATTTTCCAGGGAGAAATTAAGCGAAGAATTTACTAAATTTGAAAATGTAGAAAATGTTATTTTAAATTGGCCAATAAAAAAATTTTGGACAATTATAAAATTAAGTTCAGGAATTAAAAAATATAATTTAGATTTATTTTTTTCCCCAGCTCATAATTTACCAGCATGTAAATTCAAAAAAATTATTACATGGCACGATTTGGGTTATGAGTATTACCCGAAATATTATTCAAAATTACAATTATTATCACTTAAATTAGGCGCAAAAAAATTAAAAAAAGCAGATATTATAATTTCTCCATCGGAATTTACAAAAAAGGACATAGTAAAATTTTATAAAATTGATGAAAATAAAGTTAAAGTTATTGAGCATGGAATTGATTTTGAAAAATATAATATAATCGAAGATAGAGGAGTATTGGAAAAATTTAATTTAAAAAAATATTTTGTATATATCGGAAGATTAGAAACAAAGAAAAATATAGTTGGTCTTATAGATTTTTATGAAAATTATTGCAATGAATTTGGCACAGATTATGAATTGGTTTTAATTGGCAAGTTTGGATATGGGTATGATAAAATAAAATTAAGAATCGATAATTCAAGGTTTAAAGATAATATAAAAATTTTGGGTTATGTAAATGAAGAAGAGAAAATTCAAATTCTCAAAAACTGCTCTTTGTATTTGAACTTTTCAAATTTTGAAGGATTTGGAATGACAATACTTGAGGCAGTGATTTCAAAAGTCCCACTTTTGATTTCTGATATAGAAGTTTTCAGAGAAATAGGTTTAG
Organism: bacterium; assembly: GCA_029555085.1. Taxonomy (GTDB): domain Bacteria; phylum Patescibacteriota; class Patescibacteriia; order UBA1558; family S5-K13; genus STF1-138. The sequence goes on along the minus strand of JAKPTO010000003.1, from coordinate 36,622 downwards.
ATGAAAATTGTTACACTCAAGATTTTTCAAAAGACGCTATAAAAAAGGCCATGAAAATATTAGTGGATAAAGAGTTTAGAAATTATTTAGTTGAAAAAAATTATCAGATTTTAGATAATTATACATGGGAAAATACAGCGAGAAAAACAATTGAAGTTTTTAATTCTATAAAAAAATAGAGCTGAAATTCTTTTTAGAATCCTAGCTCTATAAATCCTTCACTAACTCTTTAATGAATTTAATTGGGTTGTCGTTTTTGTTGAGACACAAAAATTCATCCCAGAAAATCATTGTTGAATTTTTTAATCCAATTATTCTTATTGGATTTGATAGGGTGGGTTTGATTGTTTTATATTCCCATCCCCAGTCAATATGAATCTCTAGATCGCCCCTGTGATTTATAATCCAAATTAAAAGCTTTTTAATCCACGAGTCATCCATAAAATTCATAACCAATTTTTTTTCCAGTGGATTTTTGATAAATATCATATTTTCCCCCTTTAGAATTTTTAGGAACTCATATTATAGCATACCATTTATTTTTGTCAATACTTAATTTTGCCTATAATTAATTTATATAGTATATTAATAATAATATTTATAATTAATAAAAATAATATGACATTTGAAAGTAGTGTAAATAGACTCTTAAAAGAAGCAGAGAGGGTTAAGCGTAGCAACGAAACATTTAGAAATCCAGAATATTTAGAAGAATGTTATAAAATTGCACTTGAGCAGCTCGGGATTGATACAATAGATATGGATGATCCAGCTTTTTTGACTATATATGAACAGAGTCAAATAAATGAAGATAAAAAATATGTACAAGCCCTTGAAAAAGATTTTGATCAATCGAATAGTGATTTAGCAAAAAAAAATAAAAAAATAGGTACAATTTTAGAGGCTCTTTTGTATAATCAAATAGAGCAAAATTTAATACTTGGTATGAATGTGCATACAATTAGTACTTGTAAGTATGATGATTATCATAATAAGGTTGATACCGTGATGGAGTTATTACCAGAAGAATCAGATGAATATAAACATTTAGCATTGGCTTATGACGCGACACTTACTTCTAATACAGATGCATTAACAAAAAAGATAAACACAATCAAAAGGGATATTACAAATGGAAGACTAGCAAATGTGAAATACTTTAAGTCAGAGAATTCAGATAAATTATCTTTAGAAAATATTCCAAAGCTTATTATAGGGATTGATATGATTAATTTAGAAAGCGTAATAAGATTGTGGAGAGCCACAATGAATAATGAAAAAGGAAGTAATGAAAAACTTATCAATCATCCATTTCGTTTAATTATTATAGATCAAATAATATTGCAATTAGAATATTTTGTTGAATATGCAAATAGTGTAAATCAAAAAGATGTGGCAAGAGAGTATGAAAGAATTCTAGATTTTTTCAAAGATTTAAATGATCAAGAAGAAATGAAATCTTTTAGGGAGAACATTTTAAGCGATTCGAAAAAGAGATCTTGGTATGAAAATGATAATGTTTTGAATTTCTTTAAAGAACTTGCTAGGGGAAAATAAACCTTTTTATTTGACAAAATTAAATAATTGTTATAATATATATAAGCTAGATTAGTGGATGATCGCGATAGACTATTATGGTTTATCGAGGAAAGTCCGAACACCATTTTGCTAAGTTTTATAACTTAGGAATAGTTGCTAACAGCAACCCTTTTAAAAGTGATTTTAAAAGAGGACAAGTGCAACAGAAAAAATTCCTGATAATCTGATTAGCTTAACTAATTTGATTATCTAAGGGTGAAATTCTGAGATAATTAGCTCAGACGCTCTATTGGTGACAATAGAGAAGAGGTAAACTCTATTCGGTGCAAAACTAAGAAATCCCATTCGCGGGAGTGGTAAGTTGCTAGATCTATTTAGTGATAAATAGACAAGATAGATGATCATCGCCTCCTTTGGAGGAAACAGAATTCGGCTTATAACTAATTTAGCAAAATTTATTATATTTAGTTTATGGTAAAAAATAAACTCTTTTTAAATGTAATAGAAATTCCACTTGATTTTATTTTACTTATTGTATCGGGTATAATTGCTTATTATTTGAGATTTGCAGAATTTGTAACAAAATACAGGCCGGTAATTTTTGAATTACCGTTTTTTTTATTTTTACAAATATTGGTCGGAACTTCATTTGTTGCAATTATTGTTTTCATGATTTCAGGACTTTATAGTTTTGAAAAAAGAACAGTTTATCAAAAGTTTACGAAAGTTTTTTCCGCTTGTTCAACTTTTATTTTAATACTTGTAATTGCCTTTTTCTTTGAACAGAGATTATTTTCTTCAAGATTTATAGTGGTAATTTATTGGATTATAGGAATGATATTGTTATTGGTTGAAAGAATAGCACTTGATATTACAAGAAGAATTTTAGCAAAAAAGGGAATCATAAAGACAAAAATTATTCTCGTTGGAAATAATGAAAATACGGAAATTCTAAAAGCGAAATTTGAAACTGATAAAACTTACGGATATGAAGTTGTAAAGCAATTTTCGATAAATGAAAATACTATTTATGAAATTGAAAATTATATTTCAAATAATGAAATAGATGAAATAATCTTAACAGATCCATACGCTGAAAAAGATTTTGTCTCTTCCATTATTAATTTATGTAATGTAAAACACATTGTTTATAAATATACAGCATCATTACTTGAAACAAGAGTAATTAATTTTGAAGTAGATGATGTTGCAGGAATTCCAATTGTAGAAATAAAAAGAACTAGACTTCAGGGCTGGGGAAGAATTTGGAAAAGAGTTTTTGATTTGAGTCTTGCAATTATAGGATTAATATTTTTTATTCCCATCTATATAATTATTGGAATTATTATAAAACTTGATTCTCGTGGGCCGATACTTGTGAAACTTACAAGAATTGGAGTGAGAAATAAAGAATTTAAAATGTATAAGTTTAGATCAATGGTGGTTAATGCTGAGAAAATGAAAGATGAACTTATAAAATTCAACGAAAGAAATGATGGCCCATTGTTTAAAATGAAAAACGATCCTAGAATTACTCGAGTTGGTAAGTTTTTAAGACGCACTTCGATTGATGAAATACCACAAATTTTAAATGTTTTAATGGGACAAATGAGTTTAGTTGGGCCTCGTGCTCATGAGCCTCGTGAGGTAGCTCAGTACAAAGATGAGCAAATGCAATTACTTGTAATAAAACCAGGGATTACGGGAATGGCACAAGTTTCAGGCAGGTCTAATTTAAAATTTGAGGATGAGGTGAGATTGGATGTTTATTATATAGAAAATTGGAGTTTAATGCTTGATCTTAGAATACTTCTTAAAACAATAAGAGTTTTGTTTAAAAAAGAAGCTGTTTAAATAAAAAAATTTTACTAGAAAGATTTTTTTCGTCTATTTTTTGTTTGACTAATGTTGTTATATTTTTTATAATGCTTGATATGAAAGATAGGAAACTAGCAATAACTCATGATCATTTATTTCAAATTGGTGGAGCAGAAAGAGTGCTTTTGGAATTTCATAAAATTTATCCAAAAAGTCCAATTTATACACTAATTTGCAATAAAAGAAGTAGAGAATTTTTGAGTGGTTGTGATATTAGAACTTCATATATTCAGAAAATTCCTTTATCAACAAAGCTCTTTAAGTTATTTTTAACTCTCATGCCAAAAGCATGGGAGAGTTTTGATTTTAGCGAATATGATGTAATTCTTTCTTCTGCCTCTGCTTTTGCAAAGGGAATAGTAAAACCAAAAAACGCTACGCATTTTTGTTATTGTCATACACCGACAAGATATTTATGGAGCGATATGGAGGAATATGTTGATGGATTGAGAGTCCCGGGATTTTTGAGATCAATACTTATAAATATTTTAGAAAACATGAAAGAATGGGATTATAAAAAAGCTCAAGAGGTTGATTATTTTATTGCAAATTCAAAATTTATAGCTCAGAGAATTAAAAAATATTATAACAAAGAATCTCATGTTATCTATCCACCAGTTGATGTTGAAAATTTTTATTCTGATACAAAAGAAAATTATTATATTTTAGTTTCTCGTCTTAGACCGTATAAAAAAATTGATTTAGCGATTCAAGCATTTAATCAATTAAAATTGCCATTAAAAATTATTGGCGGAGGAGATATTAATTATTATAAAAGCAAAGCAAAAAATAACATAGAATTTTTAGGAGAGATTGGAGATGAAGAGAAATTTAAATATTTATCTCGAGCTAAAGCATTTATTCATCCACAAGAAGAGGATTTTGGAATTTCACTTGTTGAGGCGCTTGCTTCAGGATGTCCAGTGATTGCATATAAAAAAGGCGGAGCGCTTGAAACAATGGTAGATGGGAAAACCGGAGTATTTTTTGAAGAACAAAATTGGCCATCACTTGCCGAAGCAATTTTAGATTTTAATAAAATGAACTTTGATCATGATTTTATAAAAAATCATGCACAGAGTTTTTCTAAAGAAAGATTTGAAACAGAAATTGCAAATTACATAAATGAAAAATTGAATGAAAATAGGAATTGATATAACACCATTGAGACAGGAAAATATTAGTGGAATTGGCCGATACCTAAAAAGTGTTTTAGAGTGTCTTTTTGAAATAGATAATGAAAACGAATACTATCTTGTGAGTTTTGGTAAAAAAAATATTAATATTAATTTTGATATTTCAAAATATAAAAATGTTTCCCATATTCATTTTGGTATACCTAGTAAACTTATTCTTTTTACAAGTTTTTTTTTAAATTATCCCAAAATTGATAAACTAATTTCAAAGAAAAAAAATATACAATTGGATTGTTTTTGGATGCCAAATATTTCCTCATGTGCTTTGTCAAAAAAAACCAGATTCATTCTCACAATTCATGATCTTAGCTTTGTAATGTTTAAACATTTTTTTGATTTTAAAAGAAATTTGTGGCACTTTTTTGTACGCCCTAAAAAACTTATAAAAAGAGCAGATAAGATTATTTGTGTTTCAGAAAATACAAAATTTGATTTAATAAATTTTTTTAATATAAAGAAAGAAAAAATAGTCGTAAATCGCCTAGGAATATCCAATATATATAGAAAATTGGAAGATTCAGAAATTCAGGATTTTAAAGATAAATATAATTTAAATGATAATTTTTTGTTATATGTCGGCACAATTGAACCAAGAAAAAATTTAGATTGCGTTTTAAGTGTTTTTGAAAAGTTGTCGTGCGATTTTCATGATTTAGAGCTTGTAATTTGTGGTGATTTTGGTTGGGCAAAGCGTAAATTCGATTATGTTTTTAATAAATTGAAAGAACCTATTAAATCCAAAATAAAATTTTTAGGATATATAAATGATGATGAATTGCCAAAATTATATAATAGCGCAAAAATATTTATTTGGCCCTCGTTTTATGAGGGATTTGGATTGCCACCACTTGAAGCTCTTGCATGTAATTTGCCAGTAGTTTCCTCAAATAACTCTTCAATGCCGGAGGTTCTGGGGAAAAACGCAATACTATGTGAAGCTTATAATATTCAATCATTTTATACCGGCGTAAAATCTCTACTAGAAAATGAAGAATTATATAATTTTTATAAAAATAAAAAAATCAGTGAAGATTATTATAATAATTGGAGAGTTTGTGCAGAAGATTTATTAAAAATGTTTTAAAATTATGAGAATAGCAATTGACGCTAGGTTTATGGGAACGGCAACTGGAATTGGCAGATATGTCAGTGAATTAATTTTTAATTTGGAAAATATTGATTACAATAATCAATATTTTATTTTAATAAATAAAGAAAATGAAAATAAATATATTTCAAATAATCCATCTTTTACAAAAGTAGTAGTCGATATTCCTTGGTATGGAATAAGGGAACAAATTGAAATTCCAAAAGTTTTAAATAAAATAAAACCAGATTTAGTGCATTTCCCACATTTTAATGTGCCAATATTTTCAAAGTTTCCGTTTATTGTAACAATTCACGATTTAATTCTGACCAGATATCCGTCTATTAGAGCAACAACTCTTTCGCCAATAAAATATTTTTTAAAAAATTTGTTATATAGAATTATAATTTCTCATGCGGTAAAAAGATCAAAAGCAATTATAGCAGTGTCTGAATTCACAAAGCTCGATATTGTAAAATTTTTTAAGATAAAAGGAGATAAAGTTTTTGTTACCTACGAAGGCGTTTCCCGAGCCCTAGTCAATAGTAATGAAAATAATAATATTTTAGAGAATTTAAACACAAAAAAGGATTTTTTACTTTATGTGGGAAACGCCTATCCACATAAAAATTTAGAATTTTTGATTTCAGCTTTTAATAAATTTAAGAATTTTGAAAATTATGAATTAGTATTAGTTGGGAAAGAGGATTATTTTTATAAGCGACTAAAAAATTTTGTAATTCAGAATAATTTTAAAAATATAATTTTTACAGGATTTGTTGATGATGAAAATTTGAGCGTTTTATATAAAAGATGTAGTGTTTATGTTTTTCCTTCGCTTTGTGAGGGATTTGGACTTCCGCCTCTTGAGGCCATGACAAATGGAGCAGTTGTATTATCAAGTAATTATTCTTGTTTGCCAGAAATATTAAAAGATTGCGCAATTTATTTTAATCCAAAAGATGAAAGTGATTTTAATGATAAATTAAGTCAGATTTTAGGTAATAATGATTTAAAACAAGATCTAAGAGCCAAATCCCAAGAATTGTTGAAAAATTATAGTTGGGAGAAAATGGCAGAGCAGACATTAGAGATTTATAATTAATTAATATGTAAAAATGATTATAATTAGATCACTTTTTTGTTTTTTGTAAATGATTGACAAAATATTAATATTGTGATATTATTTGGTTAACAAAATATTCCGAGGAGGAAAAATGATCCCGATCTTTTTTAAACCCAAATTTAATGCCCTGGGTTATCAAAGGTTTAACAGGCTAATTGAAGGAATAGACTTGCATCAAGTTCTTGGACTTCCAGCCTGTATCCTCGCCTTTGTGGGCGTTGTTGTCTGTGTATTTTCGAGTTGGACAAGATTAATGAGTATTCTAGATTTTGTCCTAATTGTTGGGAGTTGCTTCGCGATCGGAGTGGTCCTGAGTTTTTTTACAATCCTCCAATTGAAAATTTGAAGGATATATAAAGTTTTAAAAAGGTATAAAGTCAACACTGAATAGGTGTTGCGTTTATATCTTTTTGATGGGCACCTTGGCAACGAGGTGCTTTTTTTATAAAATTTTCCATAAAAACATTTCTCAAAATCGTAAAAAGGTTGTATAATATAGTATATGAAAAAGACTAATGTCTCGCAGAAAAAACTTCCTAAAAAAAGTGTTTCTAGGAAGAAATTTTCTGTTATAAAAAAGAAATCAAAACCCATAACTCCTAAAGTAGAAAAACAATCAGAACCAATTGCGGGTTTTGAACAAATACAGCAAGAAAATTCTTTATTACAAAACGAGGATAATTTTTTGTATTATAGTAATGATGAGATTTTAGATAATTTGGATTCATTTTTGGAGCAAGCTGAAATAGGATACTCGCCCAATTTTTTAGATAAAAAAGACACATCTGAGGATGAGAAAAATATTGAGACCTCAAAAGAACTTAATGAAATTGAGAAAATTATACAACAAGATGTTGTTGATTCAGCATTTTTAAGGCAAAATTTTAATTATAAAATAAAGATTAATGAAGATGATTCTAGCAACTCAAGAGTAATTGGAACTACGGGGGTAAATAAAAATTCTCAGTATGTAGTAAATTTAAAACAAAAACAAGAACAAAAAGAAAAGTTACAAAATGAATTAAGATTTGAAATTCCAAAAAAGAAAACATTGGGTCGGGTTTCTAAGGTTTATTTTAGAGAAATCGCAAACATACTATTAAAAAATAAATTTGTAAAATTGGTTTACTTTTTGGGCGAAGGAGCTAATAATTTTTTTGTTTATTCGCTTTATCCAATAAAGTGGGTAGTAAATGGTATTGTTCATGCTGGAGTTTCTCTTGTTGCATCGATTGATCTTTTGGGACGAGGAGTTTATAAACTATTTGTTGTTACTGAAAAGAAGCCAACAAAAAGTAGGTATAAAGAAATTAAGTCTGAAGTTTTGAAAATTGAACCATCAAAATTGTTTAGTCGTAGTGGTCTAACTTTTTATAAGAAAATTTTTGCATTTGTAATAACAGCTGTTTTAATTATTGTGATAATTAATTTTTCCGCATTTGCAAATCAATTAAAAGAAACAAGGGGAAGAGTATTGGGTATTTCTGAACAAGCATATCATAATTTAGAAAGTGGAATTAAATCAATGGTTGGTTATGACTTTGAAAATGCGCAGGTAAATTTTTCGGACGCTAATCAAAAATTTATAGAAGCTCAAAATCAAATATCAGACAATGGAGAAATTATAAATCAAATATTAAAGTTGATTCCTAACCAGGGAAAACAGATTGATTATGGTGAAAAATTGCTTGAAGCCGGAAGGTTATTATCAGAATCAGCAGTTTATATTAATTCAGCTCTTGCAGAGCAAGAAGGACTTACATTAACACAGAAAATTAGATTAATTCAGGAAAATTTAGAAAAATCAAAAAATAATTTAAAAAGTGCTGGAGAAAAAATTTCCTCAATCGACGCAGATGTTTTACCAAAAGAATATAGAGATAAATTTTTGTTGATGAAGGAGAAATTCCCATTACTTACATCAAACATTGATAGTTTGACATCGCTTTTTGATGTAACAAATAAAATTTTAGGAAATGGCACAATTAAGAGATATTTATTTTTATTTCAAAACAACAATGAAGTTCGTCCAACCGGTGGTTTTATAGGATCTCTTGCTATAGTTGATATACAAAATGGAGAAATAAAAAATATAAATGTTCCCGGTGGAGGGCCTTATGATTATAGAGCCGGCATAACAGACAGTTTTATAGCTCCTAAACCAATGTGGCTTATAAATCCTAATTTTTATTTTTGGGATATGAATTGGTGGTATGATGCGCCTACTTCTTATTATACAATAATGGAGAATTTTGAACGCGCTGGTGGCACAACTGTTGATGGAATTATATCAATAAATAGCGATGTAATGTTAGATGTTTTAAAATTAACAGGTCCAGTTCATATTGATGAATATGATTTAGACATAACAGAAAAAAATTTTTATAAAGAAATTCAAGATATTGTAGAATTTCGTTATGACAAAGCAGAAAACAAACCAAAAAAAGTTATAGGTGAGATGATGGAAAAAATCATTGACAGATTGTTTAATGATAAAAACTTAAATTATCTTGATATGGCAAAACTTTTTGATAAAAGTTTGTCTAATAAAGATATACAAATGTATTTTAGTGATTCGTCTCTTGAATCAGTTATTGATAATTATGGATGGTCTGGTTCAATTAAAGAAACTTCAAAAGATTATTTATCTGTTATAAATACAAATATAGGTGGTGGGAAAACAGATGAATTTATAAACCAAAAAATTTATCACAATGTTGATGTTTTATCCAATGGTAATATCATTGATACTGTAAAAATTGTAAGAAAGTTTAATAAAGTAGAAAATAATTCTTTTGCACAAGTAGAAAATAAAAATTATATTAGGATTTATGTACCACTTGGAAGTAAACTAATAGAAGCCGGTGGGTTTGATAGTTTTCCAGAAAAAGATTATGTAAAGCCAGCATATGGGTCACAGGAATTTGGAAAACTTTTAGAATTGCAGGGTAGAATTTCAATTGATAAAGCGTCTGGAATTGAAATATTTGAGGAACTTGGTAAAACTACTTTTGCTGGATGGCAAGAAATAAAACCTGGAGAAGAAAAAATTGTATATGTAAAATATCAATTGCCATTTCGGTTAAATTTTGAATCATTAAAATCATTTTTAAATAGATTATTTAAAGATGAGGAATATGGAATGAATAGCTATTCTATAATTTATCAAAAACAATCTGGAGTGGATTCAGAAATAGAGTTTAATTATACATGGTCAGATACATTAAAATTGATCTGGTCTAATCTCGATAATTTTAATTCAAGTGTAGATTTTTCGAGAGATTTCGTAAATGGATTTATTCTTGATAAGAAATAGTTTTTAAGACATATTAATTTAATTAATATAAATAATAATTAATAGCTGATAAAGCTAGTAAATAAAAATATGACAAACATTTTTACAATCAAGGAGGTCGTAAATTATTCCTGGGAAAAAGTAAAAAAACATTTAGGGTTTTTTATCCTGATGTTTTTTATAGTTTTTTTAATATCTTATACCCCAGAATTTATTAATGAATTTGTAATAAAAGAAGACGAACTATCTGTTGTGGGATTTTTATTTTATTTAGTATTTTGGTTTTTACAAATTCTTGTTTCAATCGGTATAGTACGGGTGTGTCTTGATATTGTTTATGAAAAAACAGAAAAACCAAAAATAAAAAATTTGTTTTTGAATTCTAATTTGTTTATTAAATATTTGTTGACCTCTATTTTGTATAGTGTTTTTATTTTCTTGTTTCCTGGAACTATTTTAGCATTTTTTATTTTAACATTTGCGTTGAAAGTAAATACTATCGTCTATATTATTAGGATTATATTGTGTATTTTAGGCGTTGCGTTTCTTATTTTTATGATTATATATTCAGTAAGATTGAGTTTTTATCCATATTTTATAGTTGAGGGATTTGGAATTGTAGAATCATTAAAAAATAGTTATAAAATTACGAAAAAATTAGTTTGGTCTCTTGTTGTTTTAGGTTTTGTTTTGGGGTTAATTAATTTATTAGGATTGCTTTGTCTTGGTGTTGGACTTTTGGTAACAGTTCCAATTTCATATATTGCAATGACTTATGTTTATAAAAAAATAAAAGAAGCTAATTTTAATAATTCAGCTACACCAGAAATTAAATCAGAAAATTCACAAGCTTAATATTTTTATATATAATATTTAAAATCAACCATTATGGTTGATTTTAAATTAGGGCTTTTTTTTATGCTATATTTTGTTATAATTATAGTTAATTATGGTAAAAAGTATATTAAAAAGATTAAATAAGACGGTTCTGGGTGGCGCTATACTAATTAGCGTTTTTTCTGTTTTAAGTAAGATTTTGGGACTTGTTAGGGATAGAATGCTTGCGGCAAGTTTTGGAGCTGGTCAGGTTTTAGATTGTTATTTTGCTGCTTTTAGAATTCCGGATTTTATTTTTAATTCTTTAATTTTAGGATCATTGGCTTCTGCATTTGTGCCTGTTTTTGTAAAATTAAGTAAAGAAGATGAAAAATATGCCATAAAAGTATCAAATTCAGTTTTGAATATTGTTACAATAATTTTATCAGTTTTGTGTTTCATTGCGTTTTTAAATGTTGATTTTTTAGTAAAAATATTGGCTCCTGGATTTGATTTTTTTCAATTACAACTAACATCTCGTCTTACATCAATAATGTTAATAAGTGTGGTTTTTTTTGGATTTTCTAGTGTAATGAGTTCAATACTAAATGCAAAAAAAACCTATATTACATACAGTATCGCGCCAGTTTTTTATAACATAGGACTTATAATAGGAATAATTTTATCAAAATATTTTGGTTATGACATGCTTGCGTGGGGGGTTGTGCTTGGTTCCGGACTTCACTTTTTAGTCCAATTAGTAGAGGTTTTGAAATTAAAATGGAAATATGAATTTGTATTTCACCTGAAAGATAAAAATGTTTTAAGAATTTTTAAGTTAATGATTCCAAGAACTTTTGGACTTGTTGTAAATCAGATTAATCAAGTTGTTATTACTATGATCGCCTCATCGCTTGTTGCAGGAAGTATTTCTGTATTTTATTTTGGTTTGAATTTACAATCATTTGTTGTGAGTATTTTCGGGGTTTCTATTGCTGTGGCCATATTCCCGGTTTTATCAGAATTTGTTGGAAATGATAATCATGAAGATTTTAAAATTTATTTAGAAAAAAATTTAAGAAAAATTACATTTTTCGTATTGCCAATATCTATGTTTATGATTTTGACAAAATTTGAAATAGTAAAAATTATTTTAGGAGCTGGAAATTTTAATTTACAAAATGTTAATTATACTGCTAACATCTTGGGGATTTTTTGTATATCACTTATATTTCAATGTATTTCAGCAATAGTTGCGCGCGCATTTTATGCTTATGAAAATACAAAAACACCTGTTATAATTGCGATAATTAGTTTGGTCATAAATATAATATTTTGTTTTGCCTTGTCGAAAATAATGGGAATAATGGGAATAGCTCTAGGATTTTCAATTAGCAATATTTTAAATTGTTTATTGCTTCTAATAACTATTTCAATAAAATATAAAGTTTTTAATGTCAGAAGTTTTTTATCATATTTTTTAAAAATATTTTTTAACTGCGTGATAATTTTTATTTTAATTTATGGTTTTAGATTTTTTTATATAAAATATATTGGAATTGAATCGTTTATAAAATTATTTACAGAATTTATTATTTTATTTATAATAGTTTTTGTTTTGTATTATTTTATTTCGGTTTTTGAAAAATTGGAAGAAGTTCAATTTATAAAAGTATTTTTTAAGAAATTTATAAAAATTAAATAAACCGCTGACTTTGTTTAAATTAAAATTATGTCAAATATTAGAAATTTTTGTATTATAGCTCATATTGATCATGGCAAATCTACATTAGCAGATAGATTTTTAGAAATTACTAACACAGTTTCTAGTCGTGAAATGAAAAACCAGTTACTCGATAATATGGATCTAGAGCGTGAGAGAGGTATAACTATAAAATTGCAACCAGTTAGAATGAAATATGGAGATTATATTCTCAATCTAATTGATACTCCGGGTCATATGGATTTTAGTTACGAAGTATCTCGCTCTATTGCCTGTGTAGAGGGCGCAATTTTAGTAGTTGATGCTACAAAAGGAATTCAAGCGCAAACACTTGTAAATTTGCGTTTTGTACAAGAACAAAATCTCACAATAGTGCCAGTAATAAATAAAGTTGATTTACAAACCGCTGATGTAGAAAAAACAAAAGAAGAAATTGTTAATTTAATTCATTGTAATCCAGATGATATAATTGGAATTTCTGCAAAAACAGGTTTAAATGTAGAAAAATTATTAAATCAGGTGATAGAGAAAATCCCTGCTCCGGAAATTAATTTTTCAAAAAATAGAGCGCTTATTTTTGACTCTGTTTATGATGAATATAAGGGAATTATAAGCTATGTTCGGGTTTTTGAGGGCAGTTTCAAAAGAGGTGATAAAATTAAATTTTTAGGAACAGAAAAAACATCAGATGTTTTAGAAGTAGGATGTTTTAAGATAAAACATGAAAAAACAGATGAATTAAAAAGTGGGGAAATTGGCTATATTATAACAGGCGAAAGGGATTTGCGCAGTGTGAGAGTTGGAGATACGATTTCTTCTATTTTAGAAACCAACGAACCTCTACCGGGTTATAAAATTGTTAAACCAATGGTTTTTGCCGGAGTTTATTCTAAAGGAGGTGATAATTATGAAGAGCTTCGCGATGCTGTTGAAAAATTAAAATTAAATGACTCATCAATAGAAATTCAGAAGGACTCGTCATTGGTTTTTGGTTTTGGTTTTAGATGTGGATTCTTGGGATTACTCCATCTCGATATATTTTTACAACGTCTAAGAAGAGAATATGATTTGGATTTAGTAGTTACGATTCCATCTGTTGCATACAAAGCTTATTTGAAAAACGAAATGATTCATAAATTTAAAGGTGATATATTAAAAGATAGTGCTGGTAGTTATATTCAACTCACGAAACCAGCTGAACTTGAAGAGCAATTTATTAATTTTATAGAAGAACCAATTGTGAAAATGGATATTGTAACTCCGTCAGAATATATTGGTTCTGTTATGGGTTTAGCAACTGATAGACGCGGGGTATATATTAACACAGAATATTTAGATAAAGATTTGGTGGTTTTACAATACGAAATTCCACTGACTCCAATTTTGGTTGATTTTTATGATAAATTAAAAAGTGTAAGTCGTGGATATGCGTCCTTAAATTATGAATTTGTCAGATATGAGAGAGTTGATTTGGTAAGACTTGATATTTATATAGCAGATGAACTTATTGAACCATTGTCGTCCTTTGTGTATAAAGATGAAGCATATAGAGTTGGCAGATCAATTGTTGATAGATTGAAAGAAACAATATCTCGTCAGCAATTTGTAGTAAAAATTCAAGCATCAATAGGTTCAAAAGTTATTGCAGCGGAGAGATTAAGCGCGCTAAGAAAAGATGTTACAGCGAAATTGTACGGAGGAGATGTGAGTAGAAAGAAAAAACTTCTTGCCAAACAGAAGGAAGGCAAAAAAAGAATGCAATCCACTGGTAGAGTTGAATTGCCTCAAGATGTTTATTTATCTGTATTAAAAAGAGATTAGTATAAATAATTAACTCCAACTGCCCATGCTAACATGGTAAATATAACAATTATAGCAGTTATTATCCAGAATATTTTTGTTGCTTTATTTTTTTTCATAATGTTATGTCGTATAAATATTTTAGCAGATATTTGTTAGAAAATGAAGAAGTGCTTGAAATATTTCATTATTCATTTTTTTTACTTTTTTTAAAGATAGGGCTTCGTTTTTTTGTATTTTTATGCGCTTTTTTCTTTATGGTGCCTATTATGAAATTAGGTATTTATGGATTAATACTTTTTTTATTAATAATATTTTTTTGTATAATTTCAAGTTATATAGTTTATAAAAAATGGGAATATGATTGTTTGGTGCTTACAAATAAGAAATGTATTTTATGTTATTGGGAGATTATTAAAAATAATATGCATGAATTTTCTCTTAATAGCATATCTAATATAGATATAGAATATAGTTGTGGCTTTTTGAAAATTTTAAAAATTGGAAATTTAGTCATTGATTTAAAAAACGGACAAGATGTTTATTTTGACTCTGTATTTAATGCCAAACGTATAAAAAATCTTATTTTGGAAGCGCGTGTTTAGTTTGAATGTATTATATTTTTTCGTTATAATATAAGCATGGCAAGAAAACAAGAACCACTATTTTTCAGAATTTTTTCATCAAAAATATTTTTTGTATTTGTGTTAATTTTGTCTATATATTTAGCTACTAATTTATATAAAGAATTACAACAAAGAAGGCGTGTAAAAAATGAAATTAATAATTTAAAATCACAAATTGATAGTATAGAAAAACAAAATTCAGATTTAAAAAATCTTATTAGCTATTTTGAAACAGATGAATATGTTGAGTCATTTTCAAGAGAGAAGTTAGGTTTTAAGAAATCAGGAGAAACAGTAATAGTTTTTCCAAAAGAGGAAGAAGTGCAAAGTATAACAAATCAAGATAATGAAAAATTAAAGGTTTATGAAAATATAAAATCTTGGTGGGCTTATTTTTTTTCAAATAATAATCAATAATTATGAAATTTAGAAGAATCTTATTGTTATTTATTATACTTGTGTTTTTTTTGTTGATTGTTTCCGCGTTGGATATATATGTTTTTAAACAAAATCTTTTTGTGGGCGCTTTTTGTTCAAAAATAATCCCGTTTCCGGCAATTTATTCCAATGGTAGTTTCATATCTTTTTATAATTATGAAAAATTTGTAGAAGATTATAAAATTTATTTTTTGTTTAATAAGAATATAGAGGAGGATAAATACATAAACAGCGCTATAAAACAGATGCTCGGAATTAATTTTATAGAAAAAATGCAGAAAAAGTTTAATGTGAATTGTGATAAAGATACAGAGTATATTAATTTTAAAAAAGGTTTTTATGCTCAAAATAGTATAGATGAAAATACCATAAAAAAATTATCTTATAATTTAAATTTCAAACAAGAAAAATTTGAGGAATATGTTGTTTTTCCGGCATTTTGTAGAATGAAAATTTCAGAAAAACTTTTAACCATAGATGAAAATAGAAATCAGAGAAAAAAAATTGATGAAGTTTATTCAGATGTAGTAAAAAACATTGATAGATTTACAGAATATTCAGAGAGGTATAATGATAAAAATATAGCGCCAATAAAAAAAATAGGATGGTTGTCTAAAGATGATTTACCATCAGGATTAGCTGATTTAATAGATAATATGAAAGTTGGGGATATTTCTCCTGTTTTACAAAGCACCTCGGGTTATCATGTTTATAAAATCGAATCTATTTTAGTTGATGATCAAAAAAATCAGAATTTTTATGAAATAAGTCAAATATTTTTCCCAACAAAAAATCTAAATGATTACATAAATGAATATTTAACTAATGGAAAGTTTAAAGTTTTGGTTCCGTAATTTTGTCAGAGTAATTTTAGTTTTTTAGGGGGTTTATTATATTAAATATTTTGTGCCGGGGTAGCTTAGTTGGCAAAGCAGTGGTATCGTAAACCAAAGATCGCAGGTTCGACTCCTGTTCCCGGCTCCATTTGATTTATCTAGTTTGATTCGCCTATAGTTCTCGATTAAATATAAGTTAAAAATATGAATTTTGAATTACAAAATTTTGAAAAGCAAGAAACAAAAGAATTATTTTATCCACAAATAGAATATAGAAGGGAACAAAATTTAGAAATTATTAGTAAGCTTTTGAATGGTAAAGATAAAAGTAGGGAATTGTTAGGATTATTAGATTTGGCTGATGAAGAAACGATTTATTGGCTAACTATGACATTTAATCACCCAGAAAGAGAGAAAGATGTTTTTAATAGAATACAGGAACAAAAAGAACATATTAAAGACATTAGCGATATTCAAAAGAGATTGTTTGATATTTTATCATTATATAAAAATGAAAATATATCACAAAATAGTGAAGTGGATTTAGAAGACGCAAATAGTGGATACGAAGAAAGAGTAAAAAAATTAATAGATTATTTTCAGCCTATTGATTTTGAATCAAGAATTACAAAAATTATAAAAGTTTACTCTGATAATATAGTGTCAAAAAATTCTGGTAGGGCAATAACAATAGATCGGGATGTTTTCATATTATCTCATAGTGATAATAAGGATAATTTTGATCACGAATTTTTACATACAATTATCAACCCCATTGTTGATAAATTATCAGAACAATTAACAAATTTTGAAAAAAATAAATTAAAAGAAATTATTCATCTAGATTTAAAAAAAGATTATGGTGATCATTTTGAGAGTTTAATGTGCGAATCAATTATTAGAATTTATAATGATTTTTTTAAACATGATAGTGAAAAATATGCAGGTGGATTTAAAAATTTTGAATTAGGTAATAAAATTTATTATTTATTCCAAAAATATACGGAACAAGAACTAGAAAAAGCAGTTGATTTTGAAACTTTTTTATTAAATAATAAAGATATTTTATTGAGTTGATATATGATTTATGGAAAAACCAGCTAATCTTGATAGTATAATCGAATCTGATCCATTAAAACAATATAGTTTAAAGTTTGTTGGTATTGGCGCAGAAAATGTTTGCTTTGAAACTAGCGCAAGTGTAAAAAAATTAATTAAGGTGGATTTGGGAGTTTTGAGATCTAAAATTTTTGATTTATTAAAAAATTTAGATACAAACAATATTAGCAATCATACATATCAAAAGGAAAAAATTCAGGAATACAATAAGCAACAAAACGATATTAAGGAGATTTTTGGCGATGAACATGTTTTAGATATGGGAGTGTTTCGTTCAAAGATACCGCTAAATAAAGAGCTTATTATTGATATACTTGGTGAAAATAGATTGTGCCTAGTTGATCGTCTTGATGATGATAAAAATTATGAAATTGAAATGCTGATCCGTACGCAAGAAATAGCCAAGGAAATTCAAGATCCAAAATATTTTCAGACTGAGGACTATAGCACGAATATAATTACAGAAGACAATTTTAGAAATAGTATAAATATTCAAGAAGCACTATCTAAAATAGAAACCTTTTCGCAAACATTTCTTAATGAAAAGTCAACTAATTATAAATATTTAGAATTAATTAAAAAGATTACCAAAAAAATTATTCAATATACTAAAAAAACAGGATCAATGTTGGATATTTTTGGTCCCAATAATATAACAATGTTTATGGATAAAGATAATAATCCAAGCTTTCATTTGTTAGATGTAATAATGCCTGGGTCTATAGAGTATTGGAATAAAAATATTAAACAGGACATAGATTTATCTCTGTTGAGACATTATTATACTTTTTATTATTGCATTAAAGGTCTAGCAGAGAGATTGGGTATTGAAAATAATTTACAATTAGAAGATTTGATTTATTTTCAAAACGCTGACATACCTAAAGGCGAATTTCCAAAGATAGAAGGATAAGTATTTATAATTTTAGTCAAAAACATAAAAATATAGTAAAATATATTATAGAAATAAAAACAAAATGATTAAATTAAATGGTGTTTCAAAATTTTATAAGCCAGATGTGTGGGCTCTAAATAAAGTATCTCTTGATATTGAACCAGGGGAATTTGTTTCTATTGTTGGGCAATCTGGCACAGGAAAAAGCACATTGGCAAAAATTTTATTCGCAGAAGAACCACCAACAGAAGGAAGAATAGAAATAGGCGGTTGGGACATAACAGATATTAAACAATATGAAATTCCATATTTAAGACGGCAGATAGGATTTATATTTCAAGATTTTAAATTATTACCCAAAAAAAATGTTTACGAAAATATAAGTTTTGCCATGCAAACATCTGGTATTAGCGAAGATAGAATTAAAAATGTCTTGCCACAGATTTTAAAAATTGTTGGACTCCAATACAAGGCCGGAAGATATCCTAATCAGCTTTCTGGTGGAGAACAGCAGAGAGCTGCAATAGCTCGCGCGTTAGTGCATCAACCAAAATTACTTATAGCAGATGAACCAACTGGAAATTTGGATTCAATCAATTCTAGAGAAATAATTGATTTACTTGTAAGAATTAATAATTTAAATACTACTGTAATTTTAGTTACACATAATAGAGATATTGTAAATAGTTTAAATAAAAGAGTCATAACAATGGAGGGTGGCAGAGTTATAAGCGATCAGAGGAGAGGGCGCTATATATTATAATTTAACAATTTTGAATTTTGAATAATTAATAATTTGTATAATTCAACAATCATATTATTTATTCAAAGTTTTAAATTTATCATTTAAGATTTAAAATATGCTAGTAAATTTTGTAAGAGTATTCAAATTCGCATTTCAGGACTTTGTAAGAAATATTTGGTTTTCAATAGTCAATATAACTATTTTAGTTTTGGCTCTTTTAGCGATTAATTTTTTAATAATTTTTAATTTATTTACCAACAATGTAGTTCATGTTATAAAAGATAAAATCGATGTTAGTGTTTATTTTAAACCAGAGACAAGTATAGAACAAATAGAGGGTTTAAAACAAAAAATTTCCTCATCTAACTATATTAATTCCGTTGTATATGTTTCCTCGGAAGAAGCTTTAGAAAATTTTAAATTAAACCATAAACAAGATGAAGATCTTTTATCTGCCATAGAGGAGTTAAAAAAAGATAATTCAACTATATTTTCTCCGAGTTTGAAAATAAAAGCCAAGGATATATCAATGTATGAAAATATTTTAAAAGAATTAAAAGAGAGTCAATACGCCGATATGTTTGAAATAGACGAAGCTGAATTTCAGGATTACACAGTTATGACACAAAGATTGAATAATATTTCAGAGAAAATTAGATTTGTTGCTTATATGATTTCAGCAATATTTATGTTGATAGCTTTTATGATGGTTTTTAATACAATTAAAATATCTATATACACAAAAAAAGATGAAATAAGTATTATGAAGTTAGTTGGCGCAACAGAAAATTTTATTAAAGCGCCATTTATATTGAATATTATTTTTTATAATATAACTGCTCTCATTTTAATTATTGTTATAGTCTATGTGGGCTTAACATTTTTACAACCATTAGTGGATAGATTATTCGCAGGTTATACGGTCAATATGATTTCGTATTTTAATTCTAATTTTGTTTTAATTTTCATTGGTCAATTATTGATTTCTTGTATTTTTTCAACTATAAGTGCGCTTGTTTCAATAAAGAGATATTTAAAATTTTAAATATATTTTAAAATCAAAAATCCACCCCATTAGTCGGGGTGGATTTTATATTTATGATATTTATTTTTTGGACTCTTCAACAGCTACAAATGTTCTTAATTTTAAGTTTCCGTCAAATGCTTTTACTTTTTTCTTTGAAAATTGTATTATGCCAGATTTTGAAGAATAAAGTGTATCATCGGCTCCTTTTCTAACATTTTTTCCTGCGTGATATTTTGTACCGCGTTGTTTTATGATGACTTGTCCGGGTTTTACACTTTGTCCGTGTTGCATTTTTACACCTAGCATTTTTGGTCTAGAATCTCTTCCTAGCTGAGTAGAACCGCCAGATTTTTTATGTGCCATATATTTTTGTTAGTTGTTAGTTTTAGCTACTATTTTTATTATATAATAGCCAATGACTAATTGCTATTTTTATTGATAACTTACAAAATTATATCAAAAATATTGATATTGTCAAATATGTATTTGAGTGATAATATATATAGTAAAGAATTCAAAATTTAAATACATTTATATATGCTATATTCAAAACAGGTTTTGGATCATTTTCAAAATCCTAGAAATCAAGGCAAAATATCGAATCCAGATGCCACATCCCAAGTTGGGAATCCTGTTTGTGGTGATATAATGAAAATCTATTTAAAAATAGATAAAAAATTGAATAAAATTAAAGATATAAAATTTGAAACTCTTGGATGCGGAGCTGCTATTGCATGTTCTTCTGTTGTTACACAAGAAGCAAAGGGAAAAACATTAGAAAACGCTTTAAAAATAGATAAGAGTATAATTTTAAAAAAATTAGGAGGATTGCCTCCGCAAAAAGTTCACTGCTCAATGCTTTCTATTGAAGCGCTTCACAAGGCAATAAATGATTATTTAAAAAAAACCAATGACAAAAAATCTAGAAAAAGCAATAGAAAAAATTAGAAAATCTCTGAGTATTGACGGGGGAGATTTAGAGGTTGTCAGTTTTGATACGAAAAAAAATATTATAACAATAAAGCTTCTTGGCGTGTGTCAGCATTGTCCGATGGCTGAAATGACTATAACAGGATTTATACAAGAAGAACTTAGAAAAGTTATACCAAATATTATCGTAAAAAGAGATAGAATATGAAAAAACAAAACAAAATATATTTTGACAATTCCGCAACAACGCAAATCGACAAGGAGGTTCTAAAGGAAATGATTCCTTATTTTAATTTACAATTCGGAAATGCTTCTTCTATTCACGAATTCGGACAAAAAGCAGAAGCTGGAGTTTTAAATGCAAAATATATTATCTCGAAATTTTTAAATTGTAAACCAAATGAGATAATTTTTACTTCGGGCGCAACAGAGAGTAATAATACAATACTCCAGGGCGTTTTTTCTGATTTTAAGGGTCATTTAATTACAACGATGTTTGAACATCCATGCGTTTTAGAAACTGCAAAGTATCTTTCGAGAAGAGGAGTAGATGTAACTTTTATCGCACCAGAGAAAAATGGAATAATTGATCCGCAAAAAATTTTTAGAGCAATAAAGGAAAATACAAGATTAATTTCTATAATGTATGCAAATAATGAAGTTGGCACGGTTTCAAACATAGCTCATATTGGTAAAAAATTAGCTGAGATAAATGAAAAAAGAACTAATAAAATTTTATTTCATAGTGATGCTGTTCAGGCCTGTTATTTTAGAGATATGGATGTTAAAAAATTAAGAGCTGATTTTGTATCAATTTCCTCGCATAAAATATATGGACCAAAAGGAGTCGGCGCGTTTTTTATGAGCGAACGCGCAAAATTATCTCCACTAATGTATGGAGGACAGCAGGAGTATGGCATAAGACCAGGAACATATAATGTTCCCGCAATTGTGGGATTTGGAAAAGCAATTCAATTAATTTCCAGCAAAGATCACAAAAAAATAATAGAGAAAATGAAAAAAATTAGAGATTATATAATAAAAGAAGCCCTAAAAATAAAAGGAGTTTCTCTAAATGGGGACAAAGACAAGAGATTAGAAAATAATATAAATTTATTATTTGAAAATGTAGAAGGAGAAAGTTTATTATTAAAATTAGATTTGTGCGGTGTTGCGTGCTCTACTGGTTCAGCTTGCGCGTCTGGATCTCTTAGTGCTTCTCATGCATTGCTTTCAATGGGAATAAAACCAGAGAATGCTCATGGATCTCTTAGAATTAGTTTGGGAAAGTACAATACAATGGAAGAAGCAAAAAAATTTGTTATGATTTTAAAAAAATCAGTTATACAATTAAGAAAATTTTCACCCTTTAAATAATTATGTTTCATAAATTAAAAATTTTTTTTAGAAAAACTTGGATAATTATTCCTATGATTTTTTCTATCATAATAAATGCATCAATTTGGATAATTGTTTATAAAGTTATAGATTTTACAAAGACAATGCATGTTTTACATTATAATTTTTATTTTGGAATAGATTATTTAAATGAGGCAAAGTATATTTTATTTGCTCCGATTTTAGGTCTTGTATTTATATTAATAAATTTTCTTTTAGGATATTTTTATAATTTAAAAAAAGATTCATTAGTATTGCCATATATTTTAGTTTCTTCAAGTGTGTTTTTGAATTCATGTTTATTAATTTATTTATTAAAAATAATTTCAATAGAATATTGATATGATAAATATTATTATATTAAAAGTTTTTATACTTACAATTTTTTCTGCTATTATAGCTTTTTTGATTACCCCTTCTGTAAGTTATTTTTTATACAAACATAAATTCAGGAAACAATTAAGATCAGAAAGCGACGCGCCTGTTTATTTTCAATTACATAAGAGTAAAGAAGGAACCCCAACAATGGGTGGGATAATAATTTGGCTTACCGTGCTTTTGGTTATTGGGTTATTTTATGTTATTTCTGTCATTTTTCCTGATACAAAAATATCTATTTTAAACTTTTTTTCAAGATCACAAACATTATTACCGCTGGGCGCTCTAATTGTCTCCGCGTTGTTTGGTTTAATTGATGACTATATGGGCGTAAAAAGAATTGGTCCAAAGGGTGGTGGATTAAGCGTGAAACAAAAAATTTTAATTTATTTTGCTTTATCTTTGTGTGGGGCATTGTGGTTTTATTTTAGATTGGATTGGGATGTATTACACATTCCTTTTATTGGAAATTTTAATGTGGGTTTGTGGATTATTCCTATATTTGTATTTGTTGTATCGGCAACATCTTTTTCAGTCAATGAAACGGATGGGCTTGATGGACTCGTGGGTGGTTTGCTCTTGGTTTGTTTTGCGGCGCTTGGCGTTATTTGTTTTTTACAGGGAAAATTTGATTTATGCGCATTTTGTGCAGTCATTGTGGGCGCGCTGGTAAGTTTTTTGTGGTTTAATATCCCACCAGCAAGATTTTTTATGGGAGATACTGGATCCATGAGTCTGGGCGTAACTCTTGGAATAATAGCAATGCTTACAAATACATTGCTTTATTTACCAATTTTTGCATTTATATTTCTTGTTGAATCGCTTTCAGTTATAATTCAGACGATTTATAAAAAAACGCATTGTGGGAAAAAACTTTTTATCTCAACACCGATTCATCATCATTTAGAAGCAATTGGTTGGCCAGAATCTAAAATTGTAATGCGAGCTTGGTTATTAAGCGGAATTCTTGCAGTATCAACGCTTATTATTTATTTATTTGATAAGGCGATTTAAACAAAATTGATTAGAATTTAATCATTGATTATTATTTGGAGCCCTATTTTTATCAATAATTAATTTTTTATGGATTTTAAGGGAAAAAGAGTTTTAATAATGGGACTTGGTACTATTGGAAAGGGTTTGAAAGACGCTTTGTTTTTTTATGATAAAGGCGCGATTGTAACTGTGACTGATTTAAAAACCGAGAATGAACTCGAAAATTCAATTGAAGAGCTTAAAAATAAAAATATTAAATTACATTTAGGTGGGCACATTGAGAAAGATTTTGTTGAAAACGATATTATAGTAAGGAATCCTGCAATTCCGGAAGATTCAAAATTTTTACAAATAGCGAGAAATAATAAAAGAAAAATAATAATGGATGATTCATACGCGACTACATTAACAGATGCAAAAATTATAGGAATTACTGGGACAAGAGGTAAAACTACAACAGCAACATTGATTTATGAAATTTTAAAACATGCTGGGTTTGATGTATATTTATCCGGGAATATCAGAGGAACTGCAACTCTTCCACTTTTAGACAGATTAAACAAAAATTCCTATCTTGTTTTGGAGTTATCATCTTGGCAATTAGAGGGATTTAGAGATGAAAAAATTTCTCCTCAATATTCTGCTATAACAAATATATATAGAGATCATCTCAATAGATATAAATCAATGGATGATTATGTTGACGACAAAAAATGTATTTATAAATTTCAAGATAAAAATGGGGTTTTGTTTATAAATAAAGACAAAAAAGATAAGTATTTTTATGAATTTGAAAAACAAGCAAAATCTAAAATAGTTTATTATTCTAAGAATGATTTTAAAAATTATAATACGAATTTAATAGGAAAACATAATTTAGAAAATATAGCCTGCGCAAGAAAAATTGCTCTTGAGATAGGAGTTTCGGAAAATATTATCAAAGAGGCAATTTCTAATTTTAGAGGAGTAGAGTTTAGATTAGAAAAAGTAAATGAAATAAATAAAATAATTTTTATTAATGATAGCGCGAGTACATCACCGGATGCTGGAATTATGGCTTTAAATTCTTTTGATAAAAAAGTATTGCTTTTAGCTGGCGGAGCAACAAAAAATTTACCACTTGATAATTTTGCAGATACAATTTTAAAAAAAGCAAAAAAGATTGCACTCCTCAAAGGAGAGGATTCCTTAAAATTAAAAGAATTAATTGATAAGAAAGACAAAGATTTGGTTTTAGGTATTTATGATAATTTTGAACGAGCTGTTTATGATTTATATAAAATAGCAAACGAAAATGATATAATTCTATTATCCCCAGGATGCGCAAGTTTCGGATTGTTTGTAAATGAATTTGATAGAGGAAATCAATTTAATCAAATTGTTAATAAAATAAAAAATGAGACCAAGTAGAGAAAATAAAATTCAATCATTTTTTAGGTCATTTTTTAGAAAAAATAAATCAGAACATAGTCCTGATTATTTAATTATAATAATTTTATGGATTTTGGTTTTATTCGGACTCATTGTTTTATTGTCTGCGAGTCCAGTTTTGTCGTATAAAAAATATGGAAACACTTATCATATTTTTTGGCATCAATTTTTGTTTGGGGTATTACCGGGATCAATATTGTTTTATATTTTTTCAAAAATAAATTTCAATTCATTAAAAAAGTATTCATTTTTAATGTTGCTTGTATCCATAATACTTTTGGTTCTTGTTTTTGTTCCAGGACTTGGCACTGATTATGGAAAAGATGCTCAAAGTTGGATCAATATTTTTGGTATGTCCGTGCAACCCTCTGAGATTGTAAAATTAACCTATTTAATATATCTTGCTGGATGGATAGAGTCTCGAGGAGATAAAATAAAAAGCTTTTCTGAGGGTTTTGTGCCCTTTATCGTGCTTTTAGTAGTTATTTGTTTTCTTATATTTTTAGAGCCAGATTTGGGAACACTTCTAATTGTATTTATAATTGCAATTACAGGATTTTTTATAGGTGGGGGCAGTATTAAACATATATTAGTTCTAATTTTGTCTTCGTTTTTTTTATTTTTAATAGCAATAAAAACAGCGCCATATAGATTGGCTAGATTGAATGTTTTTTTGAATCCAAGTTCAGATGTTCAGGGAATTGCATATCATCTTAATCAATCTCTTATTGCAATAGGTTCTGGTGGGATTTTTGGTGTGGGACTTGGACGATCAAGACAGAAATATGGCTATATCCCAGAAGTATCTGGAGATTCAATTTTTGCAATAATTGGAGAAGAACTTGGATTTATACCTTGTTTTATATATATTTTAGGAATATTTGTTTTGATATATTTGGGATTTAGAGTTGTAAGCAGGACAAAAAGTGTTTATGGAAAAGTATTGTCAGCCGGGATAATTTCCTGGATTGGTTTTCAGAGTTTTATTAATATTTGTTCAATGATAGGATTGATGCCTATGACAGGAATACCTCTTCCATTTGTGAGTTATGGAGGAACAGCAATGATAATGAGTTTGTCTGCCATGGGAATACTTGTTAATATATCAAAATACACAAAATAATTATTGAATTTTGAAGTTAAAATTATGAGATTATTATTTTCAGGTGGAGGAACGCTAGGTCCTGTAACGCCACTTGTAGCCATAATAAATGAGATTAGAAAAAATCACAAAAATGATGAAATTTTTTGGGTATCAACAAAAAATGGAATTGAAAATAATTATTTAAATACTAGGGGCATAAAAACCCATCAAATATCAAGTGCAAAATTAAGAAGATATGTAAGTATATATAATATTTTAGATATTTTTAATTTCACAAAAGCCCTATTTGAAAGTTATAGAATTATAAAAAAAATAAATCCCGATATTATAATCAGTGCTGGCGCCTATGTAAGTGTTCCACTTGTTATCATGGGAAGATTAATGAATAAAAAAATATTAATACATCAACAGGATGTTCGCATTGGTCTCGCAAATAAAATTATGAAATTTTTTGCTGATAAAATTACAGTAACATTTCCAGAACAATTACAATATTTTGGCGAAAATGCAGTTTTAACGGGTAATCCAAGTAGGTTTACAGGGGTTGATATTTTGAATTTATCAAAAGAAAAAATAAAAGAAAAATATTGCTTTAATAGTAAACCAATACTTTTAATACTGGGTGGCTCAAGTGGAGCGCTAACTTTAAATGATAAAATTTATCAAGATTTAGATAAATTAATTCAAGTATTTCAGGTGATTCATTCTACCGGAGAAAATAAGAATTATATAGTGAAAAAGCAAGATTATTATCAATATAGTTTTTTAGACAAAGAATTATTAGAATTTATGTTTCTCGCAGACATTATTGTATCTCGTGCTGGAATGGCAACGCTAAGTGAATTATCTTTTCTTTCAAAAGCATCAATAATAGTGCCACTTCCTGGACATCAAGAGGAAAACGCAAAATATTTTGCACAACATGAAGCTGTGGATAACTCAGAATTAAATAACTTGACAGAAAATATTTTTTCGCTTCACAAAAATCAAAATAAAAAATCACTATTAGAAAAAAATATAAACAATATTATGCCACATGATTCAATAAAGAGAATAATATTTGAAATTTATGGATCTTAAAAAAATAAAAAATGTTCATTTGATTGGTGTGGGTGGAGTTGGGATTTCCGCAATTGCAAAAATGATGTTTGAATTGAAAAAAAATTTAAGAGGTTCGGATTTGGTAAAAAATCAATTTACAAAAGATTTAGAAAATTTAGGAATAAAAATTTTCTATGAACATAATGAAAAAAATTTAGACAAACTTTGTGATTTAGTTGTATATTCCCCAGCAATTCCAAGTGATAATCCAGAATTAAAACTCGCAAGAAAATTAAAAATAGAATGCTTATCGCATTTTGATTTTTTAGGAGAATTGTCAAAAGATTATACAACAATTGCAATATCAGGAACTCACGGAAAATCAACTACGACATCTATTCTTTCTATGATAATGATAAAAGCAAATATGGATCCAACGGTTTTTGTTGGAACAAAAATTTTTAAATTAAATTCAAATTTTGTTTTGGGGAAGAGTAAGTATCTAGTTATTGAAGCTGATGAATATAATAGAAAAATGTTAAAACTTCATCCTAAGTTTATAGGACTTACATCCCTAGATAGAGATCATTTAGATATTTATAAAAATTTAAAAAATATAAAAGATTCATTTCAAGAGTTTATTGATAAATTAAAATCAAAAACAAACCTTGTTTATAATGGCGATGATATAAATATAAAAGATTTAAAATTAGGAAGAGACTCTTTTTCTGTTGGTTTAACAAATAATAGTGATTTGTATGTTGAAAATGTTTCACATGCTAACAAAAAACAAACATTTGATCTATGCTTGAAAAATAAAAAATTATGTAAAATAGAGACACCCTTGCCGGGTTGTTATAATATTTATAATATTTTAATTGCTTGCGCTATAGCTATAAAATTAGGTATAAAACCTAGCATAATTTCAGAATCAATAAGAAAATTCAGAGGATTGTGGCGCAGATTTGAATTTATTGGAGAGTGGCATAAAAATTTAATTTTTTCTGATTATGCTCATCATCCAACAGCAATAAAATCACTTTTGTCTGGCGCAAGAGGATTTTACTCAAACAAAAAAATAACAATAGTTTTTCAACCACATCAGGAAGACAGAACAGAACAATTATTCGATGAATTTTTAACTTGTTTTGAATTAGCTGATAATATAATTTTATATCCAGTTTATCAAGTATCAGGGAGAAGAAGCGTTCATAAGAAAAATTCTTATGATTTATATAAAGAAATTAAAAAAAATTATTTAAAATCAAATCAAAAAATTTATTACACTAAAGATTTTAAAGAGCTTAAAAAAACATTATCAAGATTTAGGGATAATGTAATAATAATTACAGGAGCGGGAGATATTGATAATTTTGTTAGAGTATTAGAATGTAAATAAAATTTTTATATAGAGTCGCGATGTCATTTTTGAATTTATTTCAAAATTCCATTGAGAAAATGAAAAACATCAGGATTCTGAATTAGGTTCAGGATGACATGAATGTAAAATTTAAAAAATTATTATGAATATTCAAGAACAATTTAAAAACATTGAGTTAAATAAAAGTTTAAAAGAGCTTACAACTTTTAAAGTTGGGGGCAGCGCAAAATATTTTTTAGAAATATTAAATATTAACGAATTACAAGTTTGTATAAAATATTGTAATAAAAATAGTATTGATTTTTTGATTTTAGGCGGAGGTAGTAATATTTTAATAAGTGATAATGGATTTCCTGGATTAGTTATTAAAATAAAATCTCAGGGTATAGAATTAGAAAATAATATTTTTACAGTTTCCGCAGGTGTGATGCTCAATAATTTTTTACAATTTACACTTGATAAAGGTTATGTAGGAGCGGAATTTTTAGCTGGAATTCCAGGTACCATGGGTGGGGCAATTTATGGAAATGCAGGAGCTTATAATAAAAGTATTTGCGATATTGTAAATTCGGTTTTGTGCGTAACAAGAGGTGGAGAAATTGTAGAAATGGAAAAACAAGATTGTAAATTTGATTACAGAAATAGTGTTTTTAAACAAAATAAATACATAATATTTAGCACAAGAATTTTTTTGGAAAGAGGTGATGTAGAAAATTCAAAACAAATAATTAAAAAATCAATTGAAGATAGAAACAGCAAACAACCGCTTGAATATCCAAATGCTGGAAGCTTTTTTAAAAATATTAAATTAACTAATGAAATAAGAAACAATCTAAGGAATTTAGATATTTCAATATTTGAAAAGAGTGGAGTTATTCCAGCTGGATTTTTAATAGAAAAAGCGGGCTTAAAGGGATTGAAAGTTGGTGGAGCGAGTGTTTCAGAAAAACACGCGAATTTTTTAATAAATTATGACAGGTCTATGGCTATTGATATTTATAATCTTTCAAAAAAAATTCAAGAAATAATTTTTGAAAAATATAAAATAAATTTAGAACCAGAAGTTCAATTTATTGGCGAGTTTGAAGTTTAAAATTTGTCCCATTTTATTTTTACAAGGAGTTTTTATAACAGATTTTGATTTCTTGTAGGATTTTGTAGCTATAAAATTGTTTATTAAAATAAAAAAGCGTCGAGTTAAGACTCGACGCTACCTAGGAGGATTGAGTGGTTTTTAGACCACTCTTTTGTTTGGTTTATATTTATTAATTAGTATTTAAGTCTATGGACTTTTGAATAGATGTTTCTTTTTTGAAGAAGCAAATAAATTTTAGTCCAAAAGACCTCTTCCTGAGCTTTGAATTGTATTTTTTTAATCCTTTGAAAATGTTCTTTTTGCACCATTTGTGCTCTCTGCTAATTATAAAAAAATAATCGTTCCATATTTTTACCTCTTATTTTTCTAATTTCACTTATCTTTTGTTTGTTTAGAGGCAGTGCTCTTTGTTTTTTGATCTTCTACATAAGATCCTCCTTTTATTTTGATTTTGATTATGATTTTTACTATTACTTTTATTATAGTTTAATTTATTAAAATGTCAATAAAAAATGTATTTTGTATAGTTGTCAAATGAGTTTTTTATTGATAATATAAAAGTAGATTTAAATATTTAAAAATAAAAAAATGAATATCCAATTTTACGCAAAAAATGTGGATTTAACAGAAAGAATTAAGGATTATGTACAAGAAAAAATAGGAGCCCTTGATAAATATGGGCTTAATTTTTCTTCTGTGAGAGTTGATATTTCAAAAGACTCTCGTCATCAAAAGGGCGATGTTTTTAGATTTGAAGCGAATATGACAATTCTGGGTAATAAAATGATAAGAGCAGAGGCAAGGGCAGGGGATATAATGTCATCTGTTGAAATCGTGAGAGATAAATTAGAAACACAAATAACAAAAATAAAAGATAAAATAAAAAGATAAAATTAGTTTTCAATTTGAAATTTACTATTTTCAATTAATTTTTTATTTACGAATTTAAAAATATGTCGCTACTTTCAAAAATATTTGGAGATCCAAATCAAAAATATATTGATTCTCTTTCGCCAATTATAGAAACCATTAATTCGCTTGAAAAAGATTTAGAAAAATTAACAAAAGAAGAACTTCGCGCAAAAACTAAAAAATTTCAAGAAGATTTAAAAAATAACAAAACAACGCTTGATGAAATTTTGCCTGAGTGTTTTGCTATGGTTAGAGAAGCTGCAAAAAGAACATTAAATCAGCGTCACTATGATGTTCAATTGATTTCTGGAATAACACTTCACAAAGGAAGAATTTCTGAAATGAAAACTGGTGAAGGTAAAACTCTTTCTTCAACGCTTCCGCTTTATTTAAATGCGCTAACTGGAAAACCA
Source organism: bacterium (assembly GCA_029555085.1). GTDB lineage: Bacteria > Patescibacteriota > Patescibacteriia > UBA1558 > S5-K13 > STF1-138. The sequence goes on along the minus strand of JAKPTO010000003.1, from coordinate 5,395 downwards.
GTTCATTTGGTTACAGTAAATGATTATTTAGGAAAAAGAGACTGTGTGTGGATGGGGCAAATTTATGATTATTTGGGATTAACCGTTGCTGCAATTGAACACGAAGCATCTTATGTTTACGATGCGTCACATATTCAAACAGAAGACGGAAAACCAAACAATATTACAATTGTTGAGGATTATCTTCGCCCTGTTTCAAGACAAGAAGCATACAAAGCAGATATAGTTTATGGAACCAATAATGAATTCGGCTTTGATTATTTGCGTGACAATATGAAACAATCAACTTCTGAATTATGTCAGAGGGGATATTATTATTGTATTATCGATGAAGTTGATAGTGTTTTAATTGATGAGGCCAGAACTCCTTTAATAATTAGTTCTGCTGATGCTGAATCAACCGATAAGTATAAAAAATTTGCAAGTGTTGTGAGTGATGTTGAGGAAAATGTTCATTATAATATTGATGAAAAAATGAGATCAGTTACTTTTACGGAAGATGGGCAGAATTATATTGCAAATAAATTAGCATTTGATCCATGGGCAAATGCTGACTTTAATTCAATTTTTCATTTGGAGGCAGCGCTTAAAGCAAGATTACTTTTTAAACGAGATAAAGATTACATAGTTAAAGACGGAGAGGTAGTAATTGTTGATGAATTTACTGGTCGTCTTATGCCCGGAAGAAGATATTCAGAGGGGCTTCATCAGGCAATAGAAGCAAAAGAAGGAGTAAATGTTCAAAGAGAGAGTTTAACGCTCGCAACTATCACTTTTCAAAATTATTTTAGAATGTATGAAAAATTAGCTGGTATGACTGGTACTGCACAAACAGAAGCAGAGGAGTTTATGAAAATTTATAATTTAGAGGTAAATGTAATTCCAACAAATAAACCAGTGATAAGGCGTGATTTAAATGATAAAATTTACAAGTCAGAAGAAGCCAAATTTCAAGCAATAGTTCGCGAGGTTAAAGAAAAACACGAAAAAGGACAACCAGTTTTAATAGGCACAATCTCAATTGAAAAAAATGAACTATTATCAGAATTTTTAAAAAGGGAGGGAATTCCACATAATATCTTAAATGCAAAGCATCATGCGAAGGAAGCTGAAATAATTGCTCAGGCTGGTCGTGTGGGAGCAGTTACAGTTGCTACAAACATGGCTGGTCGTGGAGTTGATATAATTTTAGGCGGTAGTCCATACAATGAAGCAGAGTATAAAAAAGTGGTTGATGTTGGCGGACTATATGTGCTTGGAACAGAAAGGCATGAATCTCGTCGTATTGATAATCAGTTAAGAGGACGCAGTGGTCGTCAGGGAGATCCAGGACTTTCATGTTTTTATGTTTCAATGGATGATGATCTAATGAGGATTTTTGGATCTGATAGGATAAAGAGCGTTATGAATACATTAAAAATTCCAGATGACATACCTATTGAAAATAAGTTAGTTTCAAAGTCAATAGAAAAATCACAAATGAATGTTGAGGGGCATAATTTTGATATGAGAAAGCATTTGGTTGAGTATGATGATGTGATGAACAAACAGCGTGAAACAATTTATAAAAAAAGAAAAGGAATTCTATTGTTGTCAGAGGGGAAAAAATTTGAAAATTATGAAACACTCTCTGATTATGTGATGGAAATGATTGAAACTGAAATAAATGAAATTGTTTCATTTCATACAGCGAGTGATCACGGAACAGTTTGGAATATAAATGAAATTTTCGAATCAGTTAAAACGATTTATCCATTAACAGATGAAGAGATTGAAAAATTTAATGAATTAATGAAAAGAGATGAAAAGGATGAAAAATTAGCTGAAGCGCAAAAGCGAACAAACATAATAGAGTATTTTTCAAATTTAGCAAAAATTAAATACGAAGAATTAAAGACCAGAATTTCAAAAATTGAAGGAATTGAAAATATAAAAAATCCAATAGGAGAGATTGAGAAGGGGATTTTACTTCGCTCGATTGATAGTTTGTGGATTGAGCATTTAGATAATATTGATCATTTGCGTACAGGAATAGGTCTCCGTGGATATGCGCAAACAGATCCACTAGTTGAATACAAAAGAGAAACATATCAATTATTTGTAGAGCTTTTAAATAATATTGAAAAACAAGTTGTTTATAGTATTTACAAAGTAATGCCAGCAATAAATATTCTTTCTTCAGTAAAAAATAATACCCCGGTTGTTACAAATGATCCAACAGAAAGTAAACAATTTAGTTTAGCTAGATCTATGGCGCAAGAAGGGGCTTCAAATGAGCAGTCGCACAATGTGTCAACACTAAAAAACAAAGAAGTGAAAAAATATGGATCCAAAATTGGGAGAAACGATCCTTGTCCTTGCGGGTCAGGAAAGAAATATAAAAAGTGTTGCGGTAGAGATGAATAATATAAATTTAAAGACCCATAAGACCTCATTTTTAATTAAAAAATTATGATAATTCCAAAAAAACTTCAAAAAGGAGATGAGATAAGAGTAATTGCCCCATCGTTAAGTTTGTCTTTGGTGTCAGAAACAAATGTTCAATTAGCAAAAGAAAAATTAGAAGATCTTGGTTTTATAGTCACATTTTCAAAAAATTGTAAAGAAAGAGATATTATGATTTCTTCTTCTGTAAAATCTAGAATAGATGATATTCACGAAGCATTCTCAGATAAAAATGTAAAAGCAATTTTTACTATAATTGGTGGATTTAATTCCAATCAATTACTTAAATATCTTGATTATGATTTAATAAGAAGTAATCCAAAAATTTTTTGTGGATATTCAGATATTACTGCCATTGCAAATGCTATAACCCACAAAACAGATATTATTACTTATTCAGGATTACATTTTTCTACTTTAGCAATGCAAAAAGAATCTGAATACAATATAGAATATTTTAAAAAATGTTTAACGAGCAATGATGGGTTTAGTGTTGAGCCATCAAAAACATGGTCAGATGATGCTTGGTATATAGATCAGGAAAATAGAGATATTAAAGAAAATTTAGGTTATTTAATTATAAACCAAGGAGAAGCACATGGAAAAATATTGGGCGGAAACCTTTGCACATTTAATTTACTTAAGGGAACGGAGTTTATGCCAGATATAAAAGATTCAATTTTTTTTATTGAGGATGATGATGCAACTGGTGACAATTTTAGTGTTGAATTCGATAGAAATTTACAATCATTAATTCATCAGCCAAATTTTAATACAGTGCGTGCTCTTTTAATAGGTAGATTTCAGAAAAATGTAGATATAACGGAAGAAAAATTAAGATATATTTTACAAACAAAAGAAGAACTAAATAATATTCCAATCATTGCAAATGTTGATTTTGGTCATACAAATCCAATGATTACATTTCCAATTGGTGGAATTGCAAAAATATCTGTAAAAAACAACAAAGTTGATTTTAGAATAATTGAGCATTAATTTTAATTTTTATGCAAAAAGAATTACCACAAATTATAAAAGATGTTGGATTTGACTTTTCTTGGGATGAAGGCAAGGTTTGGAAACTTGATGAGCCAATATCAGAAATGGATATAAAAGAATTAGAATGGCATTTTGATATACCATTTTGGTGTGAAAATGGAGATTATAATCTCACTCCAGGAGTAGTAATAAACAATCCAAAGAAACATAAAAAAGAATATGAAAGAATAATGCTTTGCGATTTAAAATATCCATTAGATATTATGGAAAATAATGGTAAATGGTTGTTACTCGATGGATTACATAGATTAACAAAAGCATATATACAAGGAAATAAAACAGTTGTTGTAAGAAAAATACCAAGAGAAAGAATCCCAGAAATTTTACATTAAAAGAAAAAACCGCAAGTTTTTTCAAGTTTTTTGTACAGGGTTTTTCGCTCGTCGCTACTAGACCTATTGAAATCTTGCGGTTAGTCAATACTCGTGTCACTCCCTTCCTGGAGAGTCAAAAGGGTAGACCAAATCCCAATTGTGAGTCATCCAAACAATCAATGAGGAGAATATTACTTCCTCGGGAAGAACATTGTTCGGACATTAGTCCCCAGAATACGGATTTTATTTGCATATATATAAGGAGCAGTGTGGGACTATGTTAAATTTATATTAACAGATTTTATAAAATAATCAAATGAAAATGGTAATTTGCAGAAGCAAGGTTTCTAATTGGAAATTTAAGTAAAATAATATGATTTATTTTATAACAGGAAATAAAGATAAATTTAGAGAAGTTCAATCAATTTTGGAAAATGTCGAGCAATTTGATATTGACTTGCCAGAAATTCAAGAAATTGATGCAAAAGAAATTATAAAAAATAAATTACATGAGGCTCTCAAACATAAACAAGAAAATTTTATAGTAGAGGATACTTCTCTATATTTGGATTGTTTAAATGGACTTCCTGGTCCATTTATAAAATGGTTTTTGAAAACGATTGGAAATCAGGGTTTGTTTGAAATTACAGAAAAATTAAAAAATAATCGTGCTCAAGCAAAAACAATTATTGGTTATATTGATAAAAATGGAGAAATAAATTTTTTTGAAGGAGTTTTAAATGGAAAAATTGTTTCACCAATTGGTGAAAATGGATTTGGTTGGGATAATATATTTATGCCAGAAATCCAAGAGAAAACTTTTGCGCAGATGACAACTCAGGAGAAAAATGAAATCAGTATGAGAAGAAATGCACTAAACAAATTAAAAGAGTTTTTGAAATAATTAGAATAAAATTATGAAAAAAATAATTATAGTATTTACCATTTTAATTATTGTCATTGTTGGTCTTGCTGTGTATGGAATTTATTTAGAAAAAAAGAATCCAACACCACAAAAACAGCAAGAAAATATTGATCTTATAAAACAAGAATTGAACCAAACTTTACAAGACAATGAAATTCAAGTCGCAAATCCATCTTCTGTTTATTGTATAGAGCAGGGAGGAAAATTGGAAGCGAGGACAGATGAGAACGGAGAAGTCGCAGGATATTGTGTTTTTGAAAATGGATTAAGTTGTGAAGAGTGGGCATTTTTTAGAGGCGAGTGTCAAAATAACCAATAGATTTTTATTGTTTATTTTGGTATTGTTTATAATACTTGTAAATAATTCTAATTAAGTTTATAATTGATACTAGCTACTGATATTGCATTTTAATATAATTTTTTGTTTACATATCCGCTTATTGACAAAAATTTTTATATATATGCTTTAATATTTATTAAAGCTATAATATTATATTAAATAACAATATTGTGCGTCTTCTATCCAATAGCTTGGCAACACTTAGCAATCATTTGACTAGGTGTTTTTAGATTAATACCAAGATGTAATCTTTCTTCATTATAGTATTTTAAGTATCTTGATAAGTATCTATTAATAATATTAACATCTTTA
>JAKPTO010000002.1 GCA_029555085.1 bacterium | reverse complement strand
ATCCAATTCAACAAGTTTTGGGAGAAAAAGTTACAGCAGTTAAATATATAAAAACACCAAATAGTTCTACTGTATATTTGTTAGATGATAAAAATGTAAGACACGCATATCCACACGAAAAAATTTGGTATTCCTATTTTGATAAAGACTTCTCATTTGTTGAAACAATAACAGAAAAAGAATTAGCTACTTATCCATTAGGCAGAAATGTTACATTTAAAGCAGGTATACTTATGAAGATCCCAAGCGTTCCAAAAGTATATAAAGTAGCAGACGACAATGGTACTGTACAATGGATAAAAACAGAAGCAACTGCAATAAGATTATATGGAGAAAAATGGAATACTTTAGTTAAGGATTTAAGTGAAGCATTTTTTGAAGATTACACATTAGGAGAAGATATAGAATAAGTAAATTTAAGATTTTATCTTATAAATATTAAAAACCCCGATTAGGGGTTTTTAATATTGGTAGCTTTTATTGTAATATTAAGAGAGAGTATAAGATTATTAATACTTTTAATCACTATGATTGTGATTTCCATTTTCTTCCTAGTGGTTCTTTGAGGAGAGAAGTAAGTAATAAATGCATTAAAAGTGCGTAGTTTAACAGCTTTGCTTCTTTTTACTTCGGTAATTTAACGAAGCATAGTTGTTAATTTAATTTTAGATTTCACATAATTTGTTGAGATCTTTTTGTTTTTAATCCGATTATTTCTTTAATAATGTAGTTTTTAAATATATCAAATATTATACATTAGTGTTAACCAATACTTGACAAAATATTTTAAATATGCTAATATTATATATTCAAATAAGTTCATTGATAAAACATATACAGTGATCAAAATAGTATAGCTTTATTCTATCTATTGAGAAGCTATGTTATTTCGATCACTGTAAAAAACTCAACAGTGGTCAAGCTTCTGGGTTGCCAAAAGGCAAAATCAAAACCCAGGAGCAGAGGAGGAAAAAAATGAGTAAAATTTTTAAAATCATGGCCATCATAATGGCCGTGTTTTACGCACTGCTTTTAGCGGTGCTGTTGGCGACAGCACCGCTAAAAGATTTTTTATTGATTTTTGGAGGCGTGACGGTCCTGGTAACCGGCCTCCAGACCCTAGGAATGGTTAGGGGCTGACCTTCGGTCAGCCCCCCCCAAAAAAACTGGTCCCGTTTGCGTGGTTGCGACGGGACTTTTTATTTGCATATAATTTTATTAAATAATTGATTAGTATTTAATTGCTTGACACATTTTATATATTTGCTATACTTGTATATGTTCCACAGACAGTGAGTGTCAACATAAAATGACTTAATTACTCGCCGAGGAAAATTAACTATTTTAATTTTTATTTCTGTGGATTCTACAGAAATTTTTTATTAATATAAAATTGCTGAAAGTTAATTACTAACAGCTTAATAATATGGCAAAGACAAAATTACAGAAACAAGAAGCATTAAAAGAAGTAAAAAACAAGCTCAGTGATTCAAAACTTGTTATTATGACTTCTTATGAAAAACTCTCTGTTTCAAAATTAGAAGAATTAAGAAATGAACTTAGAAAAAATAATGTTTTTTATCAGGTAGTTAAGAAAACCATTCTCAAACTAGCAAAGGAAAATGACATTGACGAAGGAGTTTTGGAATCATTTAATGGAAATTTATCACTTGCATATAGCGATGATGAAGTAATTGCGGCAAAAATATTAGCAAAATTTGCAAAAGACAACAAAGGACTTCAAATTCACGGAGCATGGTTAGAGGGAAATTTTTTGACTAGAGAGCAGGTGATGGAATTATCAAAACTTTTATCAAAAGAAGAATTGCTTGCAAAATTACTTGGAACTATCAAAAATCCAATTACAGGATTTGTGAATGTTTTATCTGCTAATATGAGAGGATTACTAAATGTTTTAAACGCAATTAAAGAAACTAAATAATTTAAATAATTAATTAAAGCAACTAATAATATGTCAGAAGAAAAACAAGTAACAATTCCAGAAAAATTTAAAGGAATTGTAGAAGAAATTGAAAAAATGTCCGTTTTGGATCTTTCAGAACTTGTAAAAATTTTGGAAGAAAAATTCGGAGTAAGTTCAGCCGCTCCTGTAATGATGGGAGCCATGCCACAGGCTGGTGGAGCAGCTGAAGCGCCAGCAGAAGAAAAAACATCATTCGATGTTGAATTAACTGAGACTGGTGCAAATAAGATAAGTGTTATAAAAGCCATTAGAGAAGTTACACAACTTGGACTTAAAGAAGCAAAAGATATCGCTGATCAAGCTCCAAAAGTTGTAGTTGAAGGCGCTGACAAAGCAAAAGCAGAGGAATTAAAGAAAAAGATTGAAGAAGCTGGTGGAAAAGTAACATTAAAATAATTACACATTCAAAAAATAATCCCAATTCCTTGGGATTATTTTTTTATTTGTTTTTGTTTACAATGAGATGTTTAAAATAATTATCTTATTTTCTGATGCTATGTATAATTTTTTAGAAGCGCCATCAACCGCGAAATTATTTATTTGTTTTAGAGTTGGTAGATAATATTGTTTTAGTAAATTCCCATCTTTATCAATTATTATTATTCTTTTACTAGAAGAATCTAGGATATATATTTCTTTAATTGATTTATCTGTATAAATTTTATCTATTTTAGAAATTTTTGGATCTATGTCTTTTAATTCAAGTGGAGTTTTTTTACCAGCATACATTTTAATTAATGAACCATCGTTATTTCCTATATAGATATTTGTATCAATTGCTATACAAGTGGAATTTGAAACATTGGTATTGTCTTTTATCCAGAGATCGCCCTTGCCCAGTTTTCCTTTATTTCCAATATGTTTGTAAATTTGATTTGATTGAGAATCTAAAATATATAAATTATCTGCATAGGTTTCAGCATCAGCGCTAGATTTATAATTTGGATGATATGCGATTGATTCTTTTGTTATTTCAGAGTTTGCAGGATTTATTTTTACCAAATCTTTTATATCTAGCCCTATAACATAATCACCATTTTTTGTAAAAGTATTTATGTTTGTATAAGATCCATCTTTTCCAATATTGGTTTGTGATTTTGAATTTATATCAATTTTTGAAATTTGAGATGAGTTTGAACCTAAATTAATGATTTGATTTCCATGTTTAATGATTTTAACTATATCAAAGTTTGTTTCCGAGAAAATTTCTGGATTTGTAATTGTCTCCATCTTTCTTACGCTGTTTAATATTTCGGTTATACTGCCTAATATTTTAGCATATTCTTCTTGTTGTTTTTTGGTTTGTTGAGGTAGTGAGTTTATGAGTTCTGAAATTTCTTTTAATTTTTCTTTTGCTTGTGCTTCGTCTTTGTAGATATTTGCTAAATCATATTCCATTTTTTTATCTTTTATTTCTGCTAATATTTTTTCATATTTTTCATTGTCTAGGGATTGTTCTTTTTTGTTGTTTGTTAATATTAGATTCAATATAAATCCAAGAAGTAGTAGTGTAGCTATAATTAAAATTATTTTATTTTTATTTTTTGAGGATCTAAATACTGTTATTGGCGCATTTTGTCTTTGTGATATTGTAGTTCCAATATTTTTTTCTTTTTTAGGGATTTTAATTTTAGATAATAATTCTATGATTTTTATGAATGGAAAAATTATTACTCTTAGAATTTTTTTCAATATTTGAGAATTTTGTTTTTTGTATTTTTTTTCAAATCTTGATGGCGCTGTGATGGATGTTTCATTTTCATTTGCTGATATTTCTTCTATTAATTTTTGTTCTAAACTATCTTCAACGGATTGATCTTCTGTTATTGGTTCTTTTTCTTCGTTTTCTTCAGTAATATTTAATTCTTCCATTATTTTTTGCTCCAATTCATCCGCACTAGGTTTGTCTTTTGTTATTGGTTCTTTTTCTTCGTTTTCTTCAGTAATATTTAATTCTTCTTTTTTTTCTTTTGTAGTATCTTTAGATAATTTTTGCTTTTTGTTATTTTTTTTATCTGTACTTTTTTTAATATTTTTATCTTCCTCGAGTTTTGTTTTTCCTTTTGTAAGTATTTCTTTGGTTTTTTGCTGAATATTTAGTAAGTTATCAATAGATTCCTGCGCAGATTCCGTAACTTGAATTTTGCTTTTTATTTGTTCTTGTTTTTCTCCGGCTTCATAGGGGGAGAGTTTTATTGCTGAGAGACAGAAACTTTTATCACGCACTTCAAATAGTAATTCTTTTAATTTTATAACAATTCCCTGTGGATCGTTTTCTTTCATTATGGTATCTAATTTGTCTTCTGCTATATAATCAAAAACACTGTTTGTGGTGAATATAAGAGATTGACCAGATTCAATTTTTCCACTTAATATATTGGTAAAAACATTATCAATTGTTGGTTTTTGTACTTCAGAATTAACATAATCGAAAATATTTACTATTTTGCCTTGAGGGGAATTGACCCATGCAGAAATATTTCCCACTGGTGAGAAGTAAACATCTTGTCTGTATATTATTGTTATTAGAGCGTTAAATTTTTTTAACCAATCTTTATTTATTTTTGTTAGTGTTGGTAAGTTTTCATTGGTTTCTCCTAAAATGTTTTCTAAAATAGATTCTTGATCTATGAGGGTTGATTCATAATATAATTTGTGAATTTTTTGAACCAATAAATTTCCTAAATCTTTTGGATTTTCTGTTTGTTCTGGAAAATCAAACATTACAATAAGTTTCCCCTTGTCTTTTTGTCCTTTATTTGGAGAGCCTGTGTAGATTATTGATTTGTTTTGATTGTCCTGAGGATTAAGCGATAATTTACTAGTTTTTAATATATATTTCATATAATTCTTGAATATTCTATATAAAAATATTATACTATAAATATAATAATTTGGGAATGGATAATTTTAAATTAATATGTTTTTTATTTTATTCAAAATTCAAAATTGAGAAATTAAATTTATGCTTGATCGATTATTTGGTTCAAAAACAAGGGTGAAAATTTTAAGATTATTTTTTGCAAAACAGGATTCAATGTTTTTTGTTAGAGAAATAACAAGAGAATTAGGTGAGCAAATAAATTCAGTAAGAAGAGAACTGGAAAATTTAGAAAAAATAGGTCTTTTAAAATACGAAGAAAAAAATAATAAAAAATTTTATTATATAAATAAAAACTTTATTTTATTTGAGGAGTTAAGAAATATTATAATAAAATCTAGAGTTTTACTTGAAAAAGAATATATCAGGAGATTGAAGCGATTGGATGGCGTGAAATATTTAGCTCTGACTGGATATTTTGTTGATTTAAAAGATGAAACTCTTACAGATATGATTATTGTTGGAAAGATTAATAAAAGTATTATAGAAAAAATTGTAGATCAAATGTCTTCTGAATTTATGGTAGATTTAAATTATACATTAATGGATCAAAAAGAATTTAATTATAGATGTGGTATGACAGATAGATTTTTATATAATATTTTGAAGAACAAAAAAATTGTTATTATAGATAAAATTAAATCAGAAAAATAGTGATTTTGTACATTGATACAGCGAATAGAGAATTTATAAAACTTGCTTTAATCAAAAAACAAGAAGTTTTTTTATTAGAGAAAAATGTGGAAAACAAACAATCTGAAAATCTTTTGAAATTTTTAGATAAATTTTTAAGATCAAAAAAAGTTAAATTACAAAATTTGAAGCGTATTATCGTAAACACTGGTCCTGGTTCATTTACTTCTGTTAGAATTGGCGTGGTTTTAGCAAATACGCTTTCATTTGCACTCAAAATTCCAGTTGTTGGAACTTCTCAAAAAGAAATAAAAACAAAAGATGATATTTTAAAATTGTTAGATTTAAAACCTAGTCGAGAATTTGTAAAGCCATTTTATTATAAAGAGCCAAATATAACACAAAAAAAATAAGAGAGGATTGAAGTCTCTCTTATTTGTTGTTGATTGTTTTTGTTCTTAGTCTATTTTTGTCAATAGATTTACACTTGAATCTTCTAATAATTTATATTTTCCTAATTCTAAGTTTCCAAGTTTTAGTTTTCCAATTTGTATTCTTTTTAATTTAACAACTTTTGCATTAAGAGAGGCCACCATAAGCCTAATTTGGCGTTTTTTACCTTCATAAATTGTAATTGTGAACTTATCTTCATTTGCGTTTAAAATTTCAGCTGGGAGGGTTTTGTGGCCTTCTATAACCACTCCATGCTCGAGTTTTTTTAATTCTTGGCTTGTTAATTTTTTGTCTGTTGTAACTTCGTATGTTTTTGGAATTTTATTTTTTGGCTTTGTGATTTTTTGATTTAAATCTCCGTCATTTGTAAGAATTAAAAGCCCAGAAGAATTATAATCAAGTCTACCAATATAATTTAGATTTTTATATTTTTCTGGTAATAAATCATAAATAGTTTTTCTTCCGCGATCATCAGTTTTTGTAACTAAATATCCAATTGGTTTGTTTAGCATGATTGTTATTTTTTTATTTTCAATTTTTAGTTTTTTGTTTTGGAACTCTACAATATCTTGTTCGCTAATTTGTTTTGATAAATCATTGCAAATTTTTCCATTTACAAAAATTAAATCTTTTTTAATAAGCTCTTCTACTTTTCTGCGAGATCCAAGTCCGCAACTAGATAAAAATTTATTAATTCTCATAATAAGATAATTTTAGCATTGTTTTTGTAAGTTGAGAATTGTTTTGAATTTTTAAGATTAAAGTTATCCACAAGCTAGGTGGTTGAATATAGTAATCTTGTGGAGTATAATATAAGTACGGTGGTGAATTGTGGATAACTGTGGGGATAACTTAAAGTTATGCACAGCTCATATTTTATAGACAATTTACTAATTGTGTAATAATTATTACTAATTTTTATCATATAAATCAATGTTTATAGGTGAATACAATCATACATTAGATGAAAAAGGCAGATTAGCTATACCTGTTAAGTTTAGAGCAGATTTTAAAACCGGAGCAGTTGTTACAAAAGGACTAGATAATTGTCTTTTTGTTTTTACAAAAAAATCTTGGAATGAATTAGCTGATAAACTTTCTAAATTACCAATTTCGCAATCCAAATCTCGAGCTTTTGCTCGTCTTATGTTAGCAGGTGCAATGGATTTAGATTTGGATAAACAGGGGAGAATTGTTTTGCCAGAATATTTGAGAAAATATTGTCAGCTTAATAAAAAAGCAGTTGTAGCAGGTGTTTTTAATAGATTGGAAATTTGGAATGATAGTGCTTGGAATACATATAGAAATTCTATTGAGAAAGAATCAATAAATATAGCAAACGAACTTGGTGATTTGGGTATTTAAAATTATGAAAGAACATATTCCAGTTTTATTGAATGAAGTAATTAAAAATTTAAATCCACAGTCAAATCAAAATTTTATAGATGCAACTTTGGGTGGAGGAGGACATGCGGAAAAAATTTTAGAAAAAACTGCTCCTGATGGAATTTTGATAGGAGTTGATTTAGATGAAAAGGCAATTGAATTAGCAAAAAAACGATTAAATAAATTTGGAAGAAGAGCGATTTTAATAAAACAAAATTATAAAAATTTAAAAGAAAAATTAAATGAACAGTATAGAGACATACAGATTCATGGCATATTACTTGATCTCGGTTTATCACTATATCAATTGCAAGATACAAGTCGCGGATTTTCCTTTTTAAATAATAATTTGGGAATGAAGTTTGATGAAGATGATGACAAGGAAGACGCAGAAGAAATTATAAATTCATATTCACAAGAAAAATTAGAGAAGATATTTAAAGAATTTGGAGAAGAGCAATTAGCGCGTCACATTGCAAAACAAATAGTAAATTACAGAAATAATTCAAAAATAAAAACAAGTAGAGAGTTAGCGGAAATTGTAGAAAGTGTTTATAAAAAATTTTATAGACAAAAATCAAAAATTAATCCAGCGACAAAAGTTTTTCAAGCGCTTAGAATTTACATAAATCATGAATTTGACAATATAAAAAGTTTTTTACCCGATGCGATTGATATTTTAGAAACAGGTGGAAAAATGGCAGTAATCACATTCCATTCTTTAGAAGATAGAATTGTAAAAGAAATTTTTAAAGATGCATCACATGACTGTATTTGTCCTCCAAATTTTCCAAAATGTGTTTGCAATCACAGAGCTAAAATAAAATTAATAAACAGAAAAGTAATAGTTCCAACGGAAAGAGAAGTTAAGGACAATCCCGCGTCGCGTAGCGCAAAATTAAGAATAATTCAAAAGTTATAATAATTACTCGATTCGTATCTCTAAAAGAGATTTCACTCGAGAGGAGAAATATATGAAAAAAACAAAAATAAAAACAAAAATAAATATAAATAAAATTATTTTTTATTCAAATTTGTTTTTTGCAGTATCTTCTGTTTTGTTAGTTTTTATACATTTTATACAGTTTACAGGAGCAGCGTCAGAAGGATTTGTTTTGGGAAAATTAAATTCAAGAATGACAGAATTAAAGAGCGAGAACAAAGATTTAAATTTAAAATCTGCAGAACTACAATCAATTGACAACATTAAAGAAAGATCAGAAAAAAAATTAGGTATGATTGCATCAACTGGATTTGATTATATAAAATTGGAGTCAGATTCGATTTCTCTAAAGTAGTTAATATTTTTTATGTATTATAAAAAACGTGCTAAAACAAGAGACGTTAGTGATACGAGTCGTCAAAAATTTGTTTTGATTATATTTATGATTCTTTTTGTTGTTATAGTGGCGCGTCTTTTTTATTTACAGATAATTGAAAGACATATTTATCTATCAAAAGCAAAAGCACAACATGAATTTTCTCATGGACTTCAACCAAAAAGAGGTGAAATTTTTTTAACAGGTGAGAATAATATCAAATATCCAATAGCGATGAACAAAGCATATTTACTTTTATATGCAATTCCTGTGTCAATAAAAGACGCATCATCAACAAGTCAAATATTGTCAGAAATATTAAATGTAGATAGAGATACTATTTTTCAAAGATTGTCAAAAGAAAATGATATATACGAGCCAATAAAAAGTAAATTAACAGACGAGGAGATTCAAAAAGTAAAAGATTTAAATATTGAAGGTTTGGATTTTATAAAAGAAATTTATAGGTTTTATCCGGATTCAGAATTGGGAAGTCAATTAACTGGTTTTGTTGGTTATAATAATAAAGATGAAATAGTTGGCAATTATGGTCTCGAGGGATATTGGGAGAATGAATTACGCGGCAAAGGCACAACACTAAAAGGAGAAAAAGATGCTTATGGAAATTTTATAACAATAGGTGATTTAGAAATACAAGATGTTGAGGATGGTAGTGATTTGTATTTAACAATTGATCAATCAATACAGCATTTTTCGTGTAGAGCTATAAAAGATGGAGTAAAAGAATTTTCTGCTGTTTCTGGGAGCGTTGTTGTGGTTAATCCAAAAAATGGAGATATATTGGCCATGTGCAATTATCCTGGATTTGATCCTAATAATTATGCAAAATCAGATCCTAAAAATTATGTTAATGATATAATATTTACTCCATATGAACCCGGTTCTGTTTTTAAGGCAATTACGATAGCCATGGGTCTTGATTTGGAATTAATAAATCCAGAAACAACATATACAGACACAGGAGAAGTAAAAGTTGATGGATATACAATCAAAAACTCTGACGGGAAATCAAATGGAGTTCAGACCATGATAGAAGTTTTAAATAAATCGTTGAACACGGGATCTTCGTTTGTTGCTAATTTAGTTGGAAGAGAAAGATTCGCAAATTATGTAAAAAATTTCGGTTTTGGTTCTAATACAGGAATAGAATTAAATACAGAGCTTCCTGGAAATATTGCAAATTTAGATAAAAAAGGTAAAGTATTTTTAACTACCGCGTCTTTTGGGCAAGGATTTACAGCAACACCGATTCAATTAGCAATGGCTTATTCTAGTTTAGCAAATGGTGGCTATTTATATAAACCAAGAATTGTAAAAAAAATAGTTTATTCAGACGGAACTCAAGAAGAAATACCAACTTTAATGAAAAAAAAGGTTATTTCAGAAAACACCTCAAAGAAAATTACAGCTATGTTAGTATCGGTAGTGGAAAGTGGTCACAGTAAATCGGTAAAGATGGATCACTATTATGTGGCTGGTAAGACAGGAACCGCGCAGGTAGCGCAGGGTGGTGTATATTTAAAAAATAGAGCAATACATACTTTTACTGGTTATGGTCCATCTAGAGATCCAAGATTTGTTATAGTTGTTAAATACGATTCTCCAAAAAGAGAATGGGCTGAATCAACATCAGCTAGAACATTTAAAAAAATATCCGAGTTTATAGTTGATTATTATAAATTAACACCAGAAAGATAGTGAAAAATGAAAAATATATTAAAATACATTTTAAAAATTTTTAGCAAACTGATTTTAAAAAAATACAAACCAGAAATTATTGCTATTACTGGATCCGTAGGCAAGACATCTTCAAAAGAAGCCATAGGTCAGATTTTATCAAAAAAATTTAGAGTCAGAAGAACTGGAGGAAACTTAAATAATGAAATTGGAGTTCCTCTTACTATTATTGGTTTCAATGAATCGCCAAATACATCTATTTTTGGTTGGTTAAAAGTTTTTTGGAGAGCAATTTATCTTTTAATTTTTAAATATAAAAAATATCCTAGTAAATTAATAATTGAAATGGGCGCAGATCATCCGGGAGATATTGAATATCTGGTTAATTTTATAAATATAGATGTTGCGGTTTTAACTAAAATTTCACAAGTTCATTTAGAATTTTTTAAATCAATAGATGGAGTATTGAACGAAAAAAAGAAAATTTTTTCTAAACTTACGAAAAATTCCTATGCTGTTTTAAATAATGATGATGAAAAAGTAGCATCTTTAAAAAATCAATTAAATTCCAGAGTAATGACATATGGAATAAAAAATGAATCTGATGTTTGGGCAACAGATCTTCAAATTGTTAAAAAAGATGATGTTTTGAGGACAAATTTTAAGATAAGATATGCTGGTAATATTGTGCCGGTTTTTATTCCAGATTCTTTGGGATTAGCACAGGTTTATGCATTTTTATCTGCTGCTACGATAGGATTAATTTATGGAATCAATTTAGTAGAAATTTCTATTTTTGCAAAGGACTATATTTCTCCATATGGCAGGACTCGTTTGATAAGAGGAATAAAGGATTCTTATATTATTGATGATACATATAATTCAAATCCAGAAGCAACAAAATTAGCTTTAGATCTTTTATGCGATATGAAAAATATAATACATGGTAAAACAATTGCTGTTTTGGGGGATATGCTTGAATTAGGGAGCGAAAGTATTGTGTTGCATAGAGAAATTGGACAGCATATATTAGAAAAAAAAGACATAGATTATGTTTTAATGATTGGAGAAAATTCAAAACACATACACACTTATTTAGAGGATAATAATTTTAGTAATTCATACTATTTTGATAATAAAGAAAAATTAATAGAATATTTAAAATCAATTTTAGCAAAAGATAGTTTAATTTTAGTAAAGGGCTCTCAGGGCGCTAGGATGGAATTTGTCGTAAAAGCAATAATGAAAAGTCCTGGCTTGGCTAGTAAATTATTAGTCAGACAAGGTAAGGAATGGATCAAGTAATTGATCAACCAACCTTCGAGGTTGCCGACCTTCGAGGTTGCATTTTTGTATTTTTTTTTGTTTTGTAGTAATATATTATGAGTTAAAATTAAAAATTAATTCATAAGTTAACAAACAAAATTATGAAAAAGAACATAATTATTATTGTTTTAGCTGTTATAGTAGTAGCTTTAACAGTGGCGCTCCTTATTAATTACAAGGGTGAGTTAGGTGGTATGGGTACTAAAATTAACATAGACCACACAAAATTAGTCGCTTATATAGTAAATGATTCAAGATGTGCTGATTGCGCTGATATGGTTGATTATGCAAAACTATCATTTCAACAGACTTTTCCCGGTATTGAATTTAAAGAATTTGATTATTTGAAACCAGACGGAGCTAAGTTCTATAAACAATATCAATTAACTACTTTGCCAGCAATTTTATTTACCTCTGCTGTAAAATCGGAAGCTAATTATAAAAATATGCAGAAATTTTTTCTCCCAAATGCAACTGACCCAGAATTATTATCTTTAAATGTGGGCTCAACATTTGATCCAACAAAAGAAATATGTGACAATCAAAAAGATGATACAAATAATGGAAAAATAGATTGCGAGGATCCAGATTGTATTGGAAGTTTGGTTTGTAGAGAAAATGTAGCAAATAGTTTAGATCTTTTTGTAATGAGTCAATGTCCATACGGTACAGAAGCATTGAATGCCATGAAGGAAGTATTATCTAATTTCAAAGATAAAATTAATTTTAAAATTCATTACATTGCTAGCGAAACTTCAAGTGGGGTCTTTGATTCATTACATGGACAACCAGAAGTTGATGAAGACATAAGAGGACTTTGCGCAATGAAATATTATCCAGACAATTATAAATATATGGATTATATTTGGTGTGTTAATGCAGAGATGGAAAAAGATCCTACAAATTATAAATGGGAAAACTGTGCAAAGAATTTTCCAAAAATTAAAGAATGTTTTAGCAGTGAAGAAGGTAAAAAACTATTATCAGAAAATATAAAATTAAGCAATGAATTAGAAATAGGAGCTTCTCCAACATGGATTGCTAATAATAGATATGAATTTTCAGGAATTGATTCAGAAACAATCAAGGCGAATTTTTGTCAATACAATACAGATTTAAGTGATATGTGTGCTAACACATTATCAACCGACGCAAATGTTTCAGGAGAGTGTAACTAATTATATATTTTATAATTAAATAATAATAATTAATTATATGAATGTAGAACAGGTTGGACAAAAATTTATTTGTGAAATATGTGGAAATGAAATCATTGTTACAAAAGTTGGTGGAGGGGAATTAGTTTGTTGTGATGAACCAATGGTAGAAGCTGTGGATAATTTAGAAAACTAGTTATTTATAAAACATTTGACACGATTTTAAAATATGCTATACTAAATTTAGCACTCTCAACTCGTGATTGCTAAAAAAGTATAGTATATTTTTTTATGAAAACATTAGACAAAAAATACAAGAAAATATTATATGCAATAATAGAAGAATATATTGAGTCAAAAAATCCTATTGCCTCAGAATATTTGGTTAATAAAAAAAAGTTAGATTGTTGTTCGGCAACTGTAAGAAATATTATGCTTGAGCTTGACGAGGCGGGATATTTGTATCAGCCATATATATCTGCTGGAAGAATTCCTACAAACTTAGCTTATAGATTATATGTAAATGATTTAAATTACGAGCAAAAACTTTCAAAAAAAATTGAAACAAAATTGGAATCATTTCTCAATACTTTAACAATAAATGATGTAAGTCAGAAATCAAAATTTTTAGCAAAATTTTATACTGACATATCTAAAAATGCAATTTTGCTTTGCTTCTCTCCCTACAATTATTATATTACTGGATTTTCAGATGTGTTATCACAACCAGAGTTTTATGAATTTGAAAAATTACAAAATTTAAGTTTAGTTTTTGATAATTTAGAGTCAATTTGTGAAAGCTTATTTGAAAATGTAAAAAATACTGAAATTTCAATTGGTGTAGAGGGTTCTTTTAGTGAAAATTTATCATCAATAAAATCAAGATTTTCTCATGGTGTTATAACAATAATAGGACCAACAAGAATGGATTACAAACAGAATTTAGCATTAATTAACTATTTTAAGAATAAGATAGGGGATTAGGTGTTAGGACTTAGGATGAGAGGATTTTAACTCCTAGTCACGGTTCCTAAATTCAATATCACAGCCCCTAAACCCTAATTTTATAAAAATATGGAGAAAAAAATAAAAAATAAGACATCAAAGGAAGTAGAAGAATTAAAATTAAAAAATGAAGAATATTTAAATGGCTGGAAACGCGCACAAGCTGATTTTGAAAATTATAAAAAACAAACAGAAAAAAGAATAAAAGATGTGATTGAATTTGGAAACGCTGAAATGATTTTGGAATTATTGCCACTTTTTTCACACTTTAATTCAGCGCTAACTCATGTAAAAGAAGAAGATAGACAACAGGGATGGTTTATAGGTCTAGAACATATCAAAAAATTATGGATGGATTTTTTTGAGAAATTTGGAATAAATCAGATAAAAACAATAGGAGAGCAGTTTGATCACAATAAACACGAGGCAGTTGATTTTGAAGAGCTTGCAGATTGCAATGACAATGAAATACTTACAGAAGTAACACCCGGATTTGAATTAAATGGCAAAGTAATTCAACCAGCAAAAGTTATAGTTTGTAAAAATAATAATAAAAATAATAATAAAATAAAAGATTCCACTGATTTTAGATTAGGGAATCAAAAAACCGAGTTTGACTCGGAGAAAGGAGAATAAAATTATGAGACTAATAAAATGGAATCCAGTGTTTAACTCACTAGATGACGATGATTGGGGTTTTATGCCAATGCTAAGACCAAACACATTTGTCCCATCTCTTGATATTTATCAAGATAAAGACAATGTGATTGCAAGAGTCGCGCTTCCAGGAGTTGATCCAGAAAAAATCGATGTTTCTATTGAAAATGATGTACTAACCGTTGAATCATCAATGGAAAAGGAATCAGAAATTGACGAGAAAAATTATTACAAAAAAGAAATAAGACGCGGTTCTTTTTACAGATCAGTACAGCTTCCAACTTCAGTTGATGGCGACAAAGCAAAAGCAGAATATGAAAAAGGAATTTTAGAAATAAAGATTCCAAAAAGAGAAGAGGTAAAACCTAAAACAGTTAAAATTGATGTAAAAAATAAATAAACTGGAATTTTTACCCTTTGTTACTCTGAACTTGCCTGCTTATTTGTAGGCAAGATTCAGGATTTCGGGGGAGATTCAATTTGACTGGAATTTATGTCTAAAACATGAATTCCAGACCACAAAATTAAAATTGATTAATTGGTAAATATAATAAAGGTATTATTTTTATAGAAATAATATAAATTAAAATAATAATTAAATAAAAATGAACAATTTATTATCAAAAAAATTATTACAAAAATGTCCGGTTTGTGGAGATACTTATAATTATTCAAAAGTAAAATTACTTGAAGCAAATGATTCGTATATTTTGTCGTATTTCAAGTGTCAAAAATGTGGAACCGGAGTTGCTATGAAAGCGATTTTTATACCCACAGGTATGGTTGGTCAAGCTGTAATTACAGATTTAGAAGCAGACGAAATTATGAAATTAAAAAATAACAATGAATCCATAACAAGTGCAGATGTTTTATGTGTGTATGATTTTATAAAAAATGAAAAAGATATTATAAAAGCAATTCAATAATAAAATAATATTAAATAAATTAAGAAAGGAATCCACGCCTTTGGCGGGATAAAAAATAATATGTCAAAAATAATAGGAATTGACCTTGGAACAACAAACAGCGCAATGGCTGTTATTCAAGGTGGAAAACCAGAAATCATTGAGAATAAAGAAGGAAATAGAACAACACCTTCTGTTGTTGCTATGTCAAAAGCAAATGAAAGATTAGTCGGTCAGCTTGCGAAAAGACAAGCAGTAGTTAATCCAGAGAACACTGTGTTTTCCATAAAAAGATTAATTGGAAGAAGTTTTTCTGATACAGAAGTTCAAGAAGATGTGAAAACTCTTCCATATAAAATTGTAAAATCAGGAGAGGGAGTAAAAGTTGAGATGGGTGGAAAAGAATACACACCCCAAGAAATTTCAGCAATGATTTTACAGAAATTAAAAGCTGATGCCGAGGAAAAAACAGGAGATAAGGTTGAAGAAGCTGTAATTACAGTTCCAGCATATTTTAATGACGCACAGCGTCAAGCAACAAAAGACGCAGGAGAAATAGCAGGATTAAAAGTAAAAAGAATTATAAATGAGCCAACCGCAGCCGCGTTTGCTTATGGGTTTGACAAAGAAGATGATAAACAAATTGCTGTTTATGATTTAGGTGGTGGAACTTTCGATATTTCAGTTTTGGATATTTCTTATGATAAAGAATCAAAACAATCAACTGTTGAAGTAAAATCCACAAACGGTGATACACATTTAGGTGGAGATGACTTTGATCAGAGAATTATTCAGTGGATTATTGAGGAATTTAAAAAAGATCAGGGAATTGATTTATCTGGAGATAAAACTGCATTACAGCGTCTAAAAGAATCCGCAGAAAAAGCAAAAATAGAATTATCTACAGCGCAAGAAACTGAAATTAACCAACCATTTATTACTACGGATGCGAGTGGACCAAAACATCTAGTTATGAAAATAACCAGAGCAAAATTAGAAGATTTGATAAAAGATTTAGTAGATTCAACAATAGAGCCATGCAAAAAAGCAATATCTGATGCGGGTTTTCAAATTGCTGATATAGATGAAGTAATTTTAGTGGGAGGCATGACAAGAATGCCTTGCGTTCAGAAAAAAGTAGAAGAATTTTTTGGTAGAAAACCAAATGTATCAGTAAATCCTGATGAAGTTGTAGCACTAGGCGCAGCAGTTCAAGCGGGACAATTTGAGGGCTCGATTGGCGGAAAAGAAGTGTTATTACTTGATATAACCCCACTTACACTTGGAATTGAAACATTGGGAGGTGTTATGACTCCTTTAATAGAGAAAAATACAACTATTCCAAGTTCAAAATCTCAAATTTTTTCAACCGCAGCAGATAGTCAGACATCTGTAGAAATTCATATTTTACAAGGTGAGAGACCAATGGCACAAGATAACAAAACATTGGGTAGGTTTATTTTAGACGGAATTCCACCAGCACCTCGTGGTATTCCACAAATTGAAGTTTCTTTTGATATTGATGCAAATGGAATTTTAAATGTAAAAGCAGTTGATAAGGCTACAAATAAAGAGCAAAAAATTACAATAACAGCATCAAGTGGTCTTTCAAAAGATGATATTGAAAAAATGAAACAAGAAGCGGAAAAGTATGCTGATGAAGACAAAAAGAAAAAAGAAGAAATTGAAATGCAAAACAATGTTGATACTGTAATTTACAGCACAGAAAGATTATTAAAAGACGCTGATGATAAAACTAAATATCCAAATGGAATTCCTGAGGATTTAAAGAAAAAAGTAACAGATAAATTAGAAGAGCTTAAAAAAGCAAGAGAAGTGAATAATATTGATGATATGAAGAAAAAATTAGAAGAAATGAACGAAGTAGTGCAGGAAGTTGGGAAATCAATGTATGCTCAGTCACAAGCTCAGAATTCAGCTCAGAATCCAAATCCAAACGAAACTCAGACAAATCAAGAAGCGCCTAAACAAGATGGTCCAGTTGAGGGCGAATATGAAGAAGTTAAAAAAGAATAAATAATTATAAAAGACCTCGAGGATTCTTAGATTCTTCGAGGTCTGTGATAAATATATGGAAAATAAACAAGTAGAAATAAAAATTGCTGATAATTTTCCTGGCGGAGAATATGCAAACGCAATGCAAATAATGCACAATAAAGAAGAGTTTATTATGAATTTTTTAAACATTACAGCGCCATCAGGAAGAGTTTGCGCAAAAGTTATTACAACTCCTGGGCATTTGAAAAGAATCATAAAAGCTCTTCAAGATAATATAGAGAAATATGAAAATACATTTGGTGAAATAAAAGAATCAGATAGTCCAGATAAAACAATTGGTTTTACAGATAAAAAAGATTCTTAAAATGTTTTAAAATTCAAAAATGTCAAAAGATTACTATAAAATATTAGGCGTAGATAAAAATGCGAGCCAATCTGATATTAAAAAAGCTTTTTCTAAATTAGCTCATAAATATCATCCTGATAAAAAAGGTGGTAATGAGGAAAAATTTAAAGAAATAAATGAGGCCTATCAGGTTTTAAAAGACAAGGAAAAGAGACAAAAATACGATCAATTTGGTAGTGATTTTAGTTCAGGTTTTTCTGGTGCAGGCGCTAATCCATTTGGCGGTGGATTTAGTTGGCAAGATTTTTCGAGACAAGGATTTGGAGGTTTTAATAACTCTGAAGCTGGATTTGATTTTGGAGATATTGGAGATATTTTTGGTGATTTTTTTGGTGGTTCAAGACGTTCTTCAAGACAGTCTCATAAGGGCAGAGATATTCAAACAGAGGTTGACATTAGCTTTGAAGAGTCAGTATTTGGAACAGAAAAACATCTAAGATTAAATAAAAAAATAGTCTGTGATAAATGTAATGGAAAATGTGGCTCCAATTCTCAAACATGTAAAAAATGTAATGGTTCTGGTCGTGTAACAGTTCAGCAACAAACATTTTTTGGTAATTTTGCGAGCGTGACAATATGTCCTGATTGCGATGGAACAGGGAATATTTTTAAAGATACATGTAATAAGTGTGGTGGTGCGGGTTCAATAAACGGAACAGAAGAAATAAAAGTAAAAATTCCAGCTGGAATCAGCGATGGACAAACAATTAGATTATCAGGAAAGGGTGAATCAGGTTCAAAAGGATCAGTAAGTGGAGATTTGTATATAATTATTAGAGTTTCAAAAAGTTCCAAGTTTGAAAGAAAAGGAGATGATATTTTCTCAACTATAAAATTAAAATATTCTCAGCTTATAAAAGGTGATAAAATTTTAGTTGATACAATTGACGGAGAAGTTAAATTAAAAATTCCAGAACTTACTTCAAGTGGAAAAGTTTTTATTTTAAAAGGAAAAGGTGTTTCAAAATTAAACTCTCGTGGTCGCGGAGATCATCATGTAAAAGTTATATTAGATGTTCCTAAATATTTAAACAAAGATCAAAAAAAGCTCATTGAAGAACTTGAAAAAAGAGGACTATAATTTTTAATTTGAAATTTAAAGTTTAAAGTTGTATAATTATATTTATGAACCGAGAAAAATGGAAAGATGTCAAGGCTAAAATCCTTGATAGTTTTGATGTTATAAATCAGTATACAAATACTGATGATGATGGTCATGGAAGTGTAGAAATAATAGAATTTAAAAGCCCAGCTGGAGAAATGAAGGTAGAGTTTTATGAAAGAGATTTAGTTCTTGATAAACGTGTAAATTATTCAAATAGAGTAGGATCTGGAGTTACAGTTGATTATGTTTATTCAGATGACGAGAAGACACATAATTTCAAAGTATACAAAAAAATCTCTGGTGTTTGGGAATTAATTGAATCCCCCTCATTTGTTTCATAATTAAATTAAAATAAAAATATGAAAAAAGATATTTTTTTACTTTTAAAAATTTTAATGGTTTGTGTTGTGTTGAGTTTGATTGTTTTATCTGCTTTTCTTTATAGCAATAAAAAAAATCAAGATAAAGTTATTCCAGTGAGTCAACAAAAAAATCAAGTTGAAAGACAAATTACAAAAGAAGAATTAATAGCAAATTACAAATCAGGAGTTTTAACGGCTTTAAATAGCTTCAATAATGACTATCAGGAAACAAGAAATAAATTAGATGGTTTATCTGTACCATTAGAATTCAAAGATCAGTACTTTAATCTCGTAACAGCTTTTGATGAAATAATCTATAATAATGATAAAGATTTAGCGCTAAAAAAATTAGAAACCATATCTCGTTCAGATGATTGGATAAAAGAGCCACTTCAGAAAATTATAGAGTCGCTAAAATAATTAATTTATTATGATATTTTATAAAAGAATACTGGGCTTTGTCCTCGCATTAATTTTTCCAATACTTATTGAGATTTCTTATTATTACCCAAAATTTTTTAATTATGGTTTAGTATTATCCCTATTACTGTTAGTTTTTTATTTTTGGAAAATTAAAAATAGATTTATAAAAAACACTGAAATTTTGTCATATTTTGGAATTTGTTTAGTGTTTTTAGCGAGTTTATGGTGCTTTTTTGTTGTGTGTAGCAATCTTATTATAAGAGTAGTGATTTCCGTTTTATCAGTATATTTCTTCATTGTTTTATTTGATTCAATATTTAAGAAAATTTACGAAAATCGTGAAATTACGAGTGATATAATAAAAAATATAGATCTTTTATGTTTCCTTTTTTATACTTTTTTTGTGTTTTATGTTTTTGTATTTATTAGAGCAAATTTAATAACAAGTTCAATATTTATTTTTTTTATTTCATTGATTTGTTTAAATATCAGGTTATATTGGGAAAAGATTACTTGGAAGAATAATAAATTATTGCTAATATTAAGCAGTATTGTTTTTTTTGAAATTTACCTAGTTATGTCGCTTTTACCATTTAATATTTATTTTTTAACATTTATTACTTGGCTTTGGTATTATATGGTTTTAGAATTTTTACTCGACGAATTAAAAGGCGTATCTTGTTTTAAACGAAGACTTCCTTTATTTATTATATTTATTTCTGTTTTAGTTGTTGCGTTTACAACATCGATAATAAAATATTAATTAAAATAATATGAAAGAAAAATCAAAATTTTTCCTTAGTTTGCTTTTAACAATAATTATTGTTTTTATAGCAAGCTCTTTTGTTTTATATCTGGTTGATAAGAACATACCAGAATATTTAGAGGAAAATTCCTCAAAAAAAGTTAATTTTATTGAGATTGATAAGAGGAATAGTCAATCTATAACTGGTTCTATTTCATCCAGTTTGTCTAATAAAATTTGGCTTATTGTAGAAAAGAATGATTTATCAAAAAATATTTACGAATCAATGTATTTTACAGATGATTTTATAGGAACAGCTGTTGTTGTAACAAATGATGGTTGGTTTGTATCGAAAAAAATAAATCATTCAAAAAATATAGCACTCGTAAATAATGAAAATAAAATAATAGACATAGAAACCGTTATAAATGACGATGTTCTTGGTTTGTCTTATATTAAGATTAAGCAAAATGGTTTGAATCCAATAGGAATAATTGATTCTTCTTCTCTTGGAGCTGGGCAAAATGTTTATATTATAAAACCAAATTTATATGATTATCAAAATGAAATAATACCAGCTTCTATCACAAATATAAATTCAAGATTTATAAAAGAGAAAAAAGATTTAATACAAAACTCAGAAGATATTGTTATATATGGTGTTTTATCTCTCAATGAAGATCCTGGTCTTCCTGTGGTTAATGATAATGCAGAAATGCTTGGATTTACATATTCGTATGATGATAACACCTATTTATTACCAAGCAATTATATACGATATTCTTTGACAAGATTGTTCAATAATGATAAAAATATTGATTATCCTAGCTTAAATATAGAATATATCGATCTTAACAAAATGGTATTTTCTATTGATATGCCAAATAATGGTATTTATGTATATAAATCTTCCAATAATTTGATAAAAGAAGGAGATATAATACAAAAGTTAAATGAAGATGAATTAAATAAGTTTAGATCTTTAAATACGGTTCTTTTGGATTATAAACCAGGAGACGAGGTTACATTAACTATTTTAAGAGACAATAAGCAACAAGAGTTAAAGATTAAATTATCGGCTTTTAAATAATAATATTTAATAATGGTTGATAAAAAACGTGAACACATAGCATTGTTAAAAATCAGAGCAGGTCATTATGAGGCCTTTTCTGATATTTATGATATATATTCAAAACAAATTTACAGATATGTTTATTTTAAGGTTCCCACAAAAGAGAAAGCAGAGGACATAACAAGTGATGTATTTTTAAAGTGTTGGGAATATATAAATAAACATAATACAATAAAAAATTTTCAAGCATTTATATATCAGGTAGCTAGAAATTCTATTGCTGATTTTTATAAAAAAATAAAAGAACTTCAATTACCAGAGGATTTAGAATCCGTGCCTTCAAACAGCAGTTTGGCTCACAATATTGACAATATGTCAGATTGGCAAATTTTAGACAAAGGAATAAGAGAATTAGGCAAAATAAACGGTAAATGGCAAGAAGTTGTAGTATTAAAACATATTGAAGGATACTCCACAAAAGAAATTTCAAAAATATTAGACGAGTCCAGTGCTAATGTTAGAGTTTTGATTCATCGTGCCATGGAAAAATTAAAGGAAATAATAGGAGAATAAATTTTTATATTATTCCGCTATATATTTGATTAAGTAGTTTAATTTATAATAAATACCATTTTTTAATTATGGCTATTAATTAAATAGTAAATTCAAGAGGAGATAATTATCATGAATAAAGAAAAGAAAATTATACAAATAGTTGTTAAAATTTTTATAGTTCTGTTTATTGTAGGTTTAATTTTTGGAGTAATAATGGGCTTAAAGCATAAAAACAGAGAATATTACATAACAGACCATGAATATCTATACGATATAGCTATTTATTATTTAAAAGAAAAGGAAAATAAAGAAAGAAAGGGCGAAACTGTTAATTATACAGAAAAAACATCTGCTCCAAATAAGGAAGAATATCATTTTTTTGCTGATTATGATGGATTTGGTATAACAGAAAAAAATGATGAGAAATTTGCCTATATGTGGATACTTGCTGAAAGTTATTATTTAGAAGGCGAAGAAATTAAATTAGATACAGGTTATTCAATGTTTTTTAGATTTACTTTTAAGGATAATGAGGTTGTAAAATATGAAACACCGAAAGATGGTAGTAAATATAGTGAATCAATAAAAAAAATGTGTCCTAATAAAATTATGGAAATAAAGGTCTTGAATTATGAATCAAAATTGGATTTAAAAAAACAAGTAGATGCCTATTATACTAATTTAAAAACTGATAAGCATAATAAGGGTACTAATTTAGAAAGACAAGATCAATTTGATGCAGAAGTGCTGGAAGTACAAGAAAAAAGAATATTCGTTAAGATTATAAAAGATGTACATGGATTTAAAGCAGGGAGTAAGGTATTTGTAAATATCTTAGCTGAAAAAGAACCATTTAATGCTGGTGATAGAGTAAGAATTACATTTAATGGTCTGATTTTTGAAACATATCCACCGCAAATATATGCAGATAAAATAGAATTAATAGAGTAGAAGATTAATAGATAGGTAATAATTTTTATTTCTAAAAGAAAAAACCGGCTCCACATAGAACCGGTTATTGTTTTTTGACACTAGTCGAATGACTAGATGTCAAGCTTTATTTTTGAGTTTTCGGCAGCTTTAATTGCTACCTTTTTAAATTTTTCTGAAACCGGTTGTTTAAAAACAACTGTTTCATGCCCCTCAAAGATTTCCTCCATCCAATTTTGGATGTCTGACCAGCATATATCCTTATCTTGGAATGTGAATGCTGGCTTCATCCACTCTGGACAGTGTTGACTGTCAAGAGCTAATTCGCCATTTGGGCGACTGGTGATCATGCCGATAATTGAAAGCGTTATCAGTATTATGCATGCTGTAATTATCTGCAATACATTTTTTTTTGTCATTTTTTCCTCCCAGAATTTTGATTTTTTAACATACTAATAGTATCATATTTTTATACTATTGTCAATTGTTAATATTGATATAATAAACATAAGAGTATTCAATCCCACCCACTCTTTAAATAATTTTTATTTTTAAAAGAAAAAACCGGTTTTTTGCAAAATCCGGTTTTTTTAATTTATCCAAAATTTATATCTATTTTACATCCTAGGTAGTGTTTTGACTCTAGATAGTCGGACATCAGATCCAAATCTGTCGGTTTTGTATTCTATCATTTCGGAATCTGATTGTAGGGACGGTTCCTGTAATCGTATTTGGATTATCCGAGCGTCTGTTGGGATCTCAACTCTGTAGTGTTGGTTTTTGTATTCAAAAACAACAATTCCACCACCTGTTTGAATATCCCTACCCTTTCCAATGGATTCAGTAAAGATATTATCTTCAAAGTGGTACCTTCCAGTAACTACCTGATCTCCTACATAAACCTCAACTAGATGAGGTTTCGCTTCCTTTAAAATCATCATAATTGTTACAGTGAATAACACTAGGGCAATTAAAACTCCTAATATTATTACTTTTAAACCGTTTAAATCTTTTTGTTTCACAATCGATTCCTCCTAGAATTGTATATTTTTCTAAAACAATTATATCATTTTTTAAGTTATTGTCAAGTATTTGTGAATAATTTACTAAATAAATGTATTGAATTGTTTATTTGTAACATTTTTGTATTTCAATCGTCTTATTTAGTAGTGTAAACAAAAATCATGAAAAACATAGAAAACAAATTAAAACAATTTAGAGAAATAGAACCAGATGAGAAGTTTTGGCATATCACAAAGTCAATATTGTTAAATCAAATAGATAAAGACACAACTTCTCACAAGCGTCAAGGATTTAATTTCAAATCTTTGTTTTTTGATTTTAGCGCATTTACAAGAACATTTTTACCTGGTTGGAAATTTGCATCAGTTGCAATGTCAGTTTTAGTGGTAATATCAGGAACATTTATAGGAGCCAGAGCATCAATGCCAGGGACAACACTTGGAAATATTCTTTATCCAGTAAAAACACAAGTTATAGAGCCAGCAGAATTAGTACTTGCTGGAAGCGACGCGCAGAGAGTAAAAATTTCTCTAGATCACGCAACAACAAGATTACAAGAAATCAATTACTTAATAGATAACAGAAGAGAAGATCAACTCGGAAAAGTTACTAATAATATGGAAAAAACTCTTGCAATTGCAAGTGATAATTTAGAATCAATTACTAATAAAGAAAATGTAAAAACAGAGGAATTATTAGAAATCGCAAAGTCAATAAACAAAAATAGTGACGAAACCCTAGCCTCACTAAAAGATAAAGTTGTTGCAAGCAATCCAAAAGCAGTGGAAAATATTATTAAATCAACACAGAAATTAAACACAGCAGCTTTGGAAATAATAATAAAAGACAAAGATGACGCAAGTCAAGAAATAGTAAATAAAAGCTTAGATAATCAAATAAAATTACAAATTGAGTCAGTTAAAAAACTTGGTGAGAAAATCACCATAGGCGAGCAAGCGCTTATAAAAACAAATGAATTAGGAACAACAACCACAGAACAAACAACTGAAAGTAAATCAGTTGACTCTACAACAGATAAAAACAAGCAGGAAGTTGAGTTTTCAATAGAAAGTATCAAAAAAGTAGCAGATCCAGAACAAATAACACTTTTAATAGACAAAGCAAAGCAATTACTTGACGAAGGTAAACTAGAAGAAGCATACATAACAATTCAAAAAGCGGACTTATATATAAATTTAGCTGATTCAACTCTTAATGTTCAGAATTTTGAAACAAAAATAAAAGAATTAGAAAGCGCAATAAATCAAGCAAAGGTTAAATCAGAAACTGAATTAATAGTTCAGTAATTAATATTAAAATAATTGTTATTTAATAATTAATATAATTTTATTTAATCATATTGTAACGAAATATGGTTAATTAAAATAGTTTATAAAGTTCACTATATCATGACTAGGAAACTATTTCATGGCACATTTACTTTATATGACAGAAAGATCGATGCCAATGCGTTGGTAGTCTATAAGGTCTAATGATTAAAGCGGTGATATAGAGCCAGGTCCTCTGTGTAGTGGATTAAGGAGAAAAATAAAATGAATTTAATTAAAAAATTATTTGTTTATACTGTTATTTTTTCAACAGTATTAACATTGTCAGGATTCTCCTTTAATGTAGCAAGCGCTACAAATTTATCAGAAGGTATGTTGGTTAAAAGACCAGACATGTCAGCTGTATATTATTTGTATAATGATGCTGGTACATTAAAGAGAGCAACATTCCCAAACTCAGCTACCTACTTTACATGGTTTAAGGATTTCTCAAGCGTTGTAACAGTAACAGCTGATGAATTAGGAAATATTCCTCTAGGAAAAAATGTTGTTTATAGACCAGGAACAAGATTAATCAAAATCACAACAGATCCAAAGGTCTATGCAATAGAAGAAGGTGGCGTTTTAAGATGGATTGATTCAGAAGAAACCGCCAAGAACCTATGGGGAGCAAACTGGGCATCTTGGATTGATGATATGCCAGATGCTTTTTATGCAGGTAACTACAATTCAACAAATGCAGTTGCCAACAAAATTACAACAACACATTCAGCAGGAAGTTTAATCAAGTATGCTAACTCAAACAGCATTTATTATGTTGTAGGAGATGGTACAAAGAGATTAATAACAGAAGCTGGATTTATAGCAAACAAATTCAATGAAGATTTCGTAATTGAAAATGTTGCTGACACAATTTCATACACAAATGGAGTAGATATAACAGAATCTGAAAAAGATTTATATCCAATTACTGAAGGTGGAGCAACACCAGTGGTAACAGGTGGTAATTTATCAGTCGCTTTATCATCAAATTCACCAGTTTCAATGATAGTTCCAGCTGGATCACCAAACACATTCTCTGTATTTAATTTTACAGCAGCTGAAAAAGATGTTTTAATTTCATCTATCAAATTAACAATGCCAACAGGTATTTTGGGTAACCCAACATATGTTGATAGTATTACTTTCTTTGATAATGGAATAAAAGTAGGTAGTTCAAAAGACATGAATTCATCCAGAGAAGCAGTATTTAACTTCTCAACACCAATAAAAATTACAGCAGGAACAACAAAATCTTTAACAGTAAAAGCAGAGATTGAAGCTGGTCAGTCAGGCAGATTTGCACTTGGTATTGCATCAGCATCAGATGTAATTATTGATGGTGGTGTAGTTAGTGGATCTTTCCCTGTAGTTGGAAAAGAAATGGTAGCAGTAAACGATGCTGAGATTGGCCAAGTTGATCTTGCGGGTGTAATTAAAGAAAAAGTGGGGGGTGTTCAATTTGGTGAACAAAATGTTAAATTAGCAGGATTTACATTGAGCACAAAGAACGAACCTGTTATTTGGGAAACTATTAGATTTAAAAATGGTGGAACAAATGATAGTACAATACTTACAAATGTAAGATTGATGATTAATGGTGATGATGTTGCTATCGGAACAATTGATGGAAGATACATTAATTTCGCTTTAAATAACTATGTTATTGCAAAGGGAGATAATATTAATGTAGAGGTTTATGGTGACATTGGTACAGCTAGTGTTGGAAATACAATAGATTTATTTATAGAAAATAAAAGCGATGTATCATTCTTAGGTAAGGACTATGGATATGGTATTTCAATCACAAATATTGCAGCTTTAGATGCCGCTGGTGATGGTATTACAGTAACTCTTGCCGCAGGTGATTTCACAATTGCTATGGATAAAACAGCTACTCCAGCCAAAGATGTAGTTGCAGGATCTAACGATGTTGTTCTTGCGACAATCAAGATGACATCAAATGCAGAAAACGCAACAGTGAATTATATAAAAGAAAATGGAGCAAATAGATTTGATATTTTTGGAACTGGTTTAAATTGTAATGAACTTGATAATGTAGAGTTGAAAGACATTACAACAGGTGCAATTTATGATGTGACAATAGCTACTTCAACAATTAATAATGCCAGATGTGGTCTTACAATGAATGAGGAGATGACACTTGTTAAGGGTAAAACTCATACATTTGAACTTAGAGCTGATATAATGGGCCCAAATGATACTAACCCAGCTGATAACGGAGATACATATCAAGTAACATTAGAAGATGGTGCATTTAGCATTACAGGGGATACATCAAATGCTCCTATTACCAAGATAACCCCAGCATCTGTTACTAGTGCTGTTACAACAGTAAGAGGTGGTAGATTAGATTGGACAACAATGCCATTAACTTCACTAAATGTCGTAGGTGGCGCTGGACCAGAATTAATCTACAAAGCATATCTTGAAGTTGGTAGCGCAATTGATCTAAAACTCCAATCTGTAAAGATTAATACAAATGGAGCTGATACAGCATTTACAGATGACAATATAGCTCAACTTGATCTATATATTGTAGAAGATGGAACAGAAAGATTACTTAAATCAACAGCTGGCTCTATAACAGAGACAAATGCTGGTGCCGATGCTTATATTAACTTCACATCATTAAATACCACAAATAGAGTATTGAAGGCAGGTAAGAATGTATACTTAGAGGTAAGAGCTACATTTACATCATCTGTTCCTACAACAGGAGCATTTGACCTAGAAGTAGAAGCTGGTGCCGTAAGTGTTCAAGACAAGGACAATAATACAGTTACTCCAACTATTACTAACCCTGATGTTCAATCAAGAATGGTTACAGTAGCATCAAAAGGTTCATTAAAAGCACATTTAAAGACAAGTGATTCAAAATCTGATGATGATACATATATCTTAGCTGGAACAACAACACCTCATGGTAGATACCTTGGTGAAATAGCATTTACAACACAAAATGAGCCTGTTAAAATCAAAGCTCTTGTATTAAAAAATTCAGGAACAGCAACAGGTGCTGATATAAAAGTAGTTAAATTATTTGATAAGGATGGTAATTTAGTTGCTTATAGAGCCCCAATTGCTAATGGTTCTGTATATTTTAGAGATACGGACTTTTTAAATGATAAAGCAGTATTAGAGGCAGACCAAAAGACTTCATACTATATTGGAGTAGAAGCTAGAGGTATGAATGTTTCTGGGGATCCAGAGAGTACAGCTCAATTTAATAAATCAATCAAATATGGTTTTGCTCCAGCCGCAACATTATCATCTTTTGGCTTAGCAGCTGGCGAAGCTGTAAAAGCTGAAGGAGCAAATTCTTATGAAGTTATAACTATGGCCGAAGGCGGTGGTGAGGAGCCAGGAAATAATCAATATTCAAGTAATACTACATTGACAAAGACAGCTTCTACAACAGGTTCCATTTTAACAGGAATATCAAATGCCATGTCTGATGGAAGTTTAACAGGTGGTACAAGCAAGATCGTAGGTAAATACAAATTTGTATTTGATAATGGATCTAACAGAACAGCAACTAATGATGAACTTAAGGCAAAATTAGTAGAATTGAAACTTAAATTTGCTACATCTACAGGTGTTACAGCTACAGATTTCCAGGCATATATAGAGGGTAAGTCTGGAGACATAGCAACTAGTACAGTCGAGGGAAATGTAATTACATTTGACTTAGACAGTGCTGGAGGTTTTAGTGCTGACAATCAACTCGTAGACGGTGAAATAACATTGGTAATAACAGCCAACTTAGATGTTTCTGATAATTATCAATATATTCAAACCGAAATTGCTAATTTGTCAGCAGACTTCACTTACAATGGTGGTGGCGCCACAAATTGGTCAAATGCCAGACTTGAAGGCATAACAAAGGTCACTGGTGCTACACTTTCAAAGAACTAAGTTTGTGAAGTTATAAAAGTTTTGCGATAGCTTTTTGAAAAATCGTATCCCCCACCTCGAAGGTGGGGGATTTTTTAATAATTGATTATTTGTATTATATGTTGTAGAATATTTATAAGTTTTAATTTATATGATAATAATATGAATGATTCAGAAAAATATTTAAAATACTCAATCTATGGCTTAATAGGTCTTTGTTTTATTTCTTGTCTTCTTCTTTTTGATACCTGGATTTTTCCATTTATTACTTCAAAAACCATTTTATTTAGAATATTTACAGAATTATTGTTTTTTGCTTATTTGATTTTAGCCATAAAAAATAAAGAATATAGACCTAAAAAATCATGGATACTTTATAGTATTTTGATTTTTACAGGTATTGCAATTATTACTTCGCTTTTTGGAATTAATCCATATTTATCTTTTAAAGGGGACTTGGAGAGAATGTGGGGGATAAATACTTGGATACATTTATTAATGTTTTTTGTGGTTGTTACTAGTTTTTTTAAAACAGGAAAAGAATGGTTTTGCTTATTTAATTTTATTTTGATTTTTTCTTGTGTTAATGCGGTTGTTTCGTCTTTGCAAATAAATGGTCTTATAAAAATAATTGCTCCTGGTTTAAAAATGGATGGACTTTTAGGTAATATGGCCTATGTTGCTGGTGTTTTATTGTTTGGGATTTTAATTTCTCTCTATTTTTTTGTAGGTAAAAAGAATATTGGCTGGAAGATTTTTTATGGATTGGCTTTTTTAATTCAGTTGCCAATATTTTTACGAACACAAATAAGAGGCGCTAATTTAGCTTTTTGGATTGTATTACTAATTCTTTGTCTAGTATTTATATTTAAATCAAAAAATAAGCGTTTAAAAATCGCTTTGTGCGCTTTTGTGATTCTAGTAGTGTCAGTTTTTACTATGGCTTTTATAAATAAGGACGAGGATTGGGTGAAAAATAATTTTGTATTTAGTAAATTGACTACAATGTCTTTTAGTACTGGGACGGTTAGAACTCGACTTATTTCGTGGAATGGAGGATTTCAGGCATTTAAAGAGAATCCAATAATGGGCTATGGAATGGAAAATTATTACTATGCTTTTGATAAATATCTTCAAGCAGATTATTACAATATAGCCGCGTCAGAAACTTGGTTTGATAGAGCTCATAATATGGTTGTAGAAACATTGGTTTGTCACGGAATTTTTGGGATGATTTCTTATCTAGCTATTTTTGTTTTTACATTTTGGGCATTGTATAAAGTATATAAGAAAAATAAAGAGAAATATTTTTTATTTTGTTTGTTTTTCGCTCTGATTATTTTTGCTTATTTCTTCCAAAATTTATTTGTTTTTGATTCTCTCGCTGTAGCTTTGATTTTCTTTTCAATTTTGGCTTATATAAATTTAGTTTATACAAATGAAACTGACAAAAAATCAATTTATGAAAAAAATATTTCAGAAACAGCTCAGCAGGTAATTATTGTATTATTTGGAATAGTTACTATATGTTTTATTTTTGGTGTTAATATGTCTGATCGCTATATTGCAAAACAAAACTATGTTATTCAAAAAACATTAAGTCAAGAAAGGGATTTTCAAAAAGCATATAAAGAAATGCAAAAACTATATGAAAATAATAGTTATTTAAATAAAGATTCTACTACAATGCTTATTGATACTGTCTCAAATATTTATACCACAGTGAATAGTCAGGATCCAAATCAAATTCAAGCATTGTATGATATTCTAACTTTACTTATAGATAAAACAAATTATTATCTTTCAATAAATGACAAGGAAGCATATTTACAGATTAATCTAGCAAGATTACATATTATAAGGTCGAATTTTTTTGCGCCAGATTCTCAGGAAAAATTAAATGAATTAAATACTGCGAAAAGAGTAATGGAAAAATCTATTGAACTATCTCCAGAAAGATTACACAATTATTATTTTATGGCTAATATTTATTCCATGATGGGAGATATTGATTCAGCCATAAAAGAATTAGAAACAGCTTTGAATTATAATGATAAATATGGAGAAACATATTTAATGCTTGGTGGTTTGTACAGTTACAAAGGAGATACTGAGAAAGGTGAAGAATATGTTCAAAAAGCGCTTGAACTTAATCCATCTCTGCAAAACAGAATTAAAGCTACTCAATAGACGGCTTATTTATTTTTTATAAAAAGACGGCTGTTAAAATGTTGATAAGTAATTTGATCTAATTGTTTAATGAATATATAATATTTGTAATTTATAATTAATTTATGAGTTATGAAGAAAAGTGATTTATGTCAAATTGCAGATCTAATCGATGAAAGATTAGATGTAAAATTTGATGAAAAATTAAAAAATTTTGCGACCAAAGACGACCTAAAGAACTTTGCGACTAAAGATGACTTATGTAGGGTTGAGGAAGACCTACATAATATTAATGAGAGATTGGATAGTTTCGCAACCAAGGATGATTTACACAAAATCGATAAGAAATTAAATGATTTTGCCACCAAGGATGACTTGTATAAAGTTAAAGAAGATCTAGAGTTGGCAATAGAAAATGTAGCTATAAATACTAGTAAAAGTTTTGAAGAGTTTGAAACAAGAATTAATGAACGTTTTGATAATATTGATGAAGAATTATTAAAAAGACCAACAAGAGATGAAATATTTGATAAATGGGATGATAAAATTTTACAGATTAGTTGCGATGTGGACGCTTTAAAATATTTACACAGAGATGAATGGCAAAATTTGCCAAACAGAGAAAGTATAAAAAACTCCATTTGAATTTTCAGTATTTTTAAAAGAGAATTACATTGTGTAATTCTCTTTTATTTTTGATATAAAAGTACCAAAGTCAAATTTAGAAAGCGTTAAGTTGTTATTGTCTTTAATTTTTTTTGTAAATTCAAGATTATTTAATATGCTTTCAATGGCATATACTAATTTAGTTGTGTTTTTTGGCTCAAAAACCACTCCATTTTGCCCGTTTAATATGATTTCTGATAAAGATTCCAAATCAGAGCAAACTATTCCTATACGAGCGTATAGAGCCTCAATTAAAGTGTATGGCAATCCTTCTTTTATTGAAGTAAGTGTAAAAATCTCAAAAGCTTTTAAATATCTACTCGCATTATTAATTTGTCCTAGAAAGTGAAAATTTTTTATTTGCAATTTTTGAACTAAGTTTTTTAGATTTTTTTCTTCTGAGCCAGAACCAATTACAATAAAAATTAGATTTCTCTTTTTTTCATTTAATATTTTTGCTGATTCAATCAAGTATTCTATTCCTTTGTTTTTGTATAAATTTGAAATTGTACCGATTATTTTTTCTCCGTTATCTGGTATTTGTATTTGATTAAATAAAAATCTTCTAGCATCATTTGTTTTGAAAAATTCAGTTGTAAGTTGAAATCCATTATAAATTAATTCTAATTTTTCTTTTTTAGTAATTTTTTTACTTAATGCTAAATCATAATCATTTTGTGAAACGCAAATTATTTTATCTTTAAACTTTGCTCCGAATTTTTCTAAAAATGTATAAAGTATTTTTTTTACAAAATTTAAATTTTCTTTAAATACCCAACCATGAGCTGTGTAGATTATTTTTTTTATTCCAGCTAATTTTCCAGCAATAGAAGCTAGAAATCCGGCTTTTGAAGAATGAAGATGTATCACATTAAATTTATTTTTTTTAAAAAAGAAAAATAATTCCCAAAGAGCTAATTTATCAAAAAATAGATTTATATTTCTTTTTAAATATTTTAATTTATAAAATCGCACAGGAACATTTGTTTTGATATATTGGTTTAATTCTTGTTCATTTCCCTCACCATAAGCAATTGTAATTTCAAAATCAGGACCTAGATTGTTAGAAATATCACAAATATATTTTTGAGCGCCGCCAAAATGAGTTTGTGTAATAACTTGACAGATTTTTATTTTTTTATCCATGTTATTTGCTTTTAATTGTATTAAAATAATAACTTATAAATAATAAATATACAAATATTGAGCTTGTTATTTAAGTTTTGTAGTGTTATTATTATTATATAAATAAATTTTAAATAATTTATTATTTTATTTATGAAAAAACTTCAAAACAAGGTTGTTTTAGTAACGGGAGGGGCTGGATTCATAGGATCTCATTTATGTGATGAATTATTAAAAAATAAGGCAAAAGTTATTGCTGTAGATAATTTATTGACAGGAAAACTTGAAAATTTAGCAGATGCTCAAAAAAATGAGAATTTTCAGTTCATCGAGGGCGATGTGAATGATTACAACTTCCTCAAATCAGTTTTTGAAAAAAATAAAATTGACTATGTTTTTCATTATGCAGCAGTACTTGGAGTGAAACGCGTAATGGAGCAACCAATGCTTGTTGTAGACGATGTTGTGGGAATTAAAAATGTTTTATCCCTAGCAAAGGATTTTCATGTTTCTAAGGTGATATTTTCTTCATCATCCGAGGTCTATGGAACTTTAAATGAACTTCCACTTAAAGAAGATAACAACAAAGAACTTTTATATCAAACGCATAGTACAAGTTTGTATGCAATTGTAAAATTAATAGGCGAGAAATTGATGAAAATTTACAATGATAATTATAAGGTGCCAACATGTTCACTTAGGTTTTTTAATGTATTTGGAGAAAGACAAGAATCATCTAGCTATGGATTTGTTGTAGGAGTATTTATAAAACAAGTTTTAAACAATGAAAGTCCCACGATATATGGAGATGGGTATCAAACTAGAGATTTTGTCTATGTTAAAGATAATGTAAAAATGGCAATTAAAGCATTGCTTAGCGATAAAACAAATGGGGAGGTTATAAATATTGGATTAGGGAGTCAAACAACGATACTTGATTTAGCGCAGAGGATAATAAGAATTTCGGGAAAAAATTTAAAACCAGTTTTTGTTGGAGAGCGTGGTTATGAAATAAAATACAGAAGCCCCGATGTTTCAAAAATGCATAAATTATTGGGTGAAAAATTAGAAAATAATTTAGATGAAAATTTGAAAAGAGTTTATGAATATTATGCCGGAAAATAAAACAAAATTAGTTGTTTTGTCTGCTTTTTATGAGCCATATATGTCAGGAGCTGAACAAATGGTAAAGCAAGTTGTAGAGAATTTGGGTGATTTTTACGACACGACTCTTATTACAGGATTATATAATAGGGAATTAGAAAGATTTGAAAAAAGAAAAAATTTTAAAATAATAAGAGTTGGTGTGGGACACAGAACAATTGATAAGTTTTTGTATCCGATTTTAGCAAATTTTAAAATTATAAAAATAAAGCCAGATATCATTCATGCAATTATGGAAAGTTATGCTGGTGTGGCTCTTTACTTTGCAAAATTTGTAAGTCACGCAAAGAGAATTTTAACACTTCAAAGCGGTGATTTAGATGATAAAAGAAAACAAAACAATTTTTTTATAAAATTATTTTGGAAAAAAATACATAAAACACCAGATACTGTAACAGCAATTAGTAATTTTTTAAGAGATAGGGCTCTGAGGTTGGGGGCGAAAAAAGAAAATGTACATGTGATTCCAAATGGAATTGATTTTAATGAGATTCCCGGATTTTTAGAAAAAGAAAGAAATAGAGTAATTTGTGTTGCTAGATTATCCTGGGAAAAAGGTTTGGATTATTTAATAAAAGCATGGAGTGATGTTTTATTAAAAATTCCCAATGCTAAACTTGTAATAGTCGGAGAAGGGCAAAAAAGAAAAGAAATAGAAGAAATGATAGATACTTATAAATTACACGAAAGTGTTCTTTTGATGGGAAATTTACCACATAAACAAACATTAGAAGAAATAAGTAAATCAGAAGTATTTATTTGTCCATCTCTTGCAGAAGGACTCGGAGTTGTTTTTATAGAAGCGCAATCTTGCGGAGTTCCTGCAATTGGAACTCGAGTTGGAGGAATTCCAGATGTGATAATTAATAATCATAATGGACTTTTAATAGAACCAAGAAATGCAGAAGAAATTTCAAGGGCAATTATTGAATTATTGGAAAATAAAGACTTAAGAGAGGAAATTACAAAAAATGCTAACATCTCAGTCAAAAAATATTCTTGGCATAGCATTTTAGAAAAAATTCATAAATTATATCAAACTTGTGAATAAAAAAATTTTAATAGCAACGGGAATTTATCCACCGGAAATAGGCGGTTCAGCTACTTATGTTAAAAATTTTTGTGATATTTTTATCGAAAAGGGATTTGAAATATGTGTAATTACATATTCTGATAAAAAATTTTATGATGAGGATAAAAATTTACAATATAAATTAATAAGAGTTGCAAGAGTAAGTAAATTTCTTAATTATATAAAATATTTTATTGCAATTGTAAAAAATATTAAAAAATATGATTTTATTTATTCAACGGATATAGTAAGTGTAGGGATCTTGTGTGCAATTGTAAAAATTATTTTTAGAAAAAAATTAATTTTAAGATTGGGTGGCGATTTTCAGTGGGAAAGAGCACTTGAGAGAAATTATAATAAATCTTTAGGGAAATACTATAAAGAAAAACAGTTTACGCTTAAAGAGAGATTGATATATGTTTTTAGTAATTTTGTATTAAGAATATCAGATGTAATAATATTTAATTCGGAATTGTTAAACAGTATTTATGGAGAATCTAGAGATTTTATGAAAAGGAAAAATATAGTTATTATAAAAAATATTTTATCAGCATATAAAAATACAGACAAAGTTGATGATAAAAATATATTGTTTGCAGGGAGAATTTCAAAGGTGAAAAATATAGATAAATTAATAATTGCTTTTGATAATTTAAAACTCCAAAATTGTAAATTAAAAATTATTGGAGATGGTCCAGAATTTGAGAATATAAAGAAAAAAATTGAAAATCATAAAAATATAGAACTTTTTAGGGGGGTAAATTATGAACAACTAATAAAGGAAATCCTTAAGGCGAAAGTCGTTGTAAATGTATCTTTAACGGATATAAATCCTAACATAATTTTAGAAGCACTTGTTTTGGGTAAAAAGGTAATTATTACAAATGAATCAGAGTTTTTATTTACAAATTCTTGTCATGAAAATATTTACTATGTGGATCCAAATGATATTTTCGATATTGAAAAAGCTCTTAGGTTGGCAATTAGCAATGAGAAATTAAATACTAATTGTGAAAGTATATTAAAAAATGTTTCCTGTAGTAAGGGGGAATTAATAGAAAAACATTTCAAAATATTTGAAAAATTATGAAAACAAGAGATTTATTTAAAAAAATAGATTATGTTTTAAAAAATATTTACTGGTTTGTATGGTATGATTTATTGTCTTTTAATTTTAAAAGAGTTTGGCACTTATTAATTTGTATGATGAGACATTTTACACTGAAAACTCCCTATGCGGTAATTATTGAAACTGGAAATACTTGTAATTTTCACTGCGCAACGTGTCCAACTCCGCATAATTTAATTTACAAAAGAAGACAACCGCAAAACATGGATTTAGAAAAATATAAGCGTGTTATTGATAATATAAAAAAATATGTTCATGTGGTTTATGTTTATAACTCAAATGAACCATTGCTTCACCCAGATATAGTAGAAATGATAAAATATGCCAATGCTTCAAATATGCATACAATGATTTCAACTAACTGTTCGCTTTTGACAAGAGATATGACGGAAAAGCTTCTAAATTCAGGATTGGGAGAAATTAGATTCGCATTTGACGGATTAGACAAGGATTCTTTTGAGGGATTTAGATGTGGGGGCGATTTTGAAACTGTAAAACATAATATAGAATATTTTTGTAAAAGAAGAAAAGAACTTAAGAAAAAAAGACCAATTACAACACTTCAGTTTATTCTAAATAAATTAAATCAAAATCAAATTATTGACATTAAAAAATTTACAAAAGAAAATTTTATAGATAAATTATATATAAAACCATTTATTTTAAGCGAATATGCTTATAGCGAGGATCAAATAAAAGATTTGTCAGAAAAATTTTATCCTGATATTGATATAGATGATGAATATATTGTTTATAAAAAAGATCAGAATACGCTCAAACCAATTCATAAATACGAAAAATGTCCTGATGTAGATAATGTTTTTACGGTTTTAGCTGATGGACGAGCTGTTATTTGTTGTTTTGATTTATATGGGGATTATGTTTATGGAGAAATGGATAAAATTGAATTATGGAAATTATGGAAAAGTGAAAAATCTATTAATTTAAGAAATAAGGCTAAGAAAAGAGGATTTCCACTTTGTAAAATATGTGGAAATATAGAATAATATGCAAATTTTAGTAGTCGGAAACGATAAAAATATTTTTAACGAAAATTCTAAATTATTAGAAAGGATTTTAGAATATTCAAAAATCGTAGAAAAATATTTTGTAGTTGTTCCAAATAATAAGAGCGTGAATATCAATAAAGATAATTTGCATATTTTTTCTTTTGGGGGAAGAAATAAATTTACCCAGATTATTAAATTATTTTTTGGCACAATAAAAATTTTTAAAAAAGAAAGATTTAATTTAATAAGTGTTCAGGATCAATACTATCTCGCTTTTATTGCTTATTTACTTTCAAAAAAATTAAAAACTGGTTTAGAAATTCAAATTCATGGCTTTGAAAAATATTATGGATTGAGAAAATTTATTGCAAATATTGTAATACCTCGTGCTAATTCAATAAGAGTTGTAAGCGAGAGGTTGAAAAAAGAAATAATAGAGAAATTTAAAATAAGTGAAGATAAAATTACAGTTGTTCCAATATATACGAAGTCCATGGTTTTGGACTTAGGGATTCGAGCAGAAAGAAAAAAATTTGTTTTTTTGACAATTGGAAGATTGGTAAAAGTAAAAAATATTGAATTACAAATCAGAGCTTTGAAGAAAATT
Source organism: bacterium (assembly GCA_029555085.1). GTDB lineage: Bacteria > Patescibacteriota > Patescibacteriia > UBA1558 > S5-K13 > STF1-138. The sequence continues at coordinate 9,997 of JAKPTO010000002.1, read as the reverse complement.
GTTGAAAAATATCAAAATATTGAATTACATATAGTTGGCGAGGGTCCTGAAAAAAACAATTTAGAAAAATTAGCAGAAGATTTGAATTTGAAAAATTATGTGAAATTTTTTGGTTATCAAAATAATGTAGAAAAATTTTATCAAAATTGTGATGTTTTTTTGCTTACATCAAATTATGAAGGTTGGGGACTTGTAGCAATTGAAGCTCTTCAGTATAAAATACCAATTATAATGACTGATGTTGGTTGTGCAAATGAAATTATAATAAACAATGAAAATGCAATAATTATACCGGTAAATAATTTAAAGTTATTAGAAAATGCGATGATACAAATTTACGAAGATAGAGTTTTGCGAGAAAAATTTTCAAATAATACTCAAATTGCAGTTTCTAAATTATTAACAAAAGAACAAACACTTGATTTGTATAAAAAATCCTGGGAAAAGGCAATTTTATGAAATTATTAATTATTACACAAAAGGTTGATAAAAATGATTCGGTTTTGGGTTTTTTTCATGGCTGGATTGTTGAATTTGCAAAACATTGTGAAAAATTAACAGTAATTTGTTTATATAAGGGAGAATATGATTTACCAGAAAATGTCAAAGTTTTATCACTTGGAAAAGAAACAGGAAGGAGTAGATTAAAATATGTTTTTAGATTTTATAAATATATTTGGAAATATAGAAAAGATTATGACAATGTTTTCGTGCATATGAACCACATCTATGTTGTTTTGGGTGGAACTTTTTGGAAAATTTTAAACAAAAAAATAATCTTGTGGTATAACCATATTTCGGGAAGTGTATCGCTAAACATCGCATTATTTTTCGTAAATTATATATGCTTTACATCACCATTTTCATATGTTGCAAGAAAAAAAATAAAGAAGTCTCGGAAAATGCCTGCTGGAATTGATACAAGTATATTTTTTAATAAAAATATAGAGCGAGAAAAAAATTCCATTTTATGTATAGGTAGAATATCAACAATAAAAAATGTAGATATTTTAATTGATGCGATAAAAATTTTAGACAAACAAAATTTAGATTTTCATGTTTATATTTATGGTAATTCAATTGAGACAGATATAAAATATTTTGAAAAAGTAAAAAGCGATTCAGATGATTTAATAAAAACAGGAAGAATTAAGTTTTTTGATGAGGTAAGTAATTATAAAACTCCGGAAATTTATAATAAATGTGAAATTTATGTAAATATGACAAATAGTGGGAGTTTAGATAAAACTGTATTAGAAGCAATGGCTTGTGGTTGTATATCAATAGTAAGTAATGAATCTTATAGAAAAGTTTTGGATGATAAATTTATATTTCAAGAGAGAAATGTTGAATCATTTGTTGAAAGTATAAAAAATGCGTTTAATTTAGTTGATTTTGAGAGGGATAATTATATAAAATTAAATGAGTTATATGTAAGACAAAATCATTCATTAAATATTTTAGTAAACAATATTTTTAATATATTAAAATGAGAAATTATAAATATTACAAAGCATTTATAAATGACATCTTTTGGTTTTTAAAAAGACAGATTTTTTGTAGAAATTCTGCAAGTATTTTAATGTATCACTCAGTAAGCGATGAAAAACAATTTTTTACCGTTTCCCCGGAAGAGTTTAATTGGCAAATGAAATATTTACAAAATAATAATTACAATGTAATTTCACTTAATGATTTGATAAAAAAAATTCAGAACAAAGAGATTGTTAATAAAAAAACAATAGTAATAACTTTTGATGATGGATATGAAGATAATTTTATAAATGTTTATCCAATTTTAAAACAATATAATTATCCAGCGACCATATTTTTATCTACAGGGCTTATGTCAGGACATAGAAATGGTTTAAAAATGCTTTCTTGGGAACAAATTATGGAAATGAGTAATTATGGTATTGATTTTGAACCACATACACAAACTCACGCACGACTTACAGAATTAGATAATAATCAAGCAGAAGAAGAAATATTAAAATCAAAGCAAGACATTGAAAACAATTTAAATAAAAAATGCACATGCTTTGCTTATCCTTGGGGAAATTATAATAAAGAAACAATAGAAATTTTAAAAAATTTAGAATTTATATCAGCGGTTACGGTACATCGTGGATTTGTAAGTCAAAAAATAAGCCCATATGAATTACCAAGGAATTTTGTAGATAGCTGGGTAACAAAATTTAGATTTTTATTAAAAATATGATTGAAAAAAAATTAAATATACTAATGATTGGTTTTGATTGGAGAAATATTTTTGAGCATGATTATAACCAATTAATTGAAAAATTAGAAAGAGATTGTTTGAATCCAGAATTTAATAATTTTTTTATTTTTGACTGGTCTACCAAAACTTATTATAAAAAAAATAATAATATTCAAACTAAACACATTAGACCAATTTTTAAATCTAGGTTTTTTTGTGATATCTTGTTAGTATTTCTTCTGCCTCTAAATATTATAAAATATAAATTTAAACCAGATATAATATTTTTGTACGATTTTCCAACTATTTTTGGTAGTATTTTTTTAAAGTATTTTTATAAATCCAAGATTTTTTTAATATTAGGCGCGCTTCCAAGTAGTTTAGCAAAAACAAGAAGGAAATTTAATTTTTTTATAGTATTTTATTATAAACTCTCAGAAATTTTACTAAATATATTTGTTGATAAATATTTTGCTATAAGCGAGGCAACAAAAAATTATCTTATTAATATGGGTATAAAAGAACAGAAGATAAATTTTTTGTACCCTAATACAATAAAAAGAGATCAGGGATTTATATTGAAAGCTGAAAAAAATGTTGTTAGAAATTTATATAATATTGATAATTCCAGAAAAATTATTTTATCAGTTGGTAGATTAGAAAAAGAAAAAAATTATGAAAAACTAATAGGAGTATTTTCAAAATTAAAAAATTCAAATTTAATATTAATAATTGTTGGTAGTGGAAGCCTAGAACAGGAATTAAAAAAATTAACAAATAATTTAAATATTAGTAATAGAGTGATTTTTGCTGGCCATGTTTCAAGACAAGATATTTGGAATTATTATCTTGATGCCGATTTGTTTATATTACTTTCAAAATCAGAAGGATTAGGACTAGTTTTTCACGAGGCAATGTATATGAATGTTCTGGTTGTAGGTAGTAAAATAGAGGGAATAATTGATTCAATAGGTATAAATGAAGAAAATGGTTTTTATTGGAATGGTGAAAATATTCAGGAATTAGAGGGAATTATTGATAAATGTATACAAAATACAGATGAGGTTATTTTAAAGAAAAACAATGCTTTTAATTATGTTGAAAATAAGATTAACTCCAATTATAATATAAATAATTATTTTAATAAGTAATTGAAAAAAAATGAATAATCCTATACAGAAAATTTATGAATTTCATCATAGCGTTGAGCGAGAAGATGGTTTTTCAATAATGAAAAAACAAAGGGGAGAGTTACTGCAAAAATTTATAGGAACGGGAAAAATTGTTTTAGATGTTGGTTGTCGTGATGGGGCATTAACTCAATTTTTTAGTGAAGGTAATAATGTTCTAGGTGTTGATATTGATAAGAAATCATTAATTAAAGCAAAAGAAAAGTTGGGAATTGAAACCATACATATGGATTTAAATGATGATTGGAGTGTTTTGGAGAATAGAAAATTTGATATAATATTTGCAGGAGAAGTCTTAGAGCATGTTTATTATCCAAGGGATATGATTAAAAAAATAAAAGAACATCTGAATGATGGTGGAATTTTTATAGGATCTGTTCCAAATGCATTTAGTTTAAAAAATAGAATAAGATATCTATTTGGTCAAAAAAGAAACACGCCACTTGATGACCCAATACACATTACCCAATTTTCCATGAGTGAGTTAAGACAAATTTTAAGTTCAGAATTTAAAAATTTAGATATTATAGGGATTGGTAGATATAAAAAATTATCAAAAATTTTTCCAAATTTAATATCATTCATATTATTTTTTATTGCAAAAAATGAATAAGATTATAAAAAAAGTTATAAAAAGTTCATTTCTTTACAAACCAATTAAAAAAATATATTTGGTTGTTTCTAATATATCAATGAGAAGAAATATTAAAAAATTTTTTTCTGGTAAAAAAAATATACTACCAAGTGGAATTGCTTTCGAGCCAACAACAAAATGCAATTTAAATTGTCGCATGTGTTATCAGAAACAAGAAAGAGCGCTTTGTAATCAGGATATAAAACTAGAGGATGTAAAAAAATCCTTTTTACCATTAAAAGGTAGAATAAAAAGCATTGGTCTCATAGGGGCAGAAGTTTTTATGAGGAGGGATATTTTTGAAATGATTCATTATTTTAATACATTAAATATGAGTGTTTATTTAGCTACAAATGGTACACTTATAAATGATGAAAATATAGAAGAATTAAAAAATTGTAAAAATGTAACAGGGATCGGTTATTCTTTGGATGGTCCAAGGGATTATCATAATTTTATTAGAGGACAAAGCTATGCATATGATAAACTCTTAAAAGCAATTGAGCTGACAAGAAACAATTTTAATACTACAGTTAATTCTGTCATTATGGACGATAATATTAATTATTTATTTGAAGTTGCAAATATTGTAAAGGATCAGGGTGTTAAAAATTATAGTCTGCAATTTGAAATGTTTTCTACTAAAGCAGAACTGGAAGAGTCTGCTAGAATTTTAGGAATCGATGAAAAAGATTTTGCTGTAGAATTGAAAGAATCGTGTACTTATAAATTTGATAAAGGGCAATTATTTAAAATACTAAATGAATTAAAGAAAATTTCAGGATTAAATATATTGATTCAGCCGAATATTTTCAATATTTATCCAGATGAGTATTTAAATGGTAGCTTGAGGGAAAAAGTTAAATTATATTGTAAAGATATGAATACTCTTAGATTAAATGCACAGGGTAGTGTTATTTTGTGCCCGTTTATTAAAAGGGAATTTGGTAATATTTTAGAACAAGATGTCAGTGAAATTTGGAATTCTGAAGAGTTTATAAATATAAAGAAAAAAATTATATCAAATAATTTGTTGCCAATATGTAAAAGATGTTGTCGTTTGGGTAAAATGTAAATATTATGAAAATTAATTTTAAGTTTATAAAATTTTTATTTAAAGAATCTTGGCAGGGAAAGACAATTTTCAGAATTTTATTAAATTATCAGATAATGGAGCATTGTAAAAATATAAATGAAAATGTTTTAGATTTGGGATCTGGAATTCACGATAATTATTCTCAATTTTTAGATGAGGGTATAAAAATAATAAAAGCAGATATTAAAAATAATCCTGGAATTGACATAGTGACTGATCTTAACAAAATACCATTGCCGATAGAGAGTAATTCCTTTGATACAATTTTATGTATTAATTTAATAGACTTATTGAGAAATCCAGAAAATTTATTGAAGGATGTTCATAGAATTTTAAAAACGGAAGGTGTGATTTATTTTTCTTCAATGTTTATAATTAATTTAAGACCAGAACCAAAAGATTTTAATAGGTGGACATCTATCAAAATACAAGAAGAACTTGATGAAATTGGTTTTGGATATATAAAAATTATTCCAATAGGAGAAAGATTCTCTGCTTGTGCTAATTTAATAATAAGTCCAATCCCAATGAAAGGTATTTTTTCAATATTTAAATCATTTTTATATTTGATATCATTGTATTTAGACAAAATAATTCCAAAAAATATATTAAAACATCATCCATGTCCAATAGGATATTTTTGTATAGCAAGAAAATAATATGTTTTTAAAGAAAATAATAATATTCAAGGCAAAATTATATAGAAAAATTTTTTCTAAAATTTTTCTCTTCTATTATAAAATATATTTTAGAGAGAATTTTTCTGTTAATTTGATGCATTTCGAAAATGTAGGCGATAGGCATTCTTTTATTTTTATTCTAAAAGATAAAAATGGAAATCACTTTGTCTACAAGAAACTCAATTTTTTTATGTTAATTCACGATAAGCTTTATTTGGGTATAGATTTTATAAATGATAAAAAATTATTTAATTATTTTAAGGAATTAAAAAATCATAATTTTTGTAATATCCCCACATTTTTTCAATTTAAAAATAAAGTTATTTGTGAATACTTAGGAGATGATTACCAAAGACTAGATAAAATTATTGAAGAAAACAATAAAAATATATCACTGCTTTCTGGTTATAAGGAAAAAATAAAGCAATTAATTTTACGATTAAATGAAATAGGTTATATTCATGGAGATATAAAAGCAAAAAATATCTATATAAGAAAATCGGATCATTTTATTATTTTCATAGATTGGGATGGAATGAGAAAAAAAGAAAAACAACCAAATCTTGATTTAGAAAAATTAGATATTGTATTTCAAAGGTTTATTTAGATTTTTTACATACAAAAAATAAACTACCAGAAATAAGTAGGGGAAACAATTTTAGCAGTATTTTATGTCTTCCCATTGTTTGAATTTCAATAATTTTAAAGCCATTTGTTTTTAACATCTCTATCCATTCATATGGAGATAAAAAATTAACATGTGATTTACTGAAATTTGGAAATTTTCCGGTAAAGAAATATTTTATTCTGTGAATGAAGAAGGAGATATTTGGGGTAACAAAAATAAGAATCGAGTTATTATTCATTTTTTCTTTTATTTCCAAAAGTAATTTTAATGGGTTTTTTAGGTGATGTAATATATTGCTTGCAATTATCACATCAAAACTCTTTACATTTTCAAATTCTGGAATTCCATTTGAAAAATCAAATTTTTTGATATTTTTTGTATCAAAATCATACATTGAAAATGCTTCATCAGCAATCTCAATACCATAAAGGTCATGATTTTTTTGGAGCTCTTTAAATACATGTCCGGGCCCAACTCCCAAATCAAGAATTTTTGATTTTTGTTTTTGGTATTTATTAACAATTCCAATTATTATTTTATGTATTTCTGATAATCCAGTTCTGTTCATTTTTTTTCTATTAGCCCAGTATTTATTATAATTCTCTTGACCAAATGTTTTTGAATCCATATGTTTTTATTTACTTTTTAAAATATGTAGCATGAAAGCTATTTGAAAAAATCTTGCTATAATTCTAGCAATAATGACGCCTGTTATGCCAAAAAATATTGCTCCCGGCAATAATACGATTATTTGGAATATGGACGTTACTGTATAAAATTTATATAGTTTTTTTTGTTCTGATTGAGATTGCAGGGCTGAAATAGGGATTGCTATTACAAAATAAAACAGTGATAAGGAGAATAATTGTGAATAAAAAATAGCTTCTTTGTATAGTGGCATCAAAAGAATAAATATTAGCTTTGCGAAGATAATATATAAAATAATTATTACAAAAATTATCAGACCAATTTTTTTCATTTGTCTAGTAATGTCCCTATAAACAGTTTCTTTGTTTTGACTGGAAAATTTTACAAGAGCAAGTGGTTGTATGAATTTCATTAGGTTTCTAATATTTTCAGGAAATGCTATTGCAATTGAATAAATTGCTAATTTTGCTGGTCCTAAAAATTGAAAAATTAAAACACTATCTAAATATTGAGCAATGCTTGTTATAAGATTTATTAAGCTCAAATGTTTTCCATAGGTGATAGAGGAATTATCGAAATCGTTATTTGGTTTGTGTTTTTTTATAACCACTAATAAAAAGAAAAATCTCATTATAGTATAAGACGTGAAATACATAAAAATTAGTAAAAATAAATTTTTACTAATAAAAATTGTTGAAATTAAAATTATTGTTGAGGTTGTTTTTATTATAATCCCATATATTGATGATTTTTTAAAATTCTCTTTCGCAACTAAAAATGAATCATAAATAGCAAAAGAATCCATAAATGGAATAAATATTGCAGCTATTAAAACCGATAAAGAAAGATACGTGTCATGCTTGAAATAAAAATAATATAAGGAAAAACATACTCCAAGAGCGAAACCAATAAATCCCCATGATATTTTTGTTTTTAGTGATTTTTTAAGAATTCCTTCTTTGTTCTGAGCAACTGATTGTATTATTACTGTATTTAACCCACTCAGTGTTGAAAGGGACAAAAGACCGGCAATACTTATTGTGTATTTATAAATTCCAAATGTTTCTTTTGTAACATAATTCGCAAAAACAATCGATAGTAATAATCCAGAAAGTGATGATATGATTTGTCCCAAATTTAGCCAAAATCCACCCTTGGCAAGATAAATCATATCTGTTTGAAAAAATTTTTCAGATTTTTTTAGTAATTTATATATGAAGTTTTTTATTTTATTGAACATTGTAATATTGTTTATACCAATTTATGAATTTTTTTATACCATTTTCAACATTTGTTTTATGTGTCATATTTTTTATCTTCCCTGCGCTTTTAAAACAGTATTTAGTGTTTTTAAAATTATGGAAATATCAAGAGCAATGGATCTGTTTTTTACATAATACAAATCATATTCCAATTTTTCTATTGCGTCTTCAACTGAACTCCCGTATGGATAATTTATCTGAGCCCAGCCAGTGAGTCCAGGACGCACAAGTAATCTGTGATTATAATATGGAATTTGTTGTTCTAGAGTTTTAATAAATTCCGGACGCTCTGGTCTTGGTCCTATTAAACTCATTTCCCCACGCAAAATATTTATTAGTTGTGGAATTTCATCAAGTCTTGTTTTTCTTAAAAAATTTCCAACTCGGGTAATTCTTGAATCATTTTCCTGTGCCCATTGAGCGCCATTTGTTTCTGCATTATCAATCATTGTTCTAAATTTCATTGCTAAGAAGTTTTTCCCATTCTTTCCAGTTCTAACTTGCATAAATAAAATTGGCCCCTTAGAATCTAATTTTATGGCAATTACTATAAAGGGAACAAGTATTATTGAAATTATTAAAAATATAATACTAAATACTATATCAAGTATACTTTTAAAAACATCAAATATATATTTTTTATTTTCATTGAAGTTATTTATAATCCAGACCTGATTTATATTTTTTATGGCAACTTTTCCTAAGAATTTTTCATAAAAATCAGAAGTTGTTATAATTTCGATTTTTAGATTCAAATATTTTATCAATTTTTTTGATATTTCTTGATTAAACAAAAGCTCATCATCAATTATTATGTTTTGAATTTTATTTTGCTCTGGGAATGTGTCTAATTCATCTAATGTTATCCCTTCTACTCCCTCAAGATTTATATTTGAGCCCGGATTTATAAATTTTTTTATATTTAAATTGAGTTCAGGTTTTTGTTTTATACTTTTTATTAAATATTCGCTATTGCTTATAACAAGACAGTTTTGTTTCAAGCTATATCTATATAAAAATTTATTAGCAAAATTTCTCCACAAAAAGAAAAACAAAGCAAAAATTAAAACATTTAAAATAAGAATCGTTTTTGGTGTAATAAGTTGATTTGGGGTTAAATAGAAGTATAGAACACTAAGAAATAAATTTATTATTGAAAAATATAGTGTGTTGGTAATTATGTCAAAAGGTTTTTTTATGGGTTTGTGTGTTTCGTAGAATCTAAAGCTAAATATTAGAATTAGCCAAATAACATAGATTGTTGTGAAATAAAGAGCATGTTCAATGTATAATTCTTTTGAAAAGTTTTTGTAAAACCTTATTAATAATGTTAAAAATAAACAAAAATAAAGGGTTATTATGTCCCCAAGAATTAATATAAATTTTTTTATTTTTAGTTTAAAATCTGTATTTATTGACATATATATTTATTGAAACAGATTTTATTAAATTAATTTTATATTAGCAGAATCAGGAGATTTTTAAAAGAGCCTTGCGCCGTACTATTCTAAATAAATATGCGACATAGAAAATGATATAATTGATATGCATATAACAATTAAATATCAAAATCTATGTCACAATATGATTCTATCACAAAAATAAGGATTTGTTGGAGCCTTTATCAAAATAACATAC
>JAKPTO010000044.1 GCA_029555085.1 bacterium | reverse complement strand
AGCTGTGCTCGTATTAATATTGGCTGGTTTTCAGTGGGTAATGGCAGGAGGAAATCAAAATAAAATAGGGGAAGCAAAGCAAAGAATAATAAATGCAATAACTGGTTTAGTTTTATTATCATGTTCTTATTTAATTTTATACACAATAAATCCAAAATTGGTCGAAATAAAGACTATAGAAATAAAAAAAGTGAAGCCAATAGCAGTTGGTAATTTTGACAAACAACAGTTTTTTGCTGACAGAAGGAGTGCTCTGGATAAAAATATTTCTTGTAACGATGATGCAGAATGTACGACACATAATTCAGAGTGGATTTGTGCGCCAAAAAATTCAAACAGTCCAAATGTTAAAATATGTATGAATAAAAGTGTCGACAATGGACAATGTGATGAGGATTCGGATTGTTACCCTGGATTAGCATGTACAAATTTTCAATGTACAATTCCACCAGAATTATCCTGTGCACACAAAAATAGCTGGACTAGATGTTTTCTTAAGTTATATAACCCTGATGAGAGTGATGGCGCCCCACAAGTGGTTGCTGGTTATTGTGATGGTTCTATATGCAGATCCTGTCTTAAAAAAAATGCTAAATGTGGAGTGTCGACAGTTGGTGTCATTCCTAATATATTTGATATAATTGATCGTTTTACAGGTGAAAGTCATGTTTATGGAAATGCTAAGTGCGAAGGAGTAAAGGTCGGCAATCCACAAGTAGGTATTTGTGGTAATATAAATAAAAAATTAACTAATAGCAAGTATTTTCAAGCTCTACCAGAAGAATATAAACAAAAATCAAAAGGAAGTTGCGAGTACGGGAGTATAAATGGTCTTACATTGGAATATTATTGCGTTGATCACAAATAATATGCAAAATATATTTTTAAAACCACTTCGTGAAACAAATGCTATTAGCGTTTTGGTTTTAGTTAAAACAGGTTCTAGGTATGAAAATGAGAAAAACAATGGAGTAGCGCATTTTATAGAGCATTTGTTATTTAAAGGAACTAAAAAAAGACCGAATTCACTTTTTATATCAAAAGAATTGGATGGAGTAGGCGCTGATTATAATGCTTTTACTGCAAAAGATAAAACAGGATATTATATTAAGGCATCAAAAGAGTATTTAGAATTAGCGCTTGATATATTGTCAGATATGATTTTTAATTCAAAATTTGATAATATAGAAATTGAAAGAGAAAGAGGAGTTATAATAGAAGAGATTAATATGTATAATGATAACCCCTTAATAAATATGGATTCTCTTATTGAAGAAAGTGTTTTTTTTGGTCATGCACTTGGGAGACAAATAAGTGGAAAAGTTAAAAATTTACAATCTATTAGCAGAGAGGATATTTTAAAATTTTATAAGAAATATTACAAAAGAGAAAATATGTTAATAGGTATTTCTGGTAATTTTGATGAAAATATAGCTAAAAGATTGATAGATAAATATTTCAAAATAACAAATTTTGATAATGCGAAAAATTTTGATGTATTTAATTTATCACAAAAATCAACACGAATAAAATTAATAGAAAAAAATACCGATCAAATTCATCTTGCAATAGGTTTTCCAGGTTTAAAATATGAAGACAAATATGATAAAGCGCTTGAGCTTTTGTCGGTTATACTTGGTGGAAATATGAGCTCAAGGTTGTTTTTAAAAATTAGAGAAAAATTGGGATTATGTTATTATATAAGATGTGAAAATTCAAATTATGAAGATACGGGCATTTTTTCTATTTTAACAGGACTTGATAAATCGAGAATTGAAGAAGCTATAAAAAATATTTTTAAAGAAATAAATAAATTTTTAGAAAAAGGAGTAACAGATAGCGAACTTAAAATGGCAAAGGAATTTTTAAGAGGTAAGTTGATGTTGAGAATGGAGGACAGTATGAATGTAATAGCTTTTTATTGCAAACAGTTATTGCTTAAAAGTGAATATAAAAATATTGAAGAAATTATAAGTGAATTTGATAAAGTTACAAAACAAGATATAATCACAGTGGGTAAGAAAATTTTTAGGAAAGATAAAATTAATTTTGCGGTAATATCACCGCATAAAGATAAAAAATATTTTGAAGATTTAATAAATAAATATTATTAATTAAACATTCGATAAGGAAATAAAAATATGGAAAATAAAACAACAATAGATATCTCAATAAAAACATTTATAAGATTTTTTGGTGTTATTCTGGCTTTTATTTTTATCTATATGATAGTAGATATATTGGCTTTTATATTTTTATCACTTATAATATTCTCCGCATTCAAACCAATAATAAAATTTTTTGAAAATTTAAAAATTCCAAAAACACTAAGCGTTGTTATAGTATATGTTTTATTTGTCGGTGTCTTGCTTGTTGTACTTGCTTTAGTTGTGAAACCTATGGCTTATGAAATAGGGCAATTAGCTCAAGTATTTCCTGATTATTATAAAAAAATTCAAGGTTTCTTTGTTGGTATAGATCAATCAACCTCTTCGAGCATAACTAGTGATATACAAACAAGTCTTAGTAATGTAAGTAATATCCTAACTAAAACAGTGGACTCATTATTTAGTACAACTATAAAATTATTTAGTGGCCTATTTTCATTTTTAATGATTGTAATGATGGCTTTTTATTTTTCAATGCAGGAGGTTTCAATTAAAAAATTTGTAAAAAAATTGGTTCCAGAAAAGCACCACAAGTATCTATCGAGTTTAAATATAGGAATTCAAGAAAAAATAGGTAAGTGGTTTATGGGGCAAGTAGGTTTGTGTTTAGGAATATTTTGTTTTACTTTTTTAGGATTATCTCTCATGAAAGTTAAGTATGCTTTAGTTTTATCAATACTTGCAGGAACATTCGAAATAATTCCATATTTTGGTCCATGGTTTTCTGGCGCAGTTGCGGTACTTTTAACACTTACTCAGTCGCCAGTGTTAGCATTATTTGTTGCATTATTGTATATTGCTATACAACAATTAGAGAATTTAATCGTTGTTCCTTTGGTTATGGGAAGCTCAACGGGACTCAATCCACTTTTAGTGATTATTGGAATATTGATAGGTTTTAAATTGGGGGGTATATTGGGTGGCTTTTTGGCTGTTCCTGTTATAGCAACATTGTCTGTTTTTGTATTAGAGTATTATAATAAAAAAAATCCTAATTTGGAACAAGAAAATTTACAATAAAATGAAATTATATATTGTAGCTACTCCAATTGGAAATTTGTCTGATATAACATTTCGCGCAATAGAGGTTCTAAAATCAGTTGATTTTGTGTTTTGTGAAGATACTAGAGTTACAAAAAGATTATTAAATTATTATGGCATAAATACCCATTTAGAGAGTTATCATAAATTTTCTGATTCAAATAAAAAAAATAGAATTATAGAACTTTTAAAGAGCGGAAAAAACATTGCTTATGTTTCTGACGCTGGAACGCCAGGAATAAGCGATCCCGGTGAAGAGTTAGTAAGAATAGTTTCTGAAGAATTTGATGAAAATATTATTTGTAGTATTCCAGGCGCATCGTCACTTATTACAGCGATTTCTATTTCTGGATTTAATTGTGATCGGTTTAATTTTTTGGGATTTTTACCTCACAAAAAAGGTAAGGAAACGATTTTAAAAGAAATTATTGAAAGTCGCGTTACAAATGTATTTTTTGAATCCACTCATAGAATACTAAAAACCCTAGAAAGATTGAAAGAATTAGGTTTTCAAGAGAAAAGAAATTTAGTTATTGCTAGAGAGCTTACCAAAAAATTTGAAACAATTTATCGTGGAAATTTAAAAGAAGTTTTAAATAATTTAAGGAGCGGAGTGAGCAAGGGAGAGTTTGTTGTAATAATAGATAAAAAATAATTATGAAAAAAGAGAATAAATACATAACTACACCAATATATTATGTGAACGATCATCCACATATTGGTCATGCTTATACTACTATAATTGCTGATGTGCTTGCGAGATATTATAGGGATAAATTGGGAGACGAAAATGTTTATTTTCTAACAGGAACAGATGAACATGGTCTTAAAATTGCAGAATCAGCGAAAGAAAAAGGAATAAATCCACAAGAATTTACAGATATAATAAGCGCTGAATTTGAAGAGTCTTGGAAAAATTTAAATATTTCAAACAATAATTTTATAAGAACAAGTAGCGAAAAACACAAGAGAATTGTTGGAGATGTTTTATTAAAATTGAAAAATTCTAAAACCCCAAATGCTAACGATGTTATATATGAGGCAGATTATGAGGGATTGTATTGCGTTGGTTGTGAAAAATTTATAAATGAATCAGAACTTGTCGATGGGTGTTGTCCAGATCACAATCGTAAGCCAGAAAAATTAAAAGAAAAAAATTGGTTTTTTAATTTAAAAGATTTTTTACCAATCATAAAAGAAAAAATTGAAAGTAATGAATTGGAAATTTATCCGAAAACTAGAAAAAATGAAGTTTTGGGACTTATTGATAAACAAGATTTACCAGATTTTTCTATTTCTAGGTCGGTAAAATCCGTTCCATGGGGAATTGATTTACCATGGGACGACAAACAAAAATGTTATGTTTGGGTAGATGCTTTATTGAATTACATAACAGCAATTGATTATCCAGGTGGAGAAAATTTTAAAAAATTTTGGCCAGCAGATATTCAACTTATAGCGCTAGATATTTTAAAATTTCATGCAATTTTTTGGCCAGCAATTTTGATTGCATTAGATCTTCCACTTCCAAAAAGATTAGCAATTCATGGATTTTTTACAATTGATGGAAAAAAAATGAGTAAAACTCTCGGAAATGTTGTAAATCCAAATGATTTAGTTGATAAATATGGAGCTGACGCTACGAAATATTTAATTTTATCTCAATTTGGATTTGGATCGGAGAGTGATATAAATGTGTCTGAATTTTCAGCAAAATATAAAGCTGATTTAGTAAATGGACTTGGTAATTTAGTAAATAGAGTTACAAACATGGTTCAGAATTATTTGAATGGGAAAATCGATATAAAATTAAAAGAAAGCGATCTCGTAAAAGATGTGTCTGAAAAAATAGAAAACTTGAATTTTAGAGAAGCTCTTTTAAAAATTTGGGAAAGTATAAAATATTTAAATTCATTAATTGACGAGAAAAAACCATGGGAGCTTGCAAAGATAGAAAATGAGAAAGAAAATTTAAAAAATATTTTACAGGATTTGGTTTTGGGTCTTTATAATATTGCAATTTCTTTAAAGTCGTTTATGCCAGTTAAATCCAATGAGATTGTAAAAATTTTAATGTCGGAAAAAATTGTAAAACCGGAAACGCCTATATTCCCAAGATTAAATTAATAAAAATTATAAGTCCAAATTTTATTTAAAATTAAATATATGAATTACATTGATATTATTTTTTTCATAATAATACTATATTGTATTATTACTGGATTAAGAAATGGTCTCGTAAAAAGTATAGGTGGAATAATTGCTATTATTGTGGGTTTTTACGGCGCGTCTATTTTTTATTCTCAGCTTTCGGGATGGCTACAGGGAATATCTTCTACTGTATTTACTCCCATAGTTGCTAATATATTTGCTTTTTTAGCACTGTTTTTATTGTTTAATAGATTATTTATGATAATTGTTTTTATTGTGGATAAAGCCGTTAGTCTTCCCATAATTGGATTATTAAATAAATTGCTCGGAGCTATATTTGGATTTTTAGCTGGATTATTAATAGTGGGTGTGTTGATTCTTGCCATAGGAAGTTTTTATGGTGGTGATATTAGCGCTTTTGAGACATCAAAGATAGTTCCTGGTGGAAAAAAAGTCATAGAATTTGCAAAGCCATTTATACCCAAGTCATTTAATTTGTCATTTTTGGAAAATGATTGGGTGTCTAATTTGAGAAGTGTTATAAATACTTTGCCGGGAAATATTCAAAATGTAGATGATTTAGTAAATTATTTAAAAGAAGATACCGATGTGCCGGATAAGGTTATAGATAATATAAAAGAAACTCAATTTAATGGCGTTACAAGTATTGACATCGATGAAATAAAAAATAAATTAGAGAATTATATTAGTAATAAATAAATTTTTGTTTTAAACTCGCAATTTTCGTATCGTAAGTAATTATATTGTTATGAGTTTTAAACTGTTAGGTTTTAAATAATATGTTAATAGATACACATGCACATTTAAATTTCAAAGCATTTGAAGACAATTTAGATGAAGTTGTAAAAAGATGCGAAGAATTAAAAATGTCGGTTATAAATGTTGGGGCGCAATATGAGACATCAAAAAAAGCAGTTGAAATTACAAAATATAAAAATTTTTATGCATCTTTGGGTCTTCATCCAATTCATGTGTTTGACGAAGATTTTGTTTTAGATGAATATAAAAAAATATATACTGATAAAGTGCTTGCAATTGGAGAAACGGGACTTGACTATTTTCACTCTCCGAAATCAGAGGAAAATAATAAACCAATTACGCCAAAAGTTATTTCTAAGCAGATTGAGGTTTTTGAAGAACATATAAAACTCGCAAAAGAATTGGATTTGCCATTAATTTTGCATGGTAGAAATTCCAAAGATGATTTTACATTGCAAACAGTATATTTTGATATATTTAAAATTTTGGAAAATCATAAATATTTAAATGGTGTTTTTCATTGCTTTTCGGGATCTTTAATGGAGGCCAAAACAATCATTGATAATGAAATGTATATAGGTTTTACAGGGATAATTACATATCCAAATGCTCAGGATTTGCGGGATATTGTAAATTATTTGCCACTTGATAGAATACTTATAGAAACCGACTCTCCATATTTAGCTCCACAGAAATACAGAGGAAAGACAAATGAACCAATTTATGTAGAAGAAGTAGCTCGTCAAATTGCAGAAATAAAAAATCTGAGCTTAGAGAAAGTAATTGATACAACATGGGAAAATGCAAAAAAATTATTTAAAATATAAAATAAATATATGGTAAATTATTTAATTTTAATTCTACTCGTTGTTCTTATAATAATGATTTTTCTGTTAATGAAAAAGAAAGATGTAAAAAACGATGATCAGTCGTTTTTGATGATTCAAAATCAGATAAATGAGATGAGTAAAACATTGGACTCAAAATTAAATGATTCAAATCAAATGATTCATTCAAAAATGACAGAAAGTTTAAATATTGTAAAAAATGTAACAGAAAGCTTGACAAAACTTGATGAAACAAATAAACAAGTCATGGGATTTGCTGAGCAATTACAGTCATTAGAAAATATTTTAAAAAATCCAAAGCAACGCGGAATTCTCGGTGAATACTATTTGGAAACAGTATTAAAAAATGTTTTACCGCCAGATGCATATCAAATGCAGTACAAATTTAATAATGGAGAAATAGTCGATGCGGTTGTTTTTACAAAAGAAGGAATCATCCCAGTTGATTCAAAATTTTCATTAGAAAATTATAACAAAATTTTAGATGCCCATAGTGAAGGAGAAAAAGAATCTTTAGAGAGACAATTTAAACAGGATTTAAAAAATAGAATAGATGAAACAAGTAAGTATATTAGACCAAAAGAAAAAACAATGGATTTTGCTTTTATGTTTATTCCATCCGAGGCAATTTATTATGATTTGTTAGTAAATAAAGTGGGCGCTGTAAAAGTTAACACCAGAGATTTAATTGAATATGCGTTTAGAGAAAGAAAGGTAATAATTGTTTCTCCAACCACATTTTTGGCATATTTACAAACAGTTTTGCAAGGACTTAGAGCTTTGAAAATAGAGGAATCCGTAAAGGATGTTTTAAAACATGTTTCAAATTTACAAAATCACATTATAAGCTATGAAGATTATTTAAAAAGATTAGGGAATAATTTGGGCACAACAGTAAATATGTATAATAATGCTTATAAAGAATTTGCAAAAATTGATAAAGATGTAATAAAAATTACAGGCAAGGAAACAAAGATTGATACAAATTTAATTGACAAACCAAGGATGAATGATGAATCATGAAGAAAGTTTCAAATAATTGAGTATTTAATTAAAAAAGCCGAGTTAGACTCGGCTTGATTAGTGATTTTGTAATTCAGATAGCTTTTCAGCTATCTGATTTTTTGTGTAGAGTTCTGGGAGTGCTCCAAAATTTCCAAGCAGAACAAAATACTTGTCATCCTGGACTGCGCCAACTTTTTCCGCAAATTGAGTAATCTTTTCAGCAGTCATGTCCTTTACATGGTTTACAATTACATACCAATCTGGACCTTCTAAATTTTGGTGGAAATTTGCTTTTGGCATCTCTCGTGGACAACATTCACACATTTTTTACCTCCTATTTTGTAATTGTTTGCGTAAATTTACAGCAACACGATCCCATAGATGTTATCCCAGTATCATTACAGAGATTGCAATGGTCTGGGTGTTCAGCATCCGATGGATGACTTAGACATTGATTGGGTTGGCAACCATTTGGGCATGGTTTTATTGTTACAGAAACTGTTCCATGTATTTTTTGATTACCTGTTCCATTGCATAGTTTACACATTCTGACTCCTTTCAAACTGAATTTCTAATTGATCTTTGTTTTCTGGTCCGCCGCTTGCTATTTTTCTTACGAAAATTTCCGTGGAGTTAATCTTTTCGTTAATTTTAATGATGAGCATGTGTTTTACTTCTTCTCCGATGCTAAGTTCTATAACATCACCAACATCGAGATTTGTGAATTGATATTTAATTTTGCGTTGGGTGCCTAGAGTTAATAATTTTTTTCTGTTTTTGACTGAAAAGTCATTATCAGAGTGAATTATTTGTTCATAAATAACAATGCGAGTTTCCATGATTTCCTCCTGGGTTTTGTATGTTTAATAAAATCTTATGCTTTTTATAATTATATGTCAATTTTAATATTCATGAAATATTAAAAAACTACCTTTTTTGATATTTTTAATCTTGACAATCTTTAAAGTATGCCTTAGTGTTATTTGTAGATAAAAAATACTCATGGGAGGATTAAAATGAAAGAATTAATGAAGGAATTAGTGAAACACCCATTATTTCAGCTACTTTGCTTTGTTTTTGTAGTTTTTATTATCGTGCTATTTACGTGGCAAATTGGCAAAAAAAACAGTTCAAAAACAACTAAACATGATTCGCCTGTTACTTGGTCATGGTCTGGTATCGTGGACGATACAATTAAAAAAGACCCACCCATGTCTAGTACTAAAAAGACGGTTTATTTGGGGCATGATGTTGATCTTTCTGATTCTTTATGTGTTGTGATGTGGCAAAAAGAGTCAGCGTCAGCTACAAGAGATTGCGATGGTGTCTCTGATTCTGTTTTTGTTACAGGTGGTCCTATTAGGGGGAGAGTTGTTGAGAATCTTTTTTTCTTCAAAGAAAGACGGTTTGGTTTAGAAAGCATTTCTAGGGATTCTACTAAATACCTTCCAGTTAGCGTAATGACAAATGACCCAACGCAAACTCAGTTATGGAGGGAGAAAAGTAATCAAAATCTAATGTATTATAGCAATGGTCTTTTTAATGCTGTTGAGATGTGCGCTGGCACATTTTTATTTCCAGAGGAAACTCAGCGTATTATTGACGACATGGTAATGTGTGGAATTTTTATCCCAGAATCTCCAACAGCCATGGAAATCAAAACCATTTTAACCAAGTATGCTAATCTAAAAAAAAGAGCAATTAATTGCTCAAAATAAAATAATTTTTATTGGTTCTTGCAAAAGCAAGAACCTTTTTTAATAAAAAAACCGAGATTCTAATTCAATAAATCTCGGTTGTTTTTTTAAGATTTTACCCCTTTGAAAATATATAAAATCCATTTTTAAGGGCCTGGATTTCATCTTGAAACATTTTAATCTCCCTATCTGTAACGCCCAGTTTGTCGTTATTGCTTAATTCCTGGATTGACGCTATGTTTCTTTCGTTGATTATTTTTAATCCACCGGTGCAAGAGTGCAGACTAAAAGATGAAAGAAGTTCTTTGAGGTTTTTTCTAGAAACAAAACCATAGGTTATTGTTTCTTTTTCATCGCTTACCTTATGGTACAGTTCAGTCAGATCATCTGGATCTATTAGTAGTCCAGGCATTTCTTCGCTAATTTCTCGTAAAAGAGCTTGCTCAAAGTTTTCTTCGTTTTGAAGTCCACCATGAACAGATACCTGACATGCACCTGGCCAGGTTTCGGGTTTCATTTTTTCTACGTTGAATTCTCCGCGTTTTTGGAGTATGGCATGTAAAATACCATTATAAAAAACGTAGATAAGAAGACCAACGCTTTTTTTCATTTTATCCTCCTTGTTGGAATATTATATTTCTCCTCACATTATCATCAATGAAAAAATAGTCAATAGAGTGTAATTTTGTTTTTGACGATTAGTATCAAAAGGGCTAAAATTGTATTATGAATACACAGGATATTAAATTAAACACTCAACAGAAAAAGGCCATAGAATATGGAGATGGCCCACTTCTTATAGTTGCCGGCGCAGGAACTGGCAAAACAACAGTACTCACACAACGCGTTTACCATCTTATAAAAAGTAAAAATTTAAAACCAGAAAATGTGCTGGCTCTTACTTTTACAGAAAAAGCCGCAACTGAGATGGAGGAGCGGATTGATAGAATGCTTCCATATGGCTATTCTGATTTGTGGGTTATGACTTTTCACGGATTTTGTCAAAAAATTTTAGAAGAAAGTGGGATAAATATTGGATTGCCTAGTAATTTTAGAGTACTGGACGAAACAAGCGCTTGGATGTTAATTAGGAAAAATTTGGATAAATTTGATTTGGATTATTATAGACCGCTTGGAAATCCTACAAAGTTTATAAAAGATTTGATAAAACATTTTTCAAGGTGTAAGGATGAATTAATTAGTCCAGAAATTTATTTAGATTATGCTGAAAAATTAAGATTAAATAAGGATCTAACAAATTCCGATGAAGCTGAATTTGAAATTAAAAGAATAGAAGAATTAGCAAATGCATATCATACATATCAAAATGTGCTTTTAGAAAATGATGTGCTTGATTTTGGAGACTTGATTAACTATACAATAAAATTATTCAAAGAACGACCAAATATTTTAGAAAAATACAAAAAACAATTTGAATATATTTTAGTTGATGAATTTCAAGATACAAATCATGCTCAATACGAACTCATAAAAATATTAGCAAGTCCAAAAAATAACATCACTGTTGTGGGAGATGATGATCAAAGTATTTATGCTTTTCGCGGAAGTTCAATGAATAATATTTTAGGTTTTAAAAAAGATTATAAAAATGCTCAGGAAATTTTTATAGTAGATAATTATAGATCGACACAAGATATTTTAGATTTAGCTTATGGATTTATAGAATTAAACAATCCAAATAGATTAGAAGTAAAATTATCAGAATTCAAAAAAGGAAAAGAAAAGTTAGATAAAAAATTAGTAGCTCATTCAAAAGAAAAGGGAGAAATTGAAACAATTGTATCTGATAATGAAGAAGATGAAGCGCAAGATGTGCTTGAAAAAATTTACGAAATAATAAAACGCGAGTCAGGGATTTCATGGAATGACTTTGCAATTTTAGTGCGTTCAAATTCTCAAGCAAAACCATTTATTAGAAGTTTAGACGATGCAGGTATTCCATATAATTTTGTAGCATCTTCAGGGCTTTATGAAAAAGAAATAATAATGGATATAATATCGTATTTGAAATTATTAGATGATTATCATGAATCTACGGCTTTGTGGAGAGTTTTAAATTTTAAATTTTTTGATATAGATCATAAGGATTTGGTAAATTTATCACACACAGCAAAGAAAAAAGCAGTTTCTTTATTTGAAGTTATAAAAAATCATTTTAGGTATATTAAATTGTCAGCAAAAACCACAGAAATTTTAGATAAAGTAGTAGGATTAATAGAAAAACATACAAAAATGTCTTTAACTAAAAAAGTTTGGATTGTTATTTGGGAATTTTTAGATGATAGTGGATATTTAAAATATATCGACTCATTGAAAGAGTCAGAAAAACAAGAAATTTTTTCTCACTTAAACCAGTTTTATAAAAAAGTTAAAAATTTTGAGCGTGATGATATAAATGGGCGTGTTAAAGATTTCTTAGAATTTTTTACATTAGAAACAGAATCAGGCGAAAAAGGAAAATTACAAAACGCGACTGATGATGGACCAGAATCAGTAAAAATTATGACAGTTCATGGTTCAAAGGGACTTGAATTTGATTATGTTTTTATTTGTGGATTGGTTGATAAAAGATTTCCAAGTATTGAGCGATCTGAAACAATTCCAATTCCAGATGATTTAGTAAAAGAGCAAGTTTTAGAAGGCGATGTTCATTTAGAAGAAGAAAGGCGACTTTTTTATGTTGCAATGACAAGAGCTCGTAAGGGCTTATATTTCACAAGAGCAAGGGATTATGGAGGAGTAAAAGCAAAAAAACCATCAAGATTTTTACAGGAATTAAATTTGGTAAAAATAGAAGAAGAATTTATAAGAGATAATGCGAGTATTTATGATAAATTTTCAAAAAGAGACGATGTAAAAAAAATTGATAAAGAAGATTTGAAAAAATTATTGCCCAAGCAATATTCTTTTTCTCAAATTGCCGCTTATGATAAGTGTCCAAGACAATATTACTACGCGCATATTTTAAAAATTCCATCAATGGGAAAATATGTTTTTAGTTTTGGTAAATCAATGCATTTAGCTCTACAAAAGTTTTTTCAGCTTCATAATGCAAGAATTTCAGTAAGTCAAACTTCGATTTTTGATAATAATAAAGAAATAGAAAAAAATAAAATTGCAGTTAGTCTTGATGAATTTATTGCAATTTATGAAGAAAATTTTATTGATGATTGGTATGAAGATGAAATTAATAAGAAAAAATATTTTGAACTTGGTAAAAAATTATTAAAAGATATATATAAAAAATATGAAAACAATCCGCCAAAAGTAAAATATTTAGAAAAAGGATTTAATATAAAAATTGCCGATTATAGTTTTAAGGGAAATATTGATAGAGTTGACGAGGTGAGCGGAGGAGTGGAGTTAATTGATTATAAAACTGGAAAACCAAAATCAAAATTGAGTTTTGAAGAAAAACAACAGCTTATAATTTATCAGATTGCTTATGAAAGTGTATTTAAAGAGAAAGTGAAGAATCTTAAATTTCATTATTTAGAGGATAATTCAGAGGTAGATTTTCTGGGAACTGAAAAAGATAAAGAAAAAGCACAGAATAAAATTTTAGAGATTATAAAAAAAATAAATTCCTGCGATTTTAAACCAAATCCAAGCGAACATACGTGCAAATATTGCGATTTTAATAATATTTGTCCATTTAGGGAGTAAAAGAATGATAAATTTATATTTTATAAATTATTTAATTGATTAATTTTAAAACTTATTCATTATTTTCTATTTAAAACTAATATCATGGATTTAATAAAAAATATTTTACCATCAAGTTTAGCAAGGAACAGAATAAAATCACAGGTTAGTGCTTGTAATGTTTTATGGGAATTTCAAAAATTAGTTAAAAATATTTGGGGAGAAGAGGTAGAAAAAATGGCGCAAGCTAAATATGTAAAAGATAAAGTTTTATATGTTCATTGTAATTCATCTTCTGTTGCAAATGCTTTAAGTTTAGCGAGGAAAAAATTAGTAGAAGAAATAAATAAAACTCAAGAAGAAAAAGTTATAAATGATATAGTTTTTTTACAATAAGCAACCTTCGAGGTTGCCAACCTTCGAGGTTGCCAACCTTCGAGGTTGTGATATAATTAATTAAAATATAAATAATATGATTAAAATGAAAAAATATACTCATTATTTATGTCTATTCTCATTTCTTTTGCTTATTATTCCATTTTTGAACTCTGAAGCATCAATGTCAAATGGGACGATAGATAGCACAAATAAATATGCATATAGTGAAAATATGGGTTGGATAAATTTTTCCGATCCAAATAGCACCATAAACATCACGGATACAGAATTAACAGGCTACGCATATAGCGAAAATGCTGGTTGGATATCATTAAATTGTTCAAATACAGATACATGCTCTACAAACAATTACAAAGTATCAAACACGCATGATGGATTATTAAGTGGTTATGCTTATGGAGAAAATATAGGATGGATAAATTTCAGCGGAGTAACAATAAATAACAATGGAGAATTTATTGGTTATGCATACAACGAAAATACAGGATATATATCTTTTAACTGTTCAAATACAAACACCTGCGATAATAACGATTATAAAGTAACAACAGATTGGCGACCATTGTCGCAAAGACCTACTATTATCCCTGGTTCAAGCACAGGATCGTCAGTTATACCACCATACATATTAGAATTAATGAATAATAATCAAAATACAAGCACAAGCACAGAACAAAGCAATAATGAAAACAATAATCAAATAAAAGATGATAACATAATACAAATATCAGAAACTGGTTCGTATTCAGATGGTAGTTTCATAAAAGCAGGTGATACTTCAACTGTATATTTTTTAGATACAAACAATATAAGACATATATATCCAAGTGAAGCAATATGGTCGTAATAGCCCAATAGCTTGGCAACGCTTTAAGTGTAATAATTAAATATATATACAATATAATAATTATTAATCTTTAAAGTGTATGGCATATACTATTAATCCTAATTTACCAAGATTAAGAGCTAAAGCAGTTAATAT
>JAKPTO010000043.1 GCA_029555085.1 bacterium | reverse complement strand
ATATTAACTGCTTTAGCTCTTAATCTTGGTAAATTAGGATTAATAGTATATGCCATACACTTTAAAGATTAATAATTATTATATTGTATATATATTTAATTATTACACTTAAAGCGTTGCCAAGCTATTGGGCTATTACGTATTTGTTTACTTTAATTTAAAAAATTAGTATAATATTAATGTAAATAAATTTTTATTATGCCTTCAAAACAAGCAAGGAATTCTTTCAATAATTCAAAAATTCAAAAGTTTTTTAATAAGCTTTTAAATTATTTTTCTAGGCAAGAAATAATAATAAGAGCCCTGTTTATAGTTGGGGTTTTTTCTATTGTATTCGGAATTTTGGGTATGTATATAAATATTAAAAATTCTCTTATAACACCCGAAGTAGAAATAGAAGATAAGGCGAGCGTGATAGAGGGTTTAAATAGAATTAAAGATACGGATGGAGACGGACTCCCAGATTATGACGAGTTAAATTTATATAATACTAGTCCATACCTAGAGGATACTGATTTAGATGGTGTTTCTGATTATGATGAGGTTATCCTAGGTTTGGATGGAAAATGTATAGGCGCAAATTGTGAAATGACAGTTGAAATACCAAAAAGCGAATCAGAATTCATGGCTTTTTTAAAAGGTTTGGATTTTGAAAATTTAGATTTTAATGAATTTAAAAATATATTACTCGCTACTGGATATGAAAAAGAATCAGTTGATTTATTAACAGAGCAGGAATTTAACCAAATGAAACAAATGTTAGCGCCAGCATCATCTTTAAATTCAGAGTCATCACAAGAACAGAAATTAACAGATGGTGAATTAAAACAGATTGAGAATCTCAAAAATTTGTCAATACAAGAAATAAAAGATCTTATGATACAGGGTGGAGCTACCAATGAACAGCTTAGTCAGTTTTCAGATGATGAGTTAAAGCAACTTTATTTACAAACACTTGATGAAATGTCAAGTTCACAATAATAATAAAATGATAAACAAAAAATCAAAAATTATTTTGTCATTACTAACAATAGTATTGATTTTTAATATTGCTTTTGTGATTCCAAACAAAGTAGGGGCTCAGGGAATATTTCACGATCCATTGGGATGGATAAGAGCTACCGCTGAGTTTGTGTGGAAAAAAACAACAAATATATACGATTCTATCAAAAAATCAATGACGGCGACAGCATATAAAAAAGCGCTTGGAACTTTTTTAAATAATTTGGCTTATGACGCGGCTGTTGATTTAGCTGAAGGCGCTGCTGGTAGAAAGTCAAAGTTTTACACTAGTGGATGGGAAAGTTATTTAAAAAATGCAGGAGATGCTGCCGCTGGAGAGTTTTTAGTAGATCTTGGCAATATGGTATCAAGCACTGGGGCTATACCGGGACTTGATATTTGTGCGCCAAAAAATCCATCCCCAATATGGCTTGATGATATCACAGATATACAAATGAATATGTTTGCTATAAAATCAGGAGAAAAAAAACAAGTAAAATGTACGCTTAGCGATATGGCTGATAAGTGGGGTGAGGTTGGTAAGAAGTATGCAGAAGATCCTATGCTTTTATTTTCTTTAAATAACAAATCCCTTTCTCAGTTGGGGTTTGGGGCTGATTCTAGTTACTTGGCTCAAGAAGCAAAGTCAAGAGTTTTAAGAAGTATTTTAAATCCTCAAGAAAGTGATGTAAAAAAACAGATATCTATAAGCGAAACTCTTGAAAAAAAAGTACAGGAGCAAAAAGAATTAGCTGAAAAAAAGAGACAAGAAGATGCAGCTGCTGCCGGGGGAAATAAAACACCAGAAGATTCGATAACTGAAGGGCCCGAAGGGCCACCAGCAGAAACAAAAGCCCAACAAGATAAAATTTCAAACAAACAAAGCGTGGCTTTGGAATATACCGAAGATCCCGTTGCTGATTCTTTGGGTGTTTTTATAGATACATTATCAAATAGATTATTCGGTACATTAATGAAGTCCATATATAAAAAGTTAATGAACTTTAATATTGAGGGGTATGATTGGTCGAAAACAAAACAGCAATTAATTTCCGGAGAAAAACCAGCGACTGTTGGTGACTATATTGATCAACTCTATTCTACAGTAAAAAGAATTTCGTTTAATACAAATATATCAGACATTGATCTTATAGGGGAAATGCAGATGACAATGAAAAATCCTCAATCTGGAATGCCTGGAAATTTAAATGATTCTGTTATTGATTCTGATTTTGCAGAAGTTTTAAGACGAGCGCAAACCGGAAATCCAATGACGCTTAATCAAGCGATGAAAGAGGGTTTAATAAGTGAGGGTAAAATTTTTGGATTTACTAATATAGCTAATAATGAATTATTGCAACAACCGGATTTAGATCAGGGTATTTCTTATGATAATATGAAAAAATTAAGAAAGAATAGAGTAATTCCGGTTGGTTGGGAAATGGCTGCGCTTAAAATTGTACAATCTGTTCAAGAAGGAAACCCAATTTGTCCAGCTACTGGATGTACTTTAAAAGATGTAGTAAATCAATACAATCAATACGGTACATATAAATACAATGGTCAAGTAATAAAGGACAATGTTTGTGGCTGGAGATCTTATCCATCTATTAATATTTCAAAAGAGAATTGTACTACAAATATTTTAAGTAGCGAATATGGTCTAGAAGATATAGAGGTTAAATGGGTAGGAAATGATGATGGTAATGGTAAAAAAATAGGAATATGTTATAAGTATACATTTGATGAAGACGGATTTTTATCAAATGTAGAAGAACAATTAAATATAATAGATAAGGACACATGTTTGAATATGCCTATTGATGGAGGAACATATTATGAGTGGCTACCTGGCGGATGTTTAATAAAAGAAAAAGGAGAAGCGCCACTTTGTGGATTAGTAAATCCAGAATGGGTATTAAAAGTGCCTATACAGAAGTGTTATGCAAAGGGTTATTATTCAGCGCTTGAAATGAATGAAAGCTCAAATAGATATGAAGAATGCGCTGATCCAAGACAGTGCATAAAAGAAGATGAAAATGGAAAATGTATAGGTGGTTATGGATATTGTTTAAGAGAAAAAAATATTTGGAGATTTAAAGGAGATGCTTGTGATAAAAATTATAGTGGATGTACATTGGTAATGGATGATGAAAAAAAGGAACAATCATATTTAGTAGATACATTAAGAGATTGCCCTCAAGAACAAGTTGGCTGTAGAAAATATTTAACAGAAAAACAGTTTGATGAATCTTATCAGTGGAATATTGATGGCGATTATATTTATTTAAATAGCTATGTGAAATCATGCGAGAAATCAAACGAAGGATGTACTAATTTTATAGATATAAAAAGAGGAGTTAATTTAATTCCAAATGGAAGTTTTGAAATAGATGAAGGAAGAGAAGATGGCAAGCCAGACGGTTGGAATGTTGGCGGATCTGAATTGTCAACAAATTATTCTGTTTCCGGAAGATATTCGTTAAAAGTAACAGGCCAAACAGCATCTATAAATGTAAAAATTCCTGGAAAGGGTAGTTATATTCTTAGCTATTATGTTCGTGGCGCGAATAATGCAAAGGTTGTTCCATCTATAGATAATAGAGTATTAAATGAGGATGGTTCTATTGGTGGTGGTGTAGAGGATAGTTCACATAGTGGTAGTATTATAGATGATTCACATAATATAATCCATCAAACAACCAATGAAGGGACTTCTTTTGGTAATAGTGCTGTGGATGGTTCACGTAATATAGGTAATAGAACGATTAACGAGGGCACTTCTTTTGGTAGTAGTGTTGTGGGTGATTCAATAGGCGACAAGATAATAAAAGACGATGATTTTATTGATGGTGATGGTGGTATTATAGATAATCCAAACACTGTTATTGGAGATTGGACCAGAAAACATTTTTATTATTCCGTGGATAATAATTCAAAATCAAATGTTGTTATCGCTCTCCGAGGGGTAGGAGAAATTTATTTAGATAATGTTCAGTTTGAATATATAAGTTCATTTGTTCCTGGACCTTTGACATCAATAATAAAAAATCCAATAGCAGAACAACAAAAAACACCAAGTCAATATAGCGAATATGGAAATACTTCAAATGTTTTCTTTAAGAAAGCTCCCGATTACTATAATTGTAAAAGCAATAATCCTGCTAGTGAGTGTGTGAATTATTCAAAATATTGTTCAAAAGAGGATGCTGGTTGTGAATCGTATAATCCAGTTAACCGCGATCCATCTATTAGCGCTGTTATTTCAGAGCAAGATGTGTGTCCAAGAGAGTGTAATAATTTTCAAACATATTCTCAGTTACCAAATTATTTTGATAAATTAGAAAATCCTTCTGCCACAAATATTGATAGAAATTTTATAACTAGTGCCGCTAAAGATTGTTCTGAACCATCATGTGAGGAATTTACAAATATTGCAGAATTAGAAAAAGGAGGCGAGGGAAAAGAGTATTATAAATCACTTAGACAGTGTGTTAGACCAGATGAAGTTGATAATATAACAGTATATTATACTTGGGAGGGTTCAGATACTTTTGGATTCCAACTCAAGACATGGAAATTATTAAAAACAGAATCTTCTAGTACTAATGCCCCATGTACAAAGATTGGAATTGGTGAAAGTGTGTGTTCTGATGGGGGTGGATCTGAATGTAGTGCAGAAAATTTAGATTGTAGAGAGTATTATGATATGAATGCAAATCTATACAAAAGATTATCGTCTAAGACGATTCCTATTAGCGATGAATGTATTAATTTAAGAAGAACAAATTCTAATGTTATTTATAAGGCAATTCCATCAATGAGTCAGACCTGTTCAAAATCAAATGTTGGATGTTTAGAATATAAAGGAAATAATGGAAATAATGTAAAAAATATTTTACAAGCAAAATTTGATGCAGGAACTATTAATCCATGGACATATTCTACGAATGTAGCGTCTGCTTATCCATCCACAGAGTCACTACAGTATGGGGGAATGTCAATGGCGCTTTATACAACAGATAGTTCATCAAACAGTATTTCTATTTTCTATGATTTATCTAAAGATGGTGAAATGGTAAAAGCGGGCAAGGAATATGTTTTAAGTTTTTGGGTAAAGAAATTAGAAGGCGATTTAAATGATGGCGCTGGTATAGAGATTGGTGACGGAGAAACAGAACATGAAACTTTAAATTCTAATAAATTTATAAATAAAGCTCGCGCAGCTGAGCGAGGCATACAACCTATAGCAACTGACGGGACCATTGAGGACTCTATAACATCTCGTGATTTGATTAGAGATGAAGCATCTCGTGATTCTTTGACATTTACAACTCCTGTTATAAATAATAAAGAATGGGAGTTTAAACAACTTTCTATAGTAACTGCTTCTCATGATGCAAACAAGCTAATAATTAATATACGCTTTACCAACTCAAATCATGCAAAAGATGGAATTTTTATAGATAATATTACTCTAAAAGAGTTTAGTAATAATTTTTATAAAATAAAAGATTCATGGAATACCCCACGGATTTGTGTTGATAGTGACAATAATGGATTGATAGATAACAAATATTTAGGTTGTAAAGAGTACAAGAAACGAGATAATTCCTCGGTGTATTTATATCAATTTAACCAAGTATGTAATCCTGAAAATATTGGTTGTCGAGCAGTTATTGATACAAAAAATTCCTCTATGCCATTTAAACAAACATTTAACGCTTATTGTAACAATACAAATGATGGGGAATGCGCGCAAAATAAACATTATTATTTAAATGATAAAGATCCGATTACTAGCAATGTAACGGATGATACTACAACTGTACCAGAAGACACAATAGAATATATTATAGTGGATAATAAGTTTAAATGTTCAAATGATCAAAAGGGTTGTCAAAATTTAGCTACTTTAGATAATAATGGAAATCCAAGCGATGTATTTAGGATAAACAATCCAGATAATTACACTTCTGATGACTTTTTTGGCGGACAGAATCAAATATTGTGTTTGTCTAAGTATCAAAATTGTGTAGCTTTCAAAAAATCAGACGGAGGATATTTATTCAAGATTCATCCAAGAGAAAAAGTTTGTGAGTACAAAGAAGCTGAATTAGCGTCAAATTTACCAGCTGGATATTATAAGGTTGGGACATCCGAGCCTTGCGATGGGTTATTGTATAATAAAAATTATGATAATTTCGTATCTAATATAGAAAGCAATTTAGGAAGTTCACTATTTTTAGATTTTAATAATTCTTATAGCGCTACATGTCCCAAGAATCAAAACTCATGCACAGCATTTATAGACCCAGAAGATAATTTAGATCAAGAACTGGAAATGCCATTAAGTTTAAACAACGCAGCGCAGTGGAAATTATTTAACTGGAATTTAATGAATGGAACAGTAAGCTATTCCAGTGATGGTTCTTTTAATGCATTAAAATCAAGCGATGTTATAGAATTTAATTCTTCTCCTGGCGGACTTGCTGTATTTACAGGTGGTAAGAATACTCCACATAACTTTTTCGTTGAGCAAAATCAAGTTTATAAATTAAATGCTTTTGTAAGATTCGACCCATCAGATTCTGAGTCGACAGAAAATCAAAATAGATTCATTTCAACATTTTTAATATGTAAGAAAGAAAAGGCAGATAATTCATCATATTATTATACAATTGGAGCGGATAAAATACCTTATGCGATGCCGAACTTGAACTCCAATTATTTTGTAAAAGAAAATAATGGAGACAGTGGTAACTGGAAACATATTTACGGATTATATACCATGGAACCAGATACGAACTTTTGTAATGTTGCATTTTATTTCGGTGGTGGTGGGGGAGAAATATCAATGACTGGAGTAAAATTTCAAAAAGTCCAAGGATATTATACATATCTCGATAATAATAATATAGACAGAACCTCGTGTAATGAGCCAAGTAAAGAAAAGGGATGTATTTTATTCCATCAATTAACTGATTCAACATTGAGATGGAATGCAAATAAGAGTTATGCGAGGTTTAATTTAAGCGTTGGAGATTCTTCATCTGCAAATGATTCCAATATAATGTTGCGAGTTGTCAGAGATAGGACCTGTGGAGAGTGGGCAACTTGCGCTTCTTCTATTAAAACAGTTGATGAAAAAACCGGACAAGATAAAAATTCATGTATATCGCTTGTAGCATGTAATTCTTTGTCATCAGACAATTCAAAGTGTGATAATTATTTATTAAGGAGTCCAGATATTAAACCTCTTACATTGGATAGTTATCAAAAAGAATTAGGGACTAGATTATCTTGGTCTAATATGGAATATAGCGGTTATTCTATACCAGGTCTTTTTCCAATAGATGCTTTATCTGCTGTTAAAACAGAAACAGAAACATATGAATTAGGTAAAACAGTTGCGAAAAGAAACGCATCTGGACAAAGTATGATTTATAAATTTGGATTAGGTATGAATCCTTTAGCTTCTCATTATGGAGATAAGAGTAATGATAAGATCAGGGAAGATTATTTATCATCTCAACATAAATCATGCAGATTATATCCAGAAAAAGATTCTCCATTCGTGTGGACGCCTGCAATAATCTCTAAAGAAAATGTTAAGGTTACTTCTACTGGTAATTATTATTATGCAAATATGGATTCTTCTAAAAATCAAAATTTTCAAAATGCAAATATTTGTCAGCCAAAATTTGAGGAAGGGCAGGTTTCAAGCGCATTAAATCACGAATGTGATTGTAGTTATACAAAAGTAAACTATGGTTCCTCAAAGAGTCTATATTTTCCTTTGAGTTATGGTTCTATACCAGAAAGCATCCAAGATGAATATAGTGGTGAAGGAACCACAATAAAAAAGAAATCACAAACAGATTTTATAGGTTGGCGTGGATTTTGCCTAGAGAAAGATAATTCATTTTTAGCAACCCCTCTATATAGAGATGGAGACAATAGATATACAACAAGATGTTTATCTTGGTATCCAGTTGATGTCATAAGCGGAGAAATGGATTTATATTCTGTTTCATTAGATGCTAAAGTACCTATACCCACTGATTCTAAAGTATGTTTAGTTGCAGATGATTATGTAACAGAAGAAGATAGATTGTATTGTGCTTATTGGAGTTCGAATCACAATGAATCTTCTGCTGGTCTTTATGGAACTGTTGATCCTGGCAATGGCGCTGGAGCTAATACGGATATAAATGATGGATTTGCAAGGTGCAATGTTTTAGCTTATGTACCAGCTGGTACAAAGTTACCACAAAACAGGACATCAGATTTTTATGACTACTTTACAAATCCAGATTATTATTGGCCCTGGAGTGGATCTAGTGATAAGTTTCAAAAAAAGACAATTCGTCCTGAGCCTATAAAAGAATATGAAATTATATATGGAAGTGATTGGCCAGAATGGTATGAACAAAATGTATATTATGATGGTTTTGATTGTAATGTTTATGCTCCTCAAGGAAATAATACTCAATGGAGAGAAAAAGAGCGAAAATTTACAACCCATGAGTTTGGTGATTATGAATTAACAGGTTTATCTGATAAATCCTTTCTGGAAGATTTCAAGTCTTTATTACCAAAACATATAATAAATCAGCCGATAAGATTTTATTATTACGATGAGGGTGTTATGCCAAATGGTTCGACATATGTTGGTGATGGAGCAAATCTTGGGGTGTATGAATGGGATGATACGGATGCAACTGGATATAGAGCTAATGTCCCTTTTTGGAAGAAAAAGAATCAATATTTTATTCCGCTTAGCCAAATAGCTCGGGGTTATAATTCGAATTCCGGTAATTGTGGTAGTCACCACACTGTTGGCCTTGCTTATCAGGGGGGTTGCTTGTGGGCTGGAAGAACTTTTGGTTTTGGTGAGGATTTACGAGATAAGTATGATCAAGATTCCCCAATTGAATATGATGGAAGCGTGCCACCAAATGGACATGAAGTTTTTACGGATTGTA
Source organism: bacterium (assembly GCA_029555085.1). Lineage (GTDB taxonomy): Bacteria > Patescibacteriota > Patescibacteriia > UBA1558 > S5-K13 > STF1-138. The sequence continues at coordinate 34,197 of JAKPTO010000043.1, read as the reverse complement.
ATGATAGTGGTTTTTCTTCTGAGTCAATTTGGAATCCACTTAGATATAATTATTATGTTCATTATGATTGGTCTTTTGATAATGTTTATCCAGAATGTGAACATTGTCCAGACCTTTATAGGTTAGGTATGACATCAGTTACCCCTGATAATTTTGAGGGCATAAAAGCTTGTAGAGTTATTGGAGTAATTGATGGGGAGGGGGATTCTGATGCTGTATTTCATTCAGATAATTATTATATAAATACATTACCAACTACGGATGTTAAAAATGTTAATCCATGGAATAGTTCAATATGTTCTATTCAGGGTAATAATACTTGTTCTTCTATAATAGTTGGAACCACTAATTATGATTATGATGAATTTGTGCTAAGAGTTTCAGATATTGCACAAGACAATCCAGCATTTAATGGTACAATATCAAAATTTGGTTTCAGTAGTGGAGATAATCTTAGAGAACCGATAATGCATAGTTCTACAAATTTTCAAAGTTTTTATTTTCCATATTCTATTCATGGTTTTGATAATCCAATTCGGCATTCTTTACAACAAGCTAGTAATAATTTAAGAAATGCAATAGTAAAAATTCCAGAAATACAGTATTACGAATATGGAGAACAAGCTTGGATACAAGGACAGTGGAAGCCATATAATTATAATTGGGATTTTACAGGTAATATACATTCCAATGGCCCAATTATTAAACAAGTGACTCAACAGGGAGAGGGTGAAACCGGTATAACAATTAATAATAGTAATTCTAATATATATGCAGTGAAAAACCTAACAGCTGATATAAGTTTTTATGCTTATGCTCAGTGGGGAAGGTCTCCTATAAAAGAAGTAAGGCTTGATTGGTATGGAGATGGTTCTGATATATTATTATTTCCTGGTCCATTTAAAAATAAAAAAGCAAAATGTATAAGAAAATGTGCAAATACATATAGTGAGGCAAATTGGAGCGATGGTGATGATTGTAAGTCCGACTCTGACTGTACTGATGGCAAGAAATGTTTTTCATATGGTTGGGGAAATGATCCAAAGTCCTGCAGTGAAGACAAATTTAATTATTCATTTATATATGTTTGTACTCCTGATAGTAATAGTTGGTTTTCAAGTTGCGAAGAAGTTGACGGCGGACCATGTTGTAAATTCAGTCCAAAGGTTACTGTTACTGATTCTTGGGGAGGAGAAAGCACTGTTGATATGGGTCAGAATAAATATATAATTATAAAACCAAATTAATAATAGATTCAATATTTTGTATTTTTTAGAAACATGAAGAATATATTTAATAAAATATCGTTAAAATTTAAAGCCAAATTAGGAAAAATTAAAAATTCTTGGAATCTTTTAAGTAAGAAAAGAAAACTTTTTTATGGCATTTCGTTGATTGTGCTTTGTTTTATTTTATTTACTCCATTGTTTGCTGGAGCGAGTCTGGGAGATGTCATACTTAAAATCCTAAGCGGTTTATTATATGGAATTGTTTATGCACTTGGTTTTATTGCTTCAAAACTTATGGTGGCTTTAGTATTTTTTGCTACCTGGAAGAAATATACTACTGGCATAACAGCCGTGCTTGAAGGTTGGAAGATTGCTAGAGATATTTGTAATATGCTTTTCATATTTATATTGCTTATAATTTCTTTTACAACAATTATAGGAGTAGAAGCATATTCATATAAGAAATGGCTTGTAAAAGTAATAATATTTTCAATACTTATAAATTTTTCAAAAATGATAACCGGACTCTTGATTGATGTTTCTCAGATTGTAATGCTTACTTTTGTATCTGGTTTTAAAGATGCAACAGTAAATAATTTTGCTAAGGGTCTTCATTTGGATAAGTTAATGAGTAAAAATGTGGGCGCGGGGACTGCTAATGAATCGGGCTCATTTGATGTTTTTGTGGTAATGTTGTTGGCTTGTATAATGTTAGTTGTTTTAAATGTTGTTCTTGTGATAATGATAGTGATGCTTGTTGGTAGAATTTTAACCTTATGGGTTTTGGCAATACTTTCTCCGTTTGCTTTTATGCTTCAAGCGTCTCCATTTGGGGGAAAGTATGCAAGTGAATGGTGGCAATCATTATCAAAAAATTTAATAAGTGGGCCAATATTAGCCATGTTTATATATTTATGCATGTATACTATTCAAGCAAGTTTTGATGAAAATATCTCTGGTAACAGTGAAAAGATAAGGATCTCTGATATGGGTGGCGGTCAATTAAAAGAAAAGGACAATGAATCCGGAATATCAGCAGATACTACACTAGAAGGATCCGGTGGAGAACCATTTGCTATACAAGATACTTCCATGATATTAGATTTTATTATTGTAATTGCTATGATGATCGCCGCTATAAGAATAGCAGGATCTCTTGGAGTGATGGGGTCTAGCTTTGCAGGTCAAGCTATGGGTAAATTACAGAATGCCGGTAAAAGGGCGCTTAAAATGGGTGCGGTTGGAGTGGGAGCTGTTACTGGTGCTAACCTTGTAGCAAGAAGAATTAAGGCATATAGAGATATAAAACAAGACAGAAAAAAATCAAAAGATTATGCAGCAGCAGCTAAATTTATGCAGACAACTGGCGCAATTAAAGAAAGAGTGGGTGAATGGGGGACAAAGAAACGAAAACAAGCATTTGATTGGGCTGATAAAAAAACCGGTGGTAGATTATCGAAAGCTAAAAATTGGTATGAAGATAAAAAACAAAAATTCAATGATTGGGCATACGGAAAAAAGAATCGTATAGAAGCAGAGGAAAATAAGAAAAATGTTCAAGCCATGAATACTGCAAAAGGAGAGGGAATTGATAGTTTCGAAAGTTTAGAAAAAGCTATAGATAGATTAACAGCAGCGCTTAAAGAAGATGATCATGGACAGGGTGAATTGTTAGCAAAATATGGAAAAAATAATTTTAAGGAGCTTTATGACGCTATGATTAGTTGGGAAGTAAAAGACTCTGAGGATAGAAATGCTATAAATAATATCTCTAAAACAACTAAAGAAGGATTGGTAGCTAGATATGGAAAAAATAATTTTGGAGAAGTTTATGATGCCATGGAAAGGGGTGAAATAATCCCTGAAGATGAAGCCACTATCAAAAATATTGGGTCAACTTACGAGGAACAATTATTATTGAAGTATGGGTATGAGAATAATATAAATTCCTTTGATAAATTGAGCGAAGATGATATATATGATGAGGACGATAGGAAGCTCTTTAGAATCGTGCAGAGAGAAAAAGAAGTTAAGGATAAAGAAAAAGCAAGTGAAAGAGAAAAGCAAACTGAAAAACTTAATGATCTAAATAGGGTTAAGAATATGATACAAGAGGAAGAAAAGAAGGGAAGTAGGGCTGAATTTGATAGAAGAATACTTTCTGATCCGGAAGCTTTTGACAAAAAGATCAATGAATATCAAAAGAACGCAGAGGACGCAAGTAGGAGATATCAAAATCAAAAAGATTTAATGGATGCTGTAGGTTCTGGTATCAAAAAGGGTTTTATGGCATTATCTTTAATTGGTGGTGGTGGATTTATACCTAATCTTTTGTTGAGTTCTTTGGCTAGCGCTCCTGGTGCAGCAATGCTAATCAGGAGAGGGGAAAAAGCCTTAGAAGAGAGTGGAAAAGCAGATCAAAAAGATGCTGGATCATATATATATAATAAATCTAGTGATTTTTCTAAGAAATGTGCGACAAAAGATAATGGAGAATTAAGAGAAATAATGAATCAATCAAATTCATTTAAAGCATTGGGAGCAATTATGCAACTTTTGGAAAGGCAGGCTTTCGAAGCAAAGGATGTACCAGAAATAAGAGCTCAATTAGTTGCTCGTGGAGCAGATGAAGCTACGACGAATTTTGTAGAAGATCAGATAAGGAAACAATTTCCAGGTCAAGCCAAATTTACTGAGAAGGGTGAGAGGTTGACAGATGGGGAATTAGATAGAAAATTAGAAGAAAGAATGCGTTCTATGGGTGCTAGAAGATTTATGGATTCAATTCCAGATTCTGGTATATCAAGAAATGTTATAAAGGCGCTTATGTCTGCATCACAAAATTCTAAAGAAGCGAAATCAACAGTAGATGGTTTAAGTCCAGCACAGCAGAAAGAGGTTGCAAGGGTTTTACACGGTATGATTTTGGCGGGAGAATTTAGAGATTCAGCGAATTTGAATAAAGCCGTGGCAGCTTTTTCTAGCGCTATTGAATCTGAGACTGATCCAGAAAAGAGATTCAGCGACTCTCAAGAGGTGTTTAATTATGCAAAATCTAGGTTGGATAGTGGAGATTCACATTTTAGGAATGTTAAATTAGGAAATGTTGTTAATAATATTAATTTATCAACTACTGAAAATTTAAAGTATATTAAGGATGGAAATATGGATGCAGTAGATTTTATGTCTGGTTTTAGGGATGCAGTGGCCTCTGAAGATCAAACAAAAATAGATATGTATAATAAGGTTTTAGACGAATTGTCTACAATGACTGAAGCAGAAATGAAGGGTAAAGTACAGTTACAGGACCTATTTGATAGATTACATCGTGAGGCAACAACAGGATCAAGAAGTGTTTTGCGTGATGCTTCGGCAAGTCTCATTAAATTTAGAGATAAAAGATTTAAAGCAGAAGAAGACACAGAGGAAAAAACAAAATCAAATCCAAAACCAAGACCACAAAGACCAAGAAATGTGCCTATTGATAAGGGATATGACTACGAGAATAGTGAATTCTATAAAAATTTAAGGATAGAAGATTGATTATGGGAAATATAGGTTATTAATCAATATGTAAAAATTATAAAATAATGTCAATATCAAAACAAAATTATAAGATTAAAGAAGATTGTTTAGAAATACAATTATTATCGCAAAAATTTAGTATTTCTGAAGATAACCATGATTATCTTTCTAAGATTTTAGATTTATATTTTAATTGTTGTTCTTCATATTTTAATACCATAAAAGATTTGAAAAAATATTTATCAATTGATGAGGATACCGCAGAAAACATAGTAATTTATTTTAGTGCCTTTTTTGGTGATAATTTAAATGAGCAAATCCAGATAGAAATAGATAGTTTGTGTTCCAAAAAGAATATTAATTATGATGAAATTGTTTATAATGTTGTTAGTGATTTTGCAGATTATCAATTTAATAATTTTATAGATTCAGCACTGACACCAAACGTAATAGATACAACATTAAAACTTTTAAAGTTTCATTTATTGTCGATTTTAGAAGATTCACATAGTACAGAATTATATATTCAAGATTCTGCATTAGCAATTCAAATTCTTTTTGATGAAAATTTAAAATATGAAGCACTTCAATCACTCTCCTTCAATGAATCAATTATTTCAGACAAGAAGATATCTGATTGGATAAAAGAATTTGAGAATATGATAAAGGAAGATTATCAATCAAGCTTGATATCAAAAAATGATTTTATAAATAATCAGAATTTAAGCGTTGAGGATAAGAATTTATTATCAAAAGTTTTAGATATATATTTGAGAATAAAATTTTCTCCAAAGAGTTTTGATAATATTACAGATACGGATTATTTTATAATCCCACATATAAAAGTATTGTCAGGACAGATTGAGGTTACAAATGAGGCAATTGTAAATTTGTTGGATCAAAATTTATATGATTTATTAAATTTTAAAGAACCAGGACTAGATCATCGGATATTAAATGCATATTTATCAGAAAATATAGATGATGAAAAATTTAGAAAATCAATAGAGAATGCATTGTATAACAATAATGAACAAATTACAGATAAAAATATAAAAATAGAATCAGGAGAAGTAGGTGGAACTGCTTCTAATTGGTTAAAAGATTATATAGAGAGGAATACTATTGAAAGATATGATGATATAGCATTTTCTTCTTATATATTGGATTCAGAAAATACAAAAACATTAACAGAAGAAGAAAGAACAATAGTTAAGAGATTGTTACAATTTTATTTAAATATAAAGTTTTATTCACAGGTATTTGTGGGGATTGATAGAGAAAATTGGAATTTATTTCCAGTGGAGTTTTATGTGGACACTAAGAAGAAGAAAGTTTTTGTTCCAGAATCTATAAAAGAAAAAATAGAACAAAAGCCAGAGAAAAAAGTTTCTCAGCTAGAAATATTACTTGATTCTTATAAAAATTTTGAACTTGAATTTAGAGATTTAGAAGCACAATTAACAAAAGAATTGAAGTTGAAAAAAACTACAGATTTAGATGAAGAGTTTTTAAATTTTGTTAACCATAAACAGAGCAAAGAAGCAATGGTTGTTTTGTCATATGTGTGTAAAAATAATTTATTAAGTATATTTTTTAAAGACAATAAAATTTTACAACAGGAATTTAGAAAGTTTTTAGAATTAAGATTTTCAGATGATATAGTAAATAATATATTTGTTGTTTTTGGAACAGTTGCAACAGTGAGTTTGTTTTTACAATTTTTGCTTATTGAAAAACTTAAATTAATACCAAAAGATGTGGGACTTTTTGGAATGTATTTAGCTAGTGCGTTTAAAAAATCAGGTCAAGCCAAATATTTTCCAATTGTATATGGGGATGTAAATTCAGGAATGTTTGTTTTTAGAGAAATAAAAGATGTTGCGGGAAAATTACAGATAGAATAATTTTTTATTATAGAAAGTTTACGATATTAAAATATTTTAAAAATAAAAAATGATTTATCAATAAATCATTTTTTATTACAAAATACTTTTATGATGGAAGTTTATTTTACTCTTTCTACATAGTCATTGGTTTCCGTGTTTACTCTTATTATATCGCCTTCATTTACAAATAAGGGACATTTTATTTGAGCACCTGTTTCTATTGTAACAAGTTTTGTAGCGCTTCCTGCTGTATCACCTTTTATACCAGGAGGAGCTGATATTACTTTGAATTCCATTTTTGTAGGAAGTCCTATGTTTATAGATTTTCCATTAAATTTTAATATATCAACTACTGTTCCGTCTTTTAAAAATTGAACTTGTTCGCCTATATCTTCTTTTGAAAAAGAGAATTGTTCAAAAGTTTCCTGATCCATAAAGTTGTAATTTTCTCCATCAGCATAAAGAAAACTAGCTTTTGTTCTTTCTAAATCAGCTTCTTCTGCGCGATCTGAGCCAGTGAATGTTTTTTCCAAAACAGATCCATTGATAAGATTTTTAAGTTTTGTACGAAGCACAGCACCGCTTCTTGCTTGCTTTGAGTGTTGTGTTGAAACTACTTTATATGGTTGATCGTTCAAAGTAATAATTTTTCCTAATTTTATTTCACTAAAATCTAACATATATTTTTATCCTTTAATAAATTCAATCACGCTTAGGTGCGTGATTGAAAAAATAATGTAAAAATTATTTTGTATAAGGAAGAAGTGCCATAAATCTGGCTCTTTTGATAGCTGTTTCTAGTTTTCTTTGATGACTTGAACAAACTCCGCTTCTTTTCCTTGGAACTATTTTTGCATATGAACTTGTAAACCTTTGAATTGTTTGAGTGTCTTTAAAATCAATAAAGTTTATGTTGTTGTGACAAAAATAGCAGTACTTTTTCTTGTTGATTGTTGTTTTTTGCATAGTTTTAAAATGGTATATCTTCAATGTTTATTTCTTCTTCATCCGTTTCTGATGGTTTTGTGTCTAATTCACCATCTTTTTGTGATGTACTATCAGAAGATTTAGAATCAAGCATTATCATATTATCGGCTATTATTTCAGTTCTGTATTTTTTGTTTCCGTTTTGATCTTCCCAACTTCTTGTTTGTAGTCTTCCTTCCATATATACTCTACTGCCCTTTTTTAAATACTGAGCTATTATTTCTGCTAACTTTCTCCACGCAACTACATTATGAAACTCTGCTTTTTCTTGTTTTTGTCCGTTTGCATCTGTCCATGAAAAATTTGTTGCAACAGTTAGGGTTACAACCGTCTGTCCATTTGGAGTTGTGCGAGATTCTGGATCAGCAGTTAATCTACCTATTATTGTAGCTTTGTTTAAATCCATAAAATTTGAATATTTAATGATTAATTATGAATTTTGAATGATTTATTTAATTAATAAATTTTGAAATTTATTTATAATTTTTAGTTCAAAATTCTATAATTAAAATTCATCTTTATTTAATAATTCATCTAATTTTTTATCAAGATCGTCTTTTTTCTCTGCTTCTTCCTCTGTTTTTTCATTTACTCCCTCTTCAATTGTTTCTTTAATTTCTTCTTTAATTTCCTCTTTAGCTTCCTCAATTTTTTCTTCATCTGTTTTAGTTTCTTCTTCCTTTTTTTCTTCTATTTTTTCTTCTTTTACTTTTTCGGCTAGTCTTTTTTCAGTTTTTTCCTTGTGTGTTTTTTGTTCTCTTTTTGTGTTTTCAGATTTAAGCTCTGTTTGATCTTTAACATTTTCTGGCTTTATTTGAGCTATGTTTCTAGGTTTTTTTACAATAAAATACCTTAAAAGGTTTTTATTTAATTTTAAATCCTTTTCCAGCAATTTGATAATGTTTGCCTCTCCATCAAATTCAATTACAAAGTATGTACCTCTTTGACTTTTTTTGATTTCATAGCTAAGTTTTTTTCTACCTAAACATTGACAGTAATTTACTTCAGCCCCATTTGCTTTTATAGAATCCTGAATTTCATCAGTTATTCTATTGTTTTCTGTTTCAGGGATATTCCCATCAACAATAAATGTTAGTTCATAGTGTGATTTATTCATTGTTTTTATTATTTCTAAAATTTAAGCATATTAAGAATTTATCATTAAAAAACATAAAAGTCAACCCCCAGTAGTTAATTATATGCATATTTTTATATTTTTCAATTATGTTCATTATTTGTTATAATAATACAGTAATTAAATATTTATGGAGTTTATCTCTAAAAATAATATGGAAAATAATACAGAAGAAATAAAACAAAGATCTGTTGAGTGGTATTTTCAGCAATTAAATGTTCCAGAAGATAAAAAAGAAAAGGTCTTAATGGGAATCACTGATAAGGTTTATAAACTAAATAAAAGAATTGTTGAGCTTGAAAAAGAAACAGATCTAGACAAGAGAAAAGAAATTTTAAAAATTATCGAAGAAAGAGATTTGCTAATACGGGAAACAGTTACAAAAATTTTAGAAGGTAAGGGGGGTAAAATTACATATGACTACTAAACCTGTTGTTTTAATAATTTTAGATGGTTGGGGAGTATATCGCCCATCTATTGGTAATGCTATAACTTTAGCAAATCTTTCTTATTGGGACGAACTTATAAACACATATCCTAGTTTTTTATTGCAGGCTTCTGGAGAGGCTGTTGGTTTACCATATGGAGAAATGGGAAATTCAGAAGTGGGGCACCTTACTATGGGTTCTGGACAGATAGTTCTCCAGAGTTTAAATAGGATAAACAGAAAAATATTGGATGGTGGGTTTTTTGAAAATGAGTCAATTTTAAAAGCAATAGAACATGTTAAAAAAAATAAAAGTTCTCTACATTTGATGGGCTTGCTCGGAACCGGAGGAGTACACTCATATGGAGCACATCTAGAATCTCTTATTAAGATAGCGCGAGATAATGAAGTCGAGAATGTTTATTTACATTTATTTTTAGATGGAAGAGATACTCCAAAAAATAAAAGTGTAGATTTTTTAAATGAACTTATTAAAACATTGGATATTTATGGTTGTGGTAAAATAGCGACATTGTCTGGAAGATTTTATGCAATGGATAGAAATAATAACTGGGAGAGAATAAAAGAATCTTATGATGCAATTTTTCATGGAGTTTCAAAAGAATCATTTGATGATCCTGTTTTAGCGGTTCGGGCTTCTTATGCAAAAAATATATATGATGAAGAATTCAAACCAGTTGTTATAACAGAAAATAATAAACCAGTTGCTGTCGTAGAAGACAATGATGCAATTATATTTTTTAATTTTAGAGCAGACAGAGCAAGGCAGATGACAAAAGCTATTGTTTTAGATGATTTTAATGAATTTGAAAGAGGTGACAGAGTGAGTAATATTTTAATGGTAACTTTTACAGAATATGAAGTCGGATTGCCAGTTGAAATAGCATTTAAAAGACAAGATATCAGTGGGACATTATCAGAAATTGTAAGTTCAAATGGTTTAAAACAACTACATATAGCTGAAACAGAAAAATATGCTCACGTAACTTTTTTCTTTAATGGTTTAAAAGAGGAAAAGTTAATAAATGAGGAGAGGATTTTAATTCAATCTCCATCTGTTGATTCGTATGATGAGAAACCAGAAATGTCATCTTTAGAAATTTGTGAAAAAATAAAGGAAAATTTACAAGAAGATAATTTTGATTTTTATGTTGTTAATTTTGCTAATCCAGATATGGTTGGACACACTGGTAATTTAAAGGCCTCTATAATGGCAGTTGAAAGTGTTTCTAAGTGTTTATCAGAAATTGTGCCTATAATTTTAGAAAAGGACGGAACAGCGCTTATAACAGCTGATCACGGAAATGTAGAAGAGGTTGTTGATTTAAAAAGTGGGGAGATAAATAAAGAACATAGTAATTTTCCGGTTCCTTTTTTAATTGTTGATAATAAGTTTAAGGGCAAAAATAGTGGATTTTCTCCTGAGGATTTATATAAAATGAAGATTTCCGGTGTTTTGTCAGACATAGCTCCAACAGTTTTATCATTTTTAAATTTAAAGCAAAGTCCCCAGATGAATGGAATTAATTTAGCTAAATTAATAAAATAAAATATGTTTAAGAAGAAATATTTATTTATCTTACCATTTGATCACAGAAGTTTTTTTATTAAAAATTTTAAATTTGGTAAAGATATTAACAGAAACGAGAAATCAGCAATAGTTGATTTTAAAGAAATTATTTATCAAGGTTTTTTGTGTGCATATAAAAATTCAAAATACAAACAATTTATGGGAATTTTAATTGATGAAGAATATGGATCGTCAATTATAAAAGATGCAAAAAAGAAAAATATAATTTTATCTGTTTCAGCGGAAAAAAGTGGTCAAGATTTTTTTGACTTTGAATATGGAAAAAATTTTAGAACTCATATAAAAAACAACAAAGCAAATTTCGTAAAAATTTTAGTAAGATATGATTACAGAAAAGACAACAAAAATCAATTAAAGAAAATAAAAACTCTTTATGATTTTTGCAAAAAGAATAAATTTGATTTACTTTTAGAGTTACTTACTCCAAATTTTTCTAATAAATTTTATTTTACACAAAAGGCAGTAGAGGAAATTTTATCTTATAAAATTTTCCCATGTATTTGGAAAATAGAAGGTTATGAGAAAAAATCTGATTGGGATAAGGTTATAAAATCAATAAAAATTTATCAGAAAAATCCAAAAATTATAATGTTGGGTCGCGGGGAATCTTTACTCTTAATTAAAAAATGGATAAAATCTGCGAAGGGGTTTAAAGAAATAATTGGATTTGCGGTGGGAAGAACTATTTTTTTAGAAGCAATATCGGATTTTTATAAGAATAAAATTACAAGAGATGAGGCGATAAAGAAAATAGCTAGTAGATATCTAAATATAATTAATTTGTGGGTTAAATTATGAGCGTATTTCTTTGGATAATAATTTCTACACTGAGCTTATCTTTTATTTCTATAATTGGCATAGTTACGCTTTTTTTTAATGAAAAAATTTTAAGAAAAAGTATTCTTTGTTTAGTAGCTCTTTCAGCTGGCGCGCTTTTAGGCGGTGCGTTTTTTCATCTCATCCCAGAATCAATTGAGGTTTTTGGATTAGAAAATAATGTTTTTCTTTATGTGGTAATAGGTTTTTCGTGCTTTTTTTTATTGGAGCAATTCATACATTGGCATCACTGTCATAAACTTCCATCAGAGCATAAAGAACCTTTTACATATTTAGTTATAATTGCTGATATTATTCATAATTTTATAGATGGGGTTATAATAGGATCTTCTTTTGTGTTTGATATAAAGTTAGGCATCATAACCTGGATTGTTGTTATGCTCCATGAAATACCACAAGAATTAGGAGATTTTGGAATATTAATACACGGAGGATGGAAAAAAACAAAAGCGCTTATGTTTAATTTTATATCATCACTTTCAGTTGTGTTCGGTGGAGTTATTTCTTATTTTTTTATAAAAGAAAAAGATATTTCATTTTTACTTCCATTTGCAGCAGGGAGTTTTATTTACATATCATCCTCTGATTTAATTCCGGAAATAAAAAAACATCCAAAATTAAAAGATGGAATCTTACATTTTATTTTTTTCTTAATAGGTATGTCATTTATTGTTCTTCTAAAATAGATTTATAATATATTAAGAACAATAATTGATTTTAAATTTATAAAGCAAGGTATTTATTTTAATTATAGTTTTTGTTATTATATTATAACAAGATGAAATTTATATATTAAATAATAATTAATTTCCACATCAGGCATTGCTTGAGGGAACAAGAAAATATATGCCAAGAGCTAAAGCTAAAAAAACACAAGATATAGCGCCGGTTATTATTAAACACACTGGACCAAAACCAGTTGCTATAATTTTCGCACTTATTATAACAGCTGCATTGGTTGGTGGAATTGTATTTGTTGGTCAACAAAGAATATTAAATAAAAACAAGGAAGAATTAGAAGAATCAAAAAACAGGATTTCAGTACTTCAAAGCCAATTAAACCAATTACAGGATGTTGTAAATGCAGATATTCAAGAACAACAAACTGGTGTAAAATATTACAATGAACAATATGGATTTAGTTTATTAATACCCGAATATTGGAATAACTATGAGACCAAAGAGCGTCAATTATTACTTGATGCGGGAAAATTTGATTCAGTAGATTTTTATTATGATAAAGACGAACCAGTTTTTAATATAGCGATGATTGATAAAAACAAATGGGAAGATTCACAAAAATTAGATTATTATAAACCAGTTAAATTAAATGAGAATGAAAAATATGTTTTTGCGTTTAGTTTTCACAAAGACGCAGAACAATCACTTATAGAATCGCTCAGAACTGACATGGAGAGAATTGTTTCGACTTTTCAATTTGAATCTATTCCCCAGGCTCAAATCAACATAGGAACTTGTAACGGTAATTTTAGTATAAAAGATGGAGAAACAAAAATTAATATCACTACTTTTAATAATAAAAATGTTAATTCCTCGGTAAGGGGCTGTTTTCACAAAAATCCAGATGTTTTAAAAACAACAGGAAAATATGTTTATTTTGCGTTTAAACCAGAGGAGGTTGGTGGTTATATGTTATATGGTCAATATGCAAGTTTTTATAGAGTTAATTTAGAAAATTCCAAAATAGAAAATATGTTCTCTAATTTAGAGGAATCTTTTCTTATAACGGATATAGATATTTCTTCTGATGCTAGTTTAGCGGTTTATAGAATTGTTTCTGAAGAAAATAATGAATTTATTGTAAAAAATTTGGCAACAATGAAGGATTCTAAATATCAGTTACCTGTTTCTGGGTCTGATATGCAATTTGGTGATTTTAAATTTTCCCCAGACTCATCAAAATTAGCTATAGCAATAGGGTATGGATCAGACAGAGAAAGAGGAAGAGGGGCTATATATATTTTAGATTTATCAAGTAAAAAATTCTCTTCATATCAAGTATTTGATTCAGGTGTTCCACGCATTGGTTCATGGAAAGATGACAAAAATCTTAATTTGCAATATTTAAAATAAATGAAAATTATTAGAGTTGAGGCAGATTGGTGTCCCGAGTGTGTTGTTTTTATGAAGTCAATTTGGGACGAAATCCAAAAACAATTTCCAGAAGTGACAATGGAAATTTTTGACTACGATAAAGACGAAGAAATAAAATCTCAATATAATATAACAAAAGTACCAACTTTTATATTTTTAAGCGATTCAGGAGAAGAAATTGTAAGAAAAAAAGGAATCATAACAAAAAAAGAAATAATTGAAATAATAAATCAATCTTAAATATGAAATTTTTAAAAACATTTTTATTCATTTTTTTATTATCAATAATTTTTCCAATCTTTTCGCATGCACAAACAAATACAGAGAAATTAATTGTAGATATTTTTTATTCACCAACATGTTCACATTGCACTGCTGAAAGAAAATTTTTTGATGAGATGCAATTAAAATTTGAAGAACTTATTGTAAATGAATACGATATAACAAAACAAGAAAATATAGAAAAACTAAAAGAATATTATAAAAATTATAATGTTTCAGAAAGCGAGTACGCTTTATTTCCAATAACATTTATAAATAATGAGTATTTTTTGGGATTTGATAGCAGTATAAAAGTAAATTTAGAATCAAAAATTGAAAATTATGTATCAATATGTAAAAAACAAACCGTAAAAGATAATTGCGACGAAAATATACAGGGAATTTCAAAAAAAGAACAAATTAAAATTCCATTTTTGGGAGCAATTAATATTTCAGGCATTCATCCGTTTTTATTAAGTTCTATTTTTGGATTTTTAGATGGATTTAATGCTTGTGCTCTTATGGCGCTTGCATTTTTACTCGCGGTTTTAATTGGAACAAGAGATAGAAAGAGAATACTTATAATAGGGGGAACTTTTATAATTGTTTCTGGGTTGGTGTATTTTATGTTTATTGCCGCGTGGCTTAATTTATTCATGTTTCTCTCTTATATTAAATTTGCATCCGTTGTAGTAGCGCTTATTGTGATATTTTTTGGTTTTACATTATTACGAGAGTATATTGTAAAAATAGTATGTAAAATTTGTGATACCCCAGAAAATAAAAAAGAAAGTTTAATTACAAAATTTCAAAGAAAAATATTTTCAAAAATGTCAGCTGTTGGAAAAAGTTCAGTACCTCTTTTTGTGGCAATTCCTATCGTTGCAATGCTTGCCGCTGGAGTGAATACTATTGAACTTTTTTGTTCACTTGGGTTTCCAATGGCATATACAAAAATATTAACAACTTATAATTTAAGTCCACTGATGTATTACTCGTATATTTTAGTTTATATATTTTTTTATGTTTTAGATCAGCTTGTAATTTTATTAATTGCATTATTCAGTTTAAAAATTACAATGATTTCAGAAAAGGGTTTAAGAATAATGAAATTAATAAGTGGAATATTTTTATTAATATTGGGAATTATAATTTTAATTAATCCAGAGATTATTTCTTCAATGAGTTAATTACAAAATTAAAGGTAATTTACTTCAAATATTAGAAATTTATTATTTCTTTATAAGAAAAATTATTTTAATTGCAATGTAAATACAGTTAAAAAATATTTTTTATTTTATAATTATTTTAGTTCCAATATCAGCCCACATATAAAGTGGTTCCATATCAGTATATGAAACATTTACACAGCCATGACTCATTTTGTGACCAAAATTATTGTGCCAATATGCGCCATGAATATAAAATCTATATTTTTGAGTTGTAAAATGCAAATTCCATTTTGTATTTGGGTAATAAAAATTATATCCACGCCCGCCGTATTGTTTGCTTAAAACTTTATCTAGAACTTTGAAATTTCCTAGTGGCGTGTCCATTCCTTTTATTCCGCTTGATATGTAAAATGAATCAAGTAATTTATCTCCAAAATAATATTCAAGAAATTGTTTTTTGATATCAATTTTTATAAGTTTTTCGTATTTTTTGTCATCATTTGAAGATGGGTCGTAGTTATTTTTAAATTCATCTCCATCTGTATATCCATCTCCGTCAGAGTCCTTATTTTTTAAATCAATTCCATAAGCAAGTTCAAAAAAATCATTTAAACCATCTCCATCTGTGTCAACTTCTACTAATTTTTTATTTTTATAAATAGGTGATAAATTCTTCTTTATTTCTTCTCCGTCTGATATTTTATCTCCATCAGTGTCTTTATTATTATAGTCAGTATAATAAAAATATTCTTCTTCATAATCAGATAATCCATCTTGATCAAGGTCGCGGTTTTTTATAATAGGAATACTAAATTTAGAAAATGGTCTTAGGGAATTTTCTTTTTTTTCTATGAATGGGCCATTTTTGTATATTGATAAATCCATTTCAACAAAATAATCAAAATCAAAACCATTATCTAAAAAAGCTTGAGCATTCAAAAATGGCCTTTTTAGACCATTCTCTATGTAATAGTATTCGTTTGTGTTTATATTTTTTACAATTGTCCCTGTGGCTAGATTTTCTATTGGTTTTGTATATTTTCCAGATTTGTATCTTACCATTCCGCCAAGTTCATATGTATCAATAATTTTTTGATCTACGAATTGAACATAATCAAATTTATCAAACCAACTTAAATAAGTTTCTGAATCTAAAAAATTATATTTTTTATTATCACGCCCTATATAAAAAACAGCTTTATCATTTGAATATAGCAACATACCTCTGTAATCACTGGCAGAACAAGTTTTTATAGAAAATAAAATCAGTATTGTTATAAATCCGATATAAGTATGTATTTGTGTTCTTTTAACCATTTTATTTTTGTTTTATAATTAGGTATTATTTGCTGTACGATTTTCCAAAAATTTTTTCCGTGATTTTTTTCTTTTGTGTGCGCTAACTCATGTATTATTATGTATTTTAATATATCATCCGGTAGTAGAGCAACTTTTTTTGTAAAACTAAGGTTATTTGTATTGCTACATGAAGCCCATCTTGTTTTAGCTTCTGTTATCTTAATTATATTATATTTAAAGCCAAAAGTGGAGGATAATTGAGATACTTTATTTGATATTGTTTTGTAAGCAACGGATTTTGATATGTTTGTTTTATTTTTTGATAAAAATTGTTGTGCTTTAAGTATACAATTTTTCCTGTGATGTAGCTGTTTGTATATCCAATTTGATTTTTCATTAACAAATTTTTGTATATCATCAATGCTTAAATTTTTGGGAGATCTTGCTATAATTTCTCCATATTTGTTTATTTCTATGCAAAGAGTTTTTCTTTTGGAATATATTATTTTGTTAATTTTTATCATATTTGCTATATTTGACTAAGTAGTTGAGATGTGATAGTATTATACCATAAATAAATATGACATTTATATACATAGCACAAATAGTAGTAGCATTACTACTCATTATATCTATTTTACTTCAATCTCGCGGAGGTGGTCTTTCTTCTGTTTTTGGTGGTTCAAGCACTATTTTTCAGGTAAAAAGAGGTGCGGAGAAGTTTATATTTAATTTAACAATAGTTTCTAGTGTTTTGTTTGTTGTGTTGTGTCTCGCTCCATTATTTATTTAAATCTTTAAAACTTTATATAAAAAATGTGAAGAAATTAATTTTTTGGATTAGTCAAAATATTATTAAAAGACTAAAGATTTTTTTTAACAAGTTGAAAACATTTATTTTTGACATTTTTAAGATTAAACAAGATTCAGATCATCAGTTGATTTCTGATTTATCAGATAAAAAAATTCCAAGTTTTCGTCAAATATTACATGTTGGGCGTTTTATGAAAAAAAAAGAGAAACGAGTTTTTTTTACTTTTTTTGTTATTGGAATATTGTCTTTATTATTTCTTTTTTATAGAACTTTTGTAGCTCACACAAGCAATGTGCCAGTTAAAGGAGGAGAATACACAGAAGGTTTAATAGGAAGCATAGAGTATTTAAATCCCGTTTTAAATCAAAATAATGATGTTGATCGAGATATTTCTAAACTTATCTTTTCTGGACTTTTTAAAATAAATATAAACGGAGAATTAGAAAATGATTTAGTCAGGGATTATTCTATTTCAGACGATAAAACAGTTTATACTTTTAATTTAAAGGATGATATCTATTTTCACGATGGCGTTTCTATGAATACTGATGATGTTGAATTTACTTTTTACGCAATTCAGAATCCAAATTTCAATAGCCCGCTTTACAAAACATTTAATGGAGTTGTGTTTGAAAAAATCTCAGACAAATCTTTTAATTTGATTTTAGAGGAACCATTGCCAATATTTTTAAAAACTTTGACATTCGGAATTCTCCCTGCTCATTTGTGGCAAGATATTGCGCCTGAAAATGTAACACTTTCAGAATTAAATAAAAAACCAATTGGAACAGGTCCATATGCGTTTTACTCTATTAAAAAAGATTCAGATGGACATATAAGACAATATACACTTTCTAGGTTTGAAAATTTTTATGGAGAAAAGCCATATATAGATAAAATATCTTTTAAATTTTATTTTGATTCAGAACATGCAGTTGAGGATCTTAAATCTTCAAAAATTTTAAGTATGAATTATATTTCAAATGAAACTGCTCAAAAAATTAAAGGATTAAGACATTTTGATTTACGGCAAGTAAAAATGCCAAGATATTCAGCATTGTTTTTTAATCCTAAAAAAGCGGATTTTTTGAAAGAGAAAAAGATTAGACAGGCTCTTTCTCTATTGATAAACAAAGATGAAATGTCAAAACATGTGGGTCTTGAAAATTATATTGCTTATGGTCCCTTGGATGCTATAATAACTCCGTCTAAAGATGAATATGATGTGGAAAGGGCAAAAACATTATTAGATGAATCTGGGTGGAAAAATGATGAAGGAATTTTAAAAAAAGCAGGCGATCAGATGACAATTAAAATTACAACATTAGATAATGCGGACTATCAAAAAATAGCATATTTTATAAAAGATGAATGGGCTAAGGTTGGAATTTCTGTTGAAATAGAAACAATAGACAGACAAAAAATTATGAAAGATATAATTCAACCGAGAAATTATCAAATTTTATTATATAGTCAGGTTTTGTCATATGATATGGATCCGTATGTATTTTGGCACTCTTCACAAATTGGATCCTCGGGTTTTAATTTAAGTATTTTCTCAGATAATGATGTTGATACAATTTTAGAAGAGGCAAGAAAAATAGAGTCAGATGATGAAAAAAAGTTAAAGTATGAAAATTTTCAAAAAATCATCAAAGACAATGTTTATGCTATATTTTTATTTAATACGCCATATAACTATCCATTAAATAAAAAAGTTAAGGGATTTAGTTCTGAGTTAATTTATTCTCCATCTGATAGATTTTGGAATATAGAAGATTGGTATATTAAATATAAATTAGTATTTTCATCAAAAAAATAATATAAAAAAATGCAATAATTATTTTTGTAAAATTGTTTTTACAAATAATTATTTATTTTATAATAAATTTTAAATAAGATTATTAATAAAAATTTAAACAAATATATCCCAAAATAGGGAGGAATTTCTAAATTCCTTCGCGAATGGGATTTTATTCAAGATTAAAAAATATGAATACTAAAAAAATATCTCCTAAGGGTAAATCTACCCATAGTAGAAATAGAAAAAAACAATCAATACGTTATCACGTAAGTCCAAAGAAAACAGTTAGGGCTAATCAATCCAGCAATGCTTCTTTGAAAAATACAAAAACCTTTGATCATGGAAAATTAAAGATCATTGTAATGGGAGGAAATGAAGAGGTCGGAAGAAATATGACTCTTTTAGAGTATGAAAATGATATTATTATAGTTGATATGGGCGTTTCATTTCCAGAAGAAGATATGCCAGGAATCGATCTTGTTATTCCAAATATAGAATACCTAAAGGGTAAAGAAAAAAATATAAGAGGAATTGTAATTACTCACGGACATTTGGATCACATTGGCGCTATTCCATATTTAGTGCCTAGCCTTGGAAATCCAACAATTTATGGAACTCCACTTACTTTAGGAATTATTAAAAAAAGAGAAGAAGAATTCAAAGATATTGCGCCATTGAATTTAAAGTCAGTAAAAACAAGCGATGTTTTACATCTTGGTGTTTTTAGAGTTGCTTTTTTTGCAGTTAGTCACAATATTCCAGCATCAGTTGGGCTTATAATAGATACACCGCTTGGAAAAGTTGTTCATAGTGGAGATTTTAAGCTCGATTTTAATGGACCAAAAATGGACATGCCAGAAATTGATAAGATTTCGGATTTAGGAAATCAAAATGTTTTAGCTCTTTTATCCGACTCAACAAATGCTTCTCATCCTGGACACCAAATAAGCGAAGCAGAAATTAAATCAAATTTGTTTGAAATTTTACAAAATGTTCCGGGGAGAGTTATAGTGGGAACTTTTTCATCTCTTTTAAATAGATTGCAACAAATTTTTGAAGCATGCGAAAAATTAAATAAAAAAGTATTAATAGATGGTTATAGCATGAAAACAAATGTAGAAATTGCTCATCAGTTAGGATATTTGAGTTATAAAAAAGATTTATTAATTTCAGAAAAACAATTAAAAGAATATCCAAATAATAAAATTGTGATTTGTTGTACTGGCGCACAAGGAGAAGATAAGGCAGTTTTAATGAGAATTGTAAACAAAGAACATAGATTTTTAAAAATTGAAAAAGGAGATACTGTAGTTTTCTCTTCTTCGGTTATTCCAGGAAATGAAAGATCGGTTCAGAGATTGAAAGATAATTTATATCGTCAGGGTGCAGATGTTATTCATTATCAGATGATGGATATTCATGCTGGAGGACATGCAAAAAAAGAAGATTTGAAACTTATGATAAATTTAGTTAAACCAAGATATTTTATTCCTATAGAAGGTAATCATTCATTTTTACATCTTCATGCAAAAATTGCTCAAGAATGTGGAATTAAACAAGAAAATATTTTTATAGCTGATAATGGTCAAATTATGGAATTTACAAAACTTGGTGGAAAATTAACAAACAAAAGAGTCAATGCTGACTATGTTTTCGTTGATGGTTTGGGAGTTGGCGATGTTTCAAATATTGTTCTTCGTGATAGAAAGCAAATGGCCGAAGATGGAATGATTGTTGCAATTGCTACATTATCTTCAGAAACTGGAGAATTAGTTCACTCTCCAGATATAATTTCAAGAGGATTTGTTTATATGAAAGAAAATAAAGATTTAATAGAAAAAACTAGAGATAAAGTAAGAAAACTTGCAAAACAACATAATCCAAAAATAGCTCAAAATGATATGTATCTAAAAAATAAAATTAGGGATGAATTGGGAAAATTTTTGTTTCAAGAAACAAAAAGAAGACCAATGGTTTTGCCGGTTGTTATTGAAGTTTAATTAACAGTATATTAAAATAATAAAGTAAGTATTATTTTAAAACAAATGCGCAAAACAATTAAAAGTAAAAAAAGCTTTGCATTCAAGAAAAGAAGAGTTCCTTTATTAACGCCAATACAATATTATTGGAGTAAAATGTATAAGAATAAATCAGGATTTAATTTTGGCGCCGTATTTTTGATTATTGAGAATGGATGGATGCAATTAAGCATGGATGAGAAACATTTTTTGAATATTCAAAAAAGTTTACTTCAAAAAATTTTAAATGACGAAAAATATATTTATAATTGCTATAGAAATACTAAAATATTTGGAAATAAATGGTTGAAGTGGTGTCGTTTAAATTTAAACAGTGATAGCTTAAAAAATAATTCTAATATAGAACTTTTTAATAAAATTTCAAAGTATATAGATTTTTACGAAGATTTTGCTCGTATTAACGCAGCGCCTTCAATATGTGCAGCAGATCGTTTATATAAGTATTTCAAGGATAGTATGTTGAAAAAATATTCTATGTTAGAGGATGACATTAATCTAATTATTTCTCCAACAAAGCCAAGTTATTTAAGTTTGTTTAATGTAGAATTTTTGAAAATAAGTTTACAGTTAAAAAATAAATTAGAGAAATGTAAAAGCATAAGTCTCAAAAAAGATATATTTTTAGAAGTTGATTCTCAAATTAAAAATTTAGTTCAAAAATATTTTTGGATTCCGTTTGATTATACAGGGCCAGATATTTGGGATGAGGCTTATATTGTTAAAGAATTAAAAAAAGAGTTGAAGAATCCAAAAGAAGAGATTGAATGCAAATTAAATGAATTATTACAATATTCAAATAAATTAAGGCGTCAACATAGTTTAATTAAGAAAAAATATAGAATAGATCAAGGGTCCTTAGGATTGATAAAGTCTATGCATTATTTGTCATCCTTGCAAGATGAAAGAAAAGCTATAGTAACTGAATCCCATTTTTATTTGAATCGTTTGATGATTCAAATATCTAAAAGAACTAATATTTCTGTGAGTAGGTTATATTTATTATCACGTAAAGAGTTTGGGGATGTGTTGATAGATAAATTAAATTTTGATGATGAATTAAACAGAAGAGAAAATATTTGTATTGCATGTACATATCCAGAGTTTTATACTGTTTTCTCAGGAGAAAAAGCTCTCAAGGTGATAAGAGATAATAATTTAAAATTGCCATCTGAGGTGGATTCAGATGATTTTGATGGTAGGATAATAAGGGGTCAAATTGCATCTCCGGGAATTGTTCGTGGTAGGGCAAAAATTATTTTATCATACAAAGAAATTTCTAAAATAAAAAAAGGAGATATTTTGGTTTCAACAATGACTACTCCTGATTTCGTATCTGCCATGGAAAAAGCTTCCGCAATAATAACTAATGAAGGGGGAATTACTTGCCATGCAGCAATAGTATCTCGTGAATTAAATATTCCTTGTATAATAGGCACTAAAATTGCTACACAAGTATTAAAAGATGGGGACTTGATTGAGGTTGATGCAAATAATGGAATTATAAAGATTTTAAATGAAAAATAATTTTTATTAAATAGACAGAACTATGAAAGAGGCGTTTAGTACAAAAATAGAACAACAAGAAGAGGAGCTAGAAGTAGAAGTATTTTTAAAATTTTTTAGACATGGGCCAAGAGAAACAACCCCAGACATTCCAGATAAACATATCGAAATTACGGAAGAGGGTAGGCGTAGAGCGCGTGAAATAGGGGAAAAGCATGGGTCAGACGCTTCTATTTCAGTGGCATTTGGTAGCGACAGAGACAGAACGAAAGAAACAGCAGCTCATATTATGCTTGCACGACAAAAAGAAATCAGTCCAAATGCAAATCTGAAAGAAATGGAAGAAAAAATAGAAGAATTTACTCCATTTAAAAAAATAACGGAAGACCATAGACTAAGTTTTTATCTCAATGGTGCCACTGGTTTAGAGCTAAAGAATGCATTTAAAGCTGATCAATATCTTTCTGTTTTGATTAATAAAAGCGATGACTTGGCTATAGAAGATGGGGATAAAGACACTACAACATATATTAGGCAAGCTGGAAATATAGCAGAAATTCTTGCTAAGTATCTTAAAGTTGCAGATAATATGTATAGATCTAGAGTGAAGTCGGAAAAAAATGATGATAACTTAACAAATAAATTGGAAAGATATCTCGGTACTCATCAGAGTGTTTGTGAATCTTTTATAGCTAAGTGTTTAGAAAAAATAAGTGGATCGAAAGTTAGAGATGAATTTGTTGAGTCTGTTGGTAACGGATTTAAAGAATTAGAGGGAATGGATGTTACAATAAAACAAGGTGTTGATGGGAAGAAAATTGTAATAACTTATCCAATGGGTAACAAAAAAGAGGCATTATCCATAGATGAAGAATTGTTGTTAGATATAATAAAAGAAAGAAAAGAATATGAAAAAAATTTTAAATAAAAAATAATTAAAATAATTATGTTTACAAGAAAGTTTAAAGATATTTTTAAGGATGATGCTAGTATTGCTGGGGGAAAGGGTGCGTCTCTTGGAGAAATGATAAATAATAAAATTCCAGTACCGGACGGTTTTGTAATTTTATCAACTACTTTTGATAAGTTTGTAGCTGATGCAAAAATTGATAAAAAAATCGAAGAATTTTTAAGATCTGTAAACTTGAAAAAAGTTGAAAGCGTAAATCAAGCATCTGTAAAAATTAAAAAATTAATTACAAGTATAGATATACCAAAAGACATAAAGGCAGAAATTATAAAAAATTTTAAAGAACTAAAATCAAAATTTGTAGCTGTTAGATCTAGTGCAACATGCGAAGATGGAGCATCAGATGCTTGGGCCGGACAGCTTGAAAGTTATTTAAATACAACAGAGCGTGATTTATTTGAAAATGTAAAAAAATGTTGGGCATCGCTTTTTACTCCACGCGCAATCGTTTATAGGTTTGAAAAGGGATTAAATAAAAAAGAAATTTCTGTTGCAGTTGTTGTTCAATCTATGATTCAATCAGAGGTTTCTGGAATTGCATTTACAGTTCATCCAGTTACAAAAGATAAAGATCAAATGATAATAGAGGCTGGTTATGGACTTGGTGAAGCAATTGTATCTGGCAGTATTACTCCTGACTCATATATTGTAAATAAAAAAAATTTAAAAATTTCAGATATTTATATTGCAAATCAGGATAGAAAAATAATTCAAAAATCTACTACCGGTGGAAATTCTTGGGTAAAAGTTTTAGAATCGGATAGCGAAAAACAAAAATTAAGCAATAAACAGATTATAGAACTAGCAAAAATTTGTATAAATATAGAAAAGCACTATAAGTTTCCTTGTGACATAGAGTGGGCTTATTTTAAAAGTAAGTTTTATATAATTCAAAGTAGGCCGATTACTACTTTATAACTTTCAATTTTTAGAGTACTATAAAATAGTAATTTGTTGTGCTTGTGTACAAGGAGAAAATAGGGTGGTTTTAATGAAAATTGTAAACAAGTAACACAGATTTTTAAAAATTGAAAAAGGAGATACTGTGGTTTTCCCTTCTTCGGTTATTTCGAGAAATGAAAGACCAGCTCAGGGATTAAAAGATAATGTATATCGCCGATATGTTTTCGTTGATGGTTTGGGAGTTGGCGATGTTTCAAATATTGTTCTTCGTGATAGAAAGCAAATGGCCGAAGATGGAATGATTGTTGCAATTGCTACATTATCTTCAGAAACTGGAGAATTAGTTCATTCTCCAGATATAATCTCAAGAGGATTTGTTTATATGAAAGAAAATAAAGATTTAATAGAAAAAACTAGAGATAAGACAAGAAAACTTGCAAAACAACATAATCCAAAAATAGTCGGTTTTGCCGGTTGTTATTGAAGTTTAATTAACAGTATATTATTAATAATATGGCTAAAGAATCAAAAATTTTAAGAGAATTTTCTAAAGACAATCTCCAGGAGGAAAGAAATGAAACAGCAAAGAAGATCAGAAGTTATAGGTCTAGATATTTTGATGCTCTAAAAGAAAAAGATAAAAAAGATATAGATTTTTATAATTTAAACAATGAAATTGTTGAAAGAGAGAATAAATTAGAGGAAGTGTTGGATAGTATAAGCGAACTACAAAATCAGATAAATTATTTTTCAAATACTTTTTTCAAGAAATTATTAAATTACCAAAAGATAAAAAAAGTAAAAGCAGAACTTGAAATAGGGAAACAAACATTTGAAGATTTGGAAAACAAAATAGAGGAACTTAAAGAAAATAAAAATATAAAAACCATTGAATTAAATAAACTTAATTATTTATTAGATTTAAGCGGAGCAAAGTTTATCTCTGAAGATTTTCATAGAAGAGAGTTGGAAAAGTGGCAAAATTGTGGATATGATTTTGAAACCATGGAAAAATATTTTAATGAAGATAAGTTAAAAGAGGTGTCGCTTGAGGATTATATTATTTTATTGCAAAGATTTCCAAGTAACATGGTAACTCATGTTACAAGACAAGGAATAAGAGATCATACAGGACACATGTTTCATTCTGCGGGAGAAGGGGATTATTCTAGGGGTTTCATGGAAATTTTAGAAGATGGGAGATTAAAGTCACCGCTCGGGGTCTACCTATCACAAGAAAACAAAAAACAAGCAATTGAAAATTTTTTATATCTAAATTTATATGAAAGTAAAGAGCAGGCTATAGAATCTTTAAATTATAAATTAGATCCAGAGAGAATGTCAGATGCCGGCAGTTATTCGGATTCTAATGCTATTCATTTTGCAACAGAAGAAGTTGCTGACTGTTATTATGGATCGGAAAAGTTTAATGAAGTGTTTTTCTGTTTTCCATCGGCGCTTATTGCGAGTCAATATTATTATAATGGAAATATCTTAAATGGTGGCGGTGGTTATTGGAACGATGTATGGGTTTGGACAAATGAAAACAGAGGCATTGATCTTAATTGTGGATTGGTTTTTATTCCAAAAAATGCAAAAGTTGATAAACAAACTGGATCAAGATATGAATTAGATGAAAATCAAAATCCCATAGTGGATGATAATAATGTAGCAATATTAAAAAATATTATAAATATAGATAATTCAGATATTAATGAAATTATAAAAGAATTTGAGGAGTATAATAGAAGTGGTTTACCCAGGGACTTTTTTGAAAAAAGTAAACAAAAAGTGCGGGAAATGTTAAATATAGAAGATGGGGATTTATTGGATTTGATTTCTCGAGATCCATATATTTTAAAAAACATAAAAGATGCTCATGAAATTTATTTAGGTTACAAAGATTATGAATCTAGATTAGATGAAGTAATACAAACTATTTTGAAGAATAATGGTTTATACTATAAACACGCAACTGACACAATAAACTCTGAGGATTTTTGGGAAAATTATTTCAGAGAAAATAAAGCAAAAAAGCCAAATAAAATTATTTATTACAAAGAACAAAATCCCACTTTAGCTTTACATAATTTTAAACAAAAACATCGTCTACATTCAAGCACAGTAAGACCCTATACGGAAAAAGCAGATATATTATCAAGTAATAAAATACAAAGAGGAGATGAGCGAGCAATGTTGGGTATTCACAATTTTAAACCATTAGCATTAGAAGTTATAGATGAATATTTTGACAGAAAATTGTAATTGAAATAATATAAAAATATGGATAAAAAAACATTATTTTCAGGAATTCAGCCAACTGGGGAATTTCACCTCGGAAATTATCTTGGTGCGCTTAAAAATTGGGTAGATTTACAAAATAGTGGAGAATATAATTGTATTTACTCAATTGTTGATTTACATGCAATGACTATTGATTATGATGTGAAATCATATCAAGAAAAGGTTATCTCAAATGCGATTGATTTGTTATCAATTGGTGTCGATCCACAAAAATCAATTTTATTTTTACAGTCCCAAGTTCCAGAACATAGTGTATTATGTTGGATTTTAAATACAATAGTTCCTGTTTCAGAATTAGAACGAATGACTCAATATAAAGATAAGGCCAGAAAAAATGATAAAAATATAAATATGGGTCTTTTGGATTATCCAGTTTTAATGGTTGCAGATATTTTACTTTATAAATCGGAATTTGTTCCAGTGGGAGAAGATCAAACACAACATTTAGAACTTACTAATATAATACTACGAAAGTTTAATAATAAATTTGGAGAGTATTTTCAAAAAGTCAATCCAATTTATACTAAAGGAACAAGAATAAGATCTCTTCAAGATCCAAATAGAAAAATGAGTAAATCAATGGGTGAAAAAAGTTGTTTACTGTTAAATGATTCTCCAGATGCTATTACAAAAAAGATTATGTCGTCGGTTACCGATACAGGTCCGCAAAAATCTATTCACATGTCGCCAGGAGTTGATAATTTATTTACAATATTAGAACTTCTAGCAGATCCAGAAATTGCAAAGAAATTCAATGTTGACTACCACAATAGAGTTTTGAAATATTCGGAATTAAAGACAGCTCTTGCGGATGTCGTAAACAAACATTTAGAACCAATTCGTGAAAAGAGGAGAGAATTGGAAAATGACAAGGGATCGGTTTTGAAGATTTTAGAAGAAGGAAGAGAAAAAGCTAAAAGCATCGCAGAACAAAACATGAAAGAAATTAAAAATCTCGTTGGATTAATTTAATTTTTAACAATATGAATTTATACAATCAAATATCAAGCAATAAGAAAAAGACAGTCGTGTTAATAATTTTTTTTATTGTATTTATATTAGCGTTGGGATATTTATTTTCTTATCTTTTTGAATGGGGATATTCTGGATTAATACTTGCAATTATCATATCTATTGCAATGAGTATGATGAGTTATTATTCTGGCGATAAAGTCGCTCTTTTTGCATCTGGGGCAAAACAAATAACAAAAGAAGAAAATCCTTATGTTTATAGAATGGTGGAGAATTTAAGTATTGCATCTGGGAATCCAATGCCCCAGGTTTATATCATGAATGATGAATCCATAAATGCTTTTGCTTGCGGAAGAGATCCTAAACATTCTAGTATTGCTGTTACAACTGGAGCTATAAATAAATTGGAGAATGAGGAATTAGAGGGTGTAATAGCACACGAAATGAGTCATATAAAAAATTATGATATTCGTCTTATGACTGTTGTAATAATTTGTGTTGGGATAATATCACTTATGGCGGATTTTTTTATAAGAGGAAGTTTTTTTAGAGGACGCGATAATGATGATAATAAAAGTGGAGGACTATTAGTACTTGTTGGAATTATTTTAGCTATTCTTTCTCCAATTTTTGCAAATCTTATTCAACTGGCAGTTTCTCGAAAAAGAGAATATTTAGCAGATGCATCTGCTTCACTCTTAACCCGCTATCCAGAGGGACTTGCAAATGCACTTGAAAAAATAAAAAATGATGGAATTGGAATGACAAAAGTTAATACAGCAACTGCGCATTTATTTATCTCATCTCCATTTGGAATAAATAAAAAATCTTTCGCAAAATTATTTTCAACACATCCCCCAATTGAAGATAGGATAAAAAAACTTAGAGAAATGAGTGTGTAGATCAATTTAATTTATAAAAAAAGAAACACCGAGTCGCGTTACACAAGTCGGTGTTTTTATAAATTATCGCACTAGTAGCTTTTTTGCTAATGCTAGTGCATGTCCTTCCCCAGGGAACTCAGGATTATCCATAAGTTCTTTGGCTTTTGCAAAAGCTCTGAGCCACGGAATCCTGTTTTTATCAGGAATATTGAAGAACTTTGTAACCAGATGATCAATATTTTCATCTTCGTTACACATTGATGCTTCTTTGATCAACTGGAACAGTTCTTTTCTTGTCATTGCCTCTTCTGGCTCTCCTGTTTGATCCAGGATATTTAGACATTCCTGGGTTCTTTGTTTTTGATATTCTCTATAGTCTATCATTATCCCAGGTAAATCGTATTTGCCATAGGGGCTATCATTACTTTGAGAGTTTTTGTACATTAGTACATGATCTCTCATGTTGCCATCAAGAGATAGATCCATACTGCTTTCGAGAGAAATTTCTCGAAATTGTTGCTTGCCATCTTTGATGGTGAGGTGTGTGTGAATTTCTGGCGCAAGTGTGCAGAAGTGCCTTAGGATGTAATGTGGGCCAACAAGATCCATTCTGTCGCACCACCTTGCGATGGTTACAGGGTATATTGGCAATTCATCACTCCAGGCGTCTTTGTAGGGTTGTATTGTGTATCCCTGCACTACTTGTTGCTTGTAGTTGGTGTGCGCAGCTATAACGTAGACAATCATTTTTTTGATATATTCTTGCGTTATAGGATCCGTGTCCAACTCAATATTTGACAGCAATTTTTCCGCCAGGATGGCTCCGGATTCAGCATGGCGTAATAATTTTTCGGCTTCTTCAAATCTTGAAACAGCCCTGAATCCGAACATTTTTTGACAAAATTCTGGTTTGTTAGCAAGCAACAATCCAGAGTCGTGGAATATGCCACCAATGATCCCAGCTATGAAATCAGGGGGTGCTACATATTTTCCAATTTTGGGGTCATTCATGAGTAATATGGCGCTTTTTGTGTCATATACCACATGACCTAAGTCATGAGCTAATGGCAACTCTTTTAAATTAAACCCCATAACCTTCAGCTCGTTGATGAAGTATTGAATTATGTGGTGGATTGTACCTGCGCAATTCACGCCATAATCAATTTGAGGTCTAAGGCTCTCAAGCTCTGTTACGAGATTTTTTAGACGCAAGAGCTTTCCATAATCTCTTTGTTTTTGTTTCATTGTTCCTCCTAGTATTGGATTTTTAAATCATAGTATCTTATAAATAAATTTGTATTTTGTCAATATTTACAATTTATCTTAAATATTTTAGAATAACATATTACAATGATATAATTATATTATGCAGGAAAATATAAAAAACATTTTTGCAAAGTTTTCAAAAAAGTTAAAAAATGTGCTTGTAAGAGCGCAGGATTTAGCAATTACACTAAATCAATCCGAAATAAATATTTGGGAAATTTTTTATGAACTTTCAAATGAAAGGGGTTGTATTGCAGGACAGATTATGAAAGATTTTGGAATAAGTTCAGAAAATTTAAAGCTAGAAGTTACAAAATTAGGAGTTGAATCGTTTTTAGATATAGAAAATAAAAAAATTCCTATATTTTCAGAGGAGTGTCAGAGAGTAATTGAAAAAGCAGTAAATATTGCGTATCAGTATAAGCATAAGTATATTGGCACAGAACATTTATTGTGCGCAATTATTAAATTAGATAATTTTGAAATAGATGAGTTTTTGAAAAAAATGAAAATTAATAAATCCGAATTTTTGAAAACCATAGAAGGAGTGCTTGTGAGCGCAAATAAATTTGCAGAAATAATTGATGATAGTTTGTCCAATTTAAACATAATAGAAAAAATGATGTCTGGAACAGGAATGGTGAGTGATTCAAATCCAGTTCAATTTACGATTGAATTAACATCAAGCGATGCGCAGAAAAAAATTGATCCAGTTATAGGTAGAGAAAAAGAAATAGATAGATTGATTCAAATTTTATGCAGACGCACAAAAAATAATCCAATTTTACTTGGCGAACCCGGAGTAGGAAAAACTGCAATTGTAGAGGGTTTGGCTAAGAAAATTTTATGCGCTGATGTTCCGGATGTTTTATTAAACAAAAAAATTATTGCAATTGATCTAGGTGCAATAATATCAGGTACAATGTACAGGGGAGAGTTTGAAAAAAGGCTCAAGAAAATTATTGATGATGCAAAAAATGACGATGATACGATTTTATTTATTGATGAAATTCATACACTTGTTGGTATGGGAGCGTCAGGAGGACAACTTGATGCTGCGAATATGTTAAAACCAGAACTCGCAAAGGGAGATTTAAAAGTGATAGGAGCTACAACCGTAAGTGAATATAAAAAATACATAGAAAGCGATCCCGCATTTGAGAGGCGATTTCAGTCAATTTTAATTGATGAACCAAATGCGAAAGAAACAGAGGAAATAATTTTAGGACTTCGAGATCATTATGAAAAATATCACAATATAAAAATTTCTGATTCTGCAATAAAATCTGCCATATCTTTAAGTCAAAGATATATGCCAGAGAAATTTTTACCAGACAAAGCAATTGATTTAATAGATGAGGCCTCTTCAAAATTTAAAGTAAAGCATTCCAAAGATGTAAATGTTAAAAAAACATTTGAATTAAAGACAAGTTTAAATATTGCAATAAAAGAAAAAGAAAAAGCTATTTCAGAGGACGATTATGAAAGAGCGATAGTTTTTCAACAAAACGAAGATAAAATTTTAGAAGAATTAAATAAATTAAAAGAAGCTAAGAAGGAAACTGAACCACTTGGAGAAATTACAGAAAAAAATATTGCAGAAATTATTTCAAAGTCATTAAATATTCCAGTAGAAGATTTGTTACAGTCAGAAAAATCAAAGTTAGTTAATTTAGAAAATTTAATTTCTAAAAAAATTATTGGCCAAGATGAAGTTGTAAGTTCAGTGAGTCAATATATTAAAAAATCAAAAGCAGGACTTTCAAATCCAAATAAACCACTTGCCTCTTTTATATTTTTAGGTCCATCTGGAGTAGGGAAAACTGAAATGGCAAAAGTACTGGCTCGTGATATTTATGGCGACGAAAAAGCCCTCATAAGAGTTGATATGTCTGAGTTTTCTGAAAAATTTGATATTTCAAAATTAATTGGTTCTCCGGCGGGTTATGTTGGATACAGGGATTCAAATAGATTTACAGATCAGGTCAGAATAAAACCATATTCTATAATTTTATTTGATGAAATAGAAAAAGCTCATCCCGATATTTTCAATTTACTTTTACCAATTTTAGATGAGGGATATTTAGTCGATGCTGTGGGGCGTATGATAAATTTCAAAAATACAATAATAATAATGACTTCAAATATAGGAAGTGAACAATTTAATAGGCAGGCGTCAATTGGTTTTGATGTTGATAGCAACGATACAAAAAAGGAATTTTTAACAGAAGAGTTTGAACATTTAGAGAAGAAAATTATTGAATCATTAAGTGATTATTTTAATCCTGAATTTATAAATAGAATTGATAAAGTTTTAGTGTTTAAACCACTTGATATAAATGCAATGAGTGAAATAGCAAAACTGCAAATGAAAGAATTAATAGATAGAATGAAAGAGCGTGGAATTAATTTAATTGTAAAATCATCAGTTTATAAATTTATAGCAAAAAACTCTTTCAATCCTCAGATGGGAGCAAGACCGATTAGAAGATTTATTTCTGATAAAATAGAGAACAATATTGCAAATCAGGTCTTGGCTGATAAAATAAACCCGGGAGATAGCGTTTATGTTGATGTTTCTGGAGATGAAATAATTATTGCAAAATTATAAGACTTGTGATAAGTTTTAGTTAATAATGGTCGCCAAACTTTAGGCGATTTTTATTATTAAAAGAAAAGCGAATGAAAAAATTAATAAATTATATTTTAAACATATTGTTTCCCTTAGAATGTCTTGGCTGTGGTAAAAATGATTATTTGCTTTGTGAAGATTGTTTGTCAAAAATAGAGGATTATAATGGAGAAAAGGTGATTCCAGAAACAGTGAGTAAAGTTTTGATATGCGCGTCATATAAAAATGCTTTAATTAAAAAAATTGTTCATTTTTATAAGTATAAATACATAAGCGATTTATGTTTTCCGCTTTCAAAACTCATTATAAAAAAATATGAGAGTGAATTTAATAAAATTTTAAATCCAATTGTGGTTTGTGCGCCATTGTCCAAAAAAAGATTTAATTTAAGATGTTATAATCAAGCAGAACTTTTATCCAGAGAATTTTCAGAGCACTTTAATTACAAATTTTTACCAAATTTAATAGCTAAAACAAGACATACCAAGCAACAAGCAAAATTAAATAGGGAAGAACGCTTATTGAATTTAAAAGATTCTTTTACTGTATCTGATTGCGATATTTGTAAAAATCAAAATTTTATAATTATAGATGATATTTATACAACAGGAGCTACTGTAAATGAAATTGCAAAAGTTTTGAAACAAAATGGGGCGAATCAAATTTGGGCAATTGTTATTGCTAAAGATTAGGCATTGCTCAAAAGCTGAAAAAAGTTTAATATTATAGTGTTAATTATTAACTTAAATTTTATGCCAAAAGTAGATAAAGAAAAATGTATTTCATGTGGAACATGTGTAGCAATGTGCGGGGATTGTTTTATAATGGGAGATGATGGAAAAGCAGAGTGTTCATGTGGCGATGATTGTAAGTGTGATTGCAATATTGACGATATTATATCGAGTTGCCCGGTCGGAGCAATTTTAAAGTAAAATTCAATATAAAAACAGATCGAATTTTCGGTCTGTTTTTATATTAATAAATAATCATTAGAGAAATAAATATAACCAATATTTGTGTAAGAAAATAAAGTTTTTGTTCTTCCTGAACTCCAAATACTTGATGTGCGTAGTAGTTAATATTCACAAATATTTTTAGAAATTTTAACTTTGTAACATAATACATTCCCCACAATATATCAGGCAATATAGAGCCAGTTATTGCACATAAAACATTTATAGTATTAACAGGATTTGATTTTGTATAAAGAAAATATATAGTTATAACAAAAAATATATCGCATATAAAGAGTATTGCATAATTTGCTATAAGATTTTTAAATCCTTTAATTGCGCCCCAATCACCATGAGGAATGCTGTCTAATATATAGTGAAGCAAAAAATTTAATCCAAAAAGTATTATTGGATTTGAGCTAATTTTTAGCGTAGCAAGAGATGCTATTGTATGTGTTGTTAAAAACATTTATTTAAAATTATGTAATAATTATAGCAGAGTAGTGTTTTTTTATAAAATATTTATGTTTTAGGCACACACATTTTGCACTCTTTTTAACTCCTCATTTGGAGTTAATCCACCTAGAGCACAATGTTCTAAATTATTATAATCAATATTCCATTGTCTTAAAGCCTTTTTTAATTCTATTATGCTTTTAAATTTA
>JAKPTO010000042.1 GCA_029555085.1 bacterium | reverse complement strand
ATATTAACTGCTTTAGCTCTTAATCTTGGTAAATTAGGATTAATAGTATATGCCATACACTTTAAAGATTAATAATTATTATATTGTATATATATTTAATTATTACACTTAAAGCGTTGCCAAGCTATTGGGCTATTACGTGACACTTGTCAGTAATCACGAACTATACCATTTTAAAAGTATTCACAAAATCAAAAAAGCAAAAATTAGGACCCCAATTCAATAGTACACAGACTTCATTAATGTGAAATCCAATAACAGTAAAGGCGAAAACGGAATAAGTATTCACTCCTCACTAACCCTTTTCTGCTTAGACCCCATCTAACTATGATGGTTTCTAGCGCGCTACAGACACAACATCAGCAGAAATTTCTTTCAAAAAGTCTACACTTCGTCTAGTGAATGCGACCAATAAAAACAGAATTTTCTGTTTTTTTATTTACTCAGAAATTATAAAGTGCTATTATTTATACATTAATATTATAATTATCTATATGCTTACCTATAAAGATGAATTTGCTGCAAAAAATTATTTAAATTTTTTAAACTCTGAAGATGGTCAAATACAACAAGAACTTTTATTAAAATATATAAAACAAGTAATAAACGCCAAAATTAATAATATATTAGATGCTGGATGTGGATCTGGTTGGCTCATAAAAAAATTAAAAAATGATTATCCGCAAATATATGGCTGTGACTATTCAACAAACCTTGTAAATATAGCAAAAAAAGAAAATCCAGATATTGATATAACAATCTCAGATATTCTTGAAGAATTACCGTATGAAAATAATTTTTTTGACACTATAATATTAAACATGGTAATTCAAGACACAAATAATCCTAAAAAGGTATTTGAAAATATTTATAAAAAATTAAAAAATGCTGGTGAGATAATAATTACAATACCAAATCCTAAATATACATATCCAGTGGCTATATGGAAAAGGGGCATTATTGGAAAATTACTTAATGCGAAACCAAAATTAATTATAAAAAAGGATTCTAATAAAATTTTTGAAACAGAACGCGAGTTTGGAAGTGCAAAAATTAAATCATTTTCATATCCTATAGATTATTACCTAAATATAGCAAATACTTTAAATTTAAAACTGATTGATCTAAAAGACATAAAATCAAATACGGACAGCAACAAGTTTAATCTAAATTATCAACTATTTAGATATCCTCTGCTCACGCTAATAAAATTTCAAAAATAAATAAAAAATTATTTAAAACCTTAAAATTTACTAATAAATTTTAAAAAATAAAAACACTCGCTTAACAAAACCCTCTATTTATCATATAATTTAAACATGGTATAATAAAAGTGCCCATAAAAACAGGGCAGAATTAATAATTAAATAAAATAACATGGCAAAAATGACAAAATCACAGTTAATGACTGTATTAGCTGAAAAAACAGGCATGTCAAAAAAGGATGTAGTAGCATTCATGGACACACTTGTTGAATTAGCGTACAAAGAAGTCAAAACCAATGGAGAATTTGTTTTACCAGGATTTGGTAAAATGGTAAAAGCAAAAAGAAAAGAAAGACAAGGTGTAAATCCAGCAACAGGAGCTAAAATTACAATTCCTGCAAAAACAGTTGTAAAATTTAGATTAGCAAAAGCTGCTAAAGAAGCTGTATTATAAATTTTGATACCATAAAAACAGGCGGTGATCTACACTGCCTGTTTTTATTAAAGATATTTTAAAAAATCTATAAATAATTTATTAATGACATTATTTCTGCTTCATGTTGTTTAATGATTTTTGAATCTCTAAAATTAGTAGAAAATTCTTTTAATTTTTGTATTACTCTAATAATTGATTCTTTGCTTGGTTTTTCAAAATCATCCCCAGATTCCTCAAACATTGTTCTTATTGTTTGCTCACAATACACTTTATTAAATTCAGAAGTTTCAAATAAAGAAGAATCCACGCAGTGTGCTTTGTAAAAACAATCAACCATAGCATCTCTGACTATTTCCGGGGTTATTTTTTTGCTTGTATCTGCTCCATAAATAATAACCATATTATTCTTTGCTTCGCTAACGCGAAACTAATTAATTATTATATATTTATTATATCAAAAATCAACCACTTCGCGCCATAAATTAAGATGCTAGGATATGAATCATTCTGTAATATTTTAATTTCTAGATAAGCTCTTATTATTCTATTCAATTCAATGGGTACTGAAAAAAAACCGTATTTTTTAACGCGAATCTGCGGTTGCATAAAATATTTTTTCATAATTATAAAAAATAAATTCTGTTTTTATATTACCTTGTGTTTCTGGTATTGTTAAATTTATAAATTTATAGTTTATCACATAATTTTATATAATATTTACACAAAAATACAATTGATAGGTTATTAAATAATAGTCAATATAAATTTTAATTAGTAAATACAAGTGAAAATGGACTTTCTATTTCAAAAAAATGGGAATATAGAGCTTTCAATAAGAAAAAACTGTTTCCGAACTTTAATTAACCTATACTCTATTTATAATATATATTTCAAATGTTTTAGGCACACACATTTTGCACTCTTTTTAACTCCTCATTTGGAGTTAATCCACCTAGAGCACAATGTTCTAAATTATTATAATCAATATTCCATTGTCTTAAAGCCTTTTTTAATTCTATTATGCTTTTAAATTTA
>JAKPTO010000041.1 GCA_029555085.1 bacterium | reverse complement strand
TAAAGATGTTAGTATTATTAATAGATACTTATCAAGATACTTAAAATACTATAATGAAGAAAGATTACATCTTGGTATTAATCTAAAAACACCTAGTCAAATGATTGCTAAGTGTTGCCAAGCTATTGGATAGAAGACGGTGCATGTATTAGTCCAGCGTATATATTGGATAAATAGTTATTTTTTTATTTATAAGTCCAATATGTATATGAACTCGATCAATATTAAGCGTGTAATACAATTTTAAATTTTTGTATTTTTTTAATATGGTATAATATAATAAATATATAAATTATGTAATTATTAATTATTAAATATTTATAAAAATATAAAAGAACCTCAGCAAAAAACAATTAGTTTTGATTTTGGAATTACAAAACCTTAAATTTTGAAAAAATGGAACGAATAAAAATACAAAATATAGAATCGTCAAACGAAACTCTTGAAGCTAAAAAAATAAACACAATGCGACTTGGGAATATTGACGATATTTACAAAAACATTGAGGAGGGCATTGCACCAACTGGAGCAAAACAAATAATTGATGTATTTAAGCAAAATAATAGTTTGGAAAAAACTAGAATACTTATTTCAGGGGGCTTCGTAAGAGACATATTACTAGGTGAATCTCCAAAAGACATTGATTTTGTGACAAATCTTACATACGACAAGGTAAAGACCTTATTAGAGAATAATCTTCAAAATATCAAAAAAATAGAAGCCCAGGGGCAAACATTTCAGGTTGTAAGGATTGTTTTTGAAAACGGCGAAGAGTATGAAATAGCCACATTTAGAATGGATGGTGAATATAAAGACGGCGTGCACCCTGAGACCATCGTGCCTATCACAAGTCCTGGAATAGACGCAATGCGCAGAGATTTTACAATAAATGCTCTTTTTTATAATCCTCTTTCAGGAAATGTAATTGACTATGTAGGCGGTTTATTAGATATATCAGAAAAAAGATTGCGATTTGTTGGAAATCCAGAAGAAAGAATAAAAGAAGATAAATCTAGAATGCTTAGATATGCGAGATTTATACTAAAAACCAATTTTTCTATAAATGAAAAAGACAAGGAGGCAATTAGAAAGCATAGCTCCGAAATAAATAATATTCCAAAAGAATTATTAAAAAAAGAACTAGATAAAATGATAAAATTAAGTAATGGAAAAAATATCATTGAATTGTTAGATGAGTTAAATTTACTTGAAAATATTTTTCCAGAACTTAAAGAATTGGAAATGTGTGAACAGGGTGCGCCATACCACATGGAAGGAAATGTATTAATTCATACTAAAATGACATGTGAAAATTTGCCTGAAAATGCCGATCCAATATTAAAATGGGCAGCAATGTTTCATGACATTGGAAAATCAGAAACTAGGAAATCAGAGATAAAAAATGGAAAAGAAAAAATAAGTTTTGTTGGGCACGACGAAATTGGTGCAGAAAAAGCTTCCCACATATTAAAAAGATTAAAATTTTCTAGAGTTGAAATAAAAGAAATATCGTGGATTATAAAAAATCATCTTAGAATATTTATGCAAATTTTTGATTTTATAGAAAATAATAACGAAGAAACCGCGAGAATAAAATCTGTAAAAGCAATAAAAAAATTAATAAAACAAAGCAGTGAAAAACAGGTTGAACGACTTATGGATCTTGCCTATGCTGATAGCGAATCATCCATACAGGAAAGCGGAAATAATAATAAAAAACATTTTGATAAAATATTTAATTTTTTTGAGGACGCTAAAAAAGAAATTGAAAATGAAAACAAAAAAGGAATTGATATAGAAAAAATAGTAAATGGAAGAATAATAATGGAAGAACTTAATTTAAAATCTGGTTCTGAAATAGGAAAAATAAAAAAGCAGATAATAGGCGAATTATCTGAGTTAGATTTTGAGACCAAAGAAGAGGCAGAAAAAAAATTTTTGGAAATATTAAAAAAATTAAAATAATTTATTTATAAAATCTAAATTTACTTTTTCTAAGGTGTCTGTATGAACACTTGTTTTTTTAAGTATTGATTTATCAATATGATCTCCCACTGCAATACATTTTATTTTTGCGTTTTGTGCCGCTATTACCCCGACGGTTCCATCTTCTATTATTAAGCATTGCGAAGGTTTTAGTTTTAAACATTTTATTGCTTTAAGAAAAATTTCTGGATCTGGTTTGCTATTTTTAACATCATCTCCGCTTATAATTATCTCGAAATAATTTTCTATTTTCATTTTTTTAATTGCCAAATCAAGATAATCTCTTATTGACGATGACGCAATTGCCATTTTTATATTTTGTTTTTTGCATTCATTGAAAAGGTTTTTTACTCCTGGCATGTATTTTGGAATATTTTTTGAAATTATTTTATTCATCATGCGCCATTTTATTTCACATGCTTGCATATGATTTCCTTTGGCATTGTTTTCTTCAAAGAGAGTTTTAAAAATTACATTTAATTTAACACCAGAAAATCTTTTTATAATTTCAGATTCGGAAATTTTAATTCCATATTTTTTTAGAGTTTCAGCTTCTGTTTTTGCATGAATTCCGTGCGTGTCAGCAATTGTTCCATCAAAATCCCAAATTATTGCTTTTAATCTATTTTTCATTGTATTTGTTATTATTTATACCTAGTATATCATAAAAAATAAATTAAAAAACCAGTCCCGTGCGGGACTGGTTTATATAAAGGCATTATCTTTTGTCTTAATTTCTATTGAATCCACCTGTTCTTGGTCGATCCTCTTTTGGTCTAGCTTCATTTACCGTTAAGGTTCTTCCTTCAAATTCTTTTCCGTTGAACATTTCTATGGCTGACTTAGCTTCGTCTTCTGTTTCCATTTCCACAAAACCAAAACCTTTTGAGCGGCCTGATATTTTATCGGTTATTATGATAGCAGAAGTGACATTTCCAGCTTGTGAGAAGTATTCTTTTAGTCCATCCTCTTTTGTGCTATAAGATATTCCGCCTACATATAATTTTGTTGACATAATTTTTCACAAATAAATTTATAAATTGCAAGTCGATCTTTTTCCAACCTAACACTTATTTATTTGTGAAAGGATAAGGACCCAATTCTTGCTTAATGTTTAAATATTAGCACGTTCTTGTGTATAAGTCAATTTTTTTGTTGCTTAATATCTTTGATTTTTGTTTGTATTTTTTTGTCAATTGTTTTTTTTATTAATTTTTAAAAAGTTTTTTTCGATGTATTTTATACAAAAAAATAAGCATTAATAAAAGTTTTTAACTTGGGTATTATTGTTCAATTTTATAAGCTATTGTATAATAAAATTAGTTTTAATAATTAATAAATTATAGATTCAAATTTACAATTTGGATTTATAATAAAAATTATATGGAAATAATAGTAGGGTTAATGTTTGTTATTCCAATCTTGGTAATTATAGCAGTGTTCTTTTTATCCGGTTTGAGAATTGTAAATCAATATGAGCGAGGTGTTATATTAACATTTGGAAAATATACAAGTACAAGACAACCCGGATTAACTTGGATTTTTCCAGGTATACAAAAAATGATAAAAGTTGATATGCGTATAAGAACAACAGATATACCACAACAGGAAGTTATTACAAGAGACAATGTTCCTGTTGGAATAAATGCTGTTGTTTATTTTCAAGTTCAGTCAGCGGAGAATGCAATTTTAAATATTCAAGATTATACTTTGGCTGTTTCTCAGTATGCTCAGGCTGCGCTTCGTGATGTTATAGGCGGAATTGAGCTCGATCCTCTTTTATCAGAAAGAGAACAAACAGCAGAAGAAATTCAAAACATTGTAAGTGCAGCAACTCAGTCATGGGGAATATCAGTTACAGATATAAAAATACAAGACATCGAACTTCCTGCGGACATGAAACGCGTAATGGCGAAACAAGCTGAATCAGAAAGAGAAAGAAGAGCAATTATTATTAGAGCAGAAGGAGAATTTCAAGCATCTCAAAAATTATCACAAGCAGCAAA
Organism: bacterium; assembly: GCA_029555085.1. Taxonomy (GTDB): domain Bacteria; phylum Patescibacteriota; class Patescibacteriia; order UBA1558; family S5-K13; genus STF1-138. The sequence continues at coordinate 19,313 of JAKPTO010000041.1, read as the reverse complement.
TACTCTTAGTACAACACCAGGTGGTTTATCAATGAGAACATTACAGACAATAGAAAAAATAAATCCAGATCCATCAAAGACAGTAATTTTTGCTTTGCCGGTAGAAGTTTTGGAAGGAATAAAAGCACTATCACAAACAACAAAAACAAAATAAGTTATTGTATTTTTTTTAAAAACATTTCTGCTAAATTAGCCGTATCAGAACTCGATGAATAGAAGTTTTTCCAAACAACAACAATATCTGCATCATTGAAAACAGCGCGCTGTACTTCTTTGATAGTATCTCCACCAGCAACAGCAACTAAAATATTATAAGCGCCTTTGATTTGTTTTATTTGGTGATATGGAATTTGTTTTTCTTTAGAGAATTCACTTTCATCAACTCCCCGATGTAACATTACAACATTTGGGAGTTTTTTTAATTTTTTTAAAACTTCTATTGAGCTCTCAACATTCATCATGTCAATAATAGAATCAATATCATGTTTTTCACATTCTTCTATAAAACTATTAATTGTTTCAATTGGTGCGACACCAAGACATGTTGCTGCATTAGCTCCTGCATTTGCCATTATTTCCACCTCTCTATTTGCTAAATCAGCACATTTATTATCAGCAACTATGTATGTGCCAGTCGGAACCATGCTTTTTATCTGCGAAATTGCACCTGTACCATATGTTTTTATAAGCGGAGTTCCAACTTCGATTAAAAACTTTTCCGAAAATGGTAATTGGTAAAGAATTTTACTCGCTTCTTCAAGTGTATTATTTAAAGCAATATGTAAATATTTTTTCCTTTTTTGTAATCTAATTTTTTGGTCAGAAGAGTTAAACAAATTTAAAGCCATTGAAGGCGTTGATTTTTTTGAGACCTCTTGTGTATTTTGACTGAAAGAATTTTTTGTTAAGGATGTGTTTTGTAATTGATTGATTTTTTGTAAAAAATTAGAAAAAACAGAGTTAGGGGATTTATCTGAAAAACTTTTTTTATTTGTTGCAAGATTAAAAATTATATAAATTATACCCAGGGCAGGATTTATAGCAAATAATACAATGCCTAATATTATTTGTATTAGTAGGCTGTTTCTTTTTGGATTATTTTGTTCCATTTACTTTATTAATTTTAAAAATTCTTGAGCTAGTTTTGCTGTATCTCTCGGAGATTGATAAAAAGATTTCCATACAACAGCAATATCTGAATCATTGAAAAATGTTCTTATAACATCCCGGAGCGTTTCTCCACCAGCAACGGAAATCAAAACATCATTATATGCTCCTTTTATTCTGTGAATTTGTTCGTGTGGAATTCTTTTTTCTTTATTTTTTTCATTTTCATCAACTCCACGATGTAAAACAACAACATTTGGGAGTTTTTTTAATTTTTGTAATATTTCGAATGGAAATTCTACATTTAGCATATCTATCATTGAATCAATTCCAACATCTCCGCATTTTTTTATAAATTCGTTTATGGTTTCAATTGGTGCAAGTCCCAAACATGTTACAGCTGATGCTCCAGCATGAGCCATTTCTTCTACTTCTCTGGAGCCCCTGTCCATGCACTTTAAGTCAGCGACAATATATACTGGTCCAGAAATTTTATTACTCCACCAATAATTTAAAGAACTTACTCCGCCTACACCGTAGTTTTTTATAAATGGAGTCCCTGCTTCTATTATTATTTTATCTGAAGCGGGAAGAAGTGAAATCATGTTTTTTACTTCAGAAAAAGAACGATTAAAAGCTATTTGAAGATATTTTGATTTTTTATTTAACATGCTTACATTATATCTAATTTTTTATATATTTAATAGTTGTACAAAGTTAAGGTGTCTGAATTATTTTTTACATATGCCCCTGGATTAGCATAAAAGTGCAATATGTGTGTGCACATTACCTCTTTTACTTGACCAATATATGATTCAAGCGTATAATTTTTTTATAAAATTGATTTATATGCCGGGATGGTGGAATTGGTAGACACGCTTGCCTTAGGAGCAAGTGCCATTGGCGTGGAGGTTCGAGTCCTCTTCCCGGTACCATATATAAAATAAAAATACCAGATTAGGTATTTTTTGTTTTTTTATAGAATTGTCTATTTTTGTTTTAAATTCTTTTTTTTCCAAATTTCAATTTCCTTATGATTTCCCGACAATAATATTTTTGGAACCTTATAAATTTTATTTTTATATTTAAAAATTTCAGGGCGAGTATATTGTGGATATTCTAAACCAGAGTCATGTGATTCATATTTTAGAGATTCTTTATTTCCTAAAACTTTTGGAATAAGGCGTGATACAGAGTCAATTATCATAGCCGTAGCTAATTCACTATTTGTAAGGACAAAGTTTCCAAGTGATATTTTTTCATCTACGAATTTATCAATTCTTGCATCAGCCCCCTCATAATAGCCATTTACAAAAATTATTTGATTTAATTTAGAAAATTCATTTGCAATTTTTTGATTGTAAACTTTTCCTTTTGGGTCAAGTAAAATAATTTTACCCTTCTTTTTTTTCTTTATGGATTTTATTGCTTTTACGAGTGGTTCTATTTTTAAAATCATCCCAGCTCCTCCACTATACGGAGAATCATCTACACTTTTGTGTTTATCATTGGTGAAATCTCTTAAATTTATATAATTTATTTTTATTAATTTATTTTTTTGCGCACGACCCAAAATACTCTCCTTATAATAAGAGTCTAAAATTTTTGGGAATATTGTAATTATATTAAATTCCATATATTTTTATTATATACAACAAAACCCCGTTTGAAAACGGGGCTTTGTTTTTATGTTGAGATTATAATTTCAAATCTTCTACGTTTTCATCTCCACGGTCTTCTTCCATGTGAGATTTTGAAGGTCTTTCAGTTCCTTCTGGTTGGTTAATTTTCAAGTTAACTCTTGCGTTATTTCTTGCTCCAACCACTCTTAGCAATGCTCTTATGGCTCTTGCTGTGTTACCTCGTCTGCCAATTATTTGTCCCATGTCGCTTGGGTCAACATTAAGTGTTAAAAGAACACCCATTTCGTCGACTGATCTTGCAACAGAAACTTTTTCTGGCTTGTCAACAAGGAATTTAACAAGTGTTTCTAAAAAGTCTTTATCTTTGTCTGACATTTTCGTACAGTTAATTGTTAATTTGCCTTATGGATTTTTATCCATCCATATAAATATATCATATCTTTTAATTTGTGTCAATCGAGAGTTTGGATATTAACTGAAAAAATTTTTCATTTATAATTATTCCTTTTTTAAATTATCTCTAATTTCTCTGAGTAATAAAATTTCTTCTTTTGTTTCAGGTTGTTTTTTCTCCTCTTTTTTTAGCTTGTTTATTTGTTTTATTGCTATGAATATACAAAAAGCTATTATTAGAAAATCAATTACTGTGTTTAAAAATGCTCCATAATTTAGAGAAACTATTTTAGAAGGATCGGGTGAATTTTTGAGTATAATTTTTAGTTTTGAGAAATCTATTATTCCCAACAACACTCCTATTGGTGGCATGATAACATCATTCACAAGAGAAGTTACGATTTTCCCAAAAGCGCCTCCAATTATTACACCAACTGCCATATCCATAACACTTCCACTAACGGCAAATTTTTTAAATTCTTTTAATATAGACATATTTTTGTTTGTCCTGAACTTATTCAGGTAATTATTTTTATATATGATTTTATAAAAAAGATTGTAAAAATGTATGTTTATATTATATAATTGTTTATATAAACAAATCAACACACACTAGTGAAAAAAGAAAACTATATTAAACTAATTCCGGGGTTAATTATACTATTAATAGCAATTTTTTTATATTATTTTTTTGTAAATGATTTAATAATAAATTATTATAAAAATTCAAGCAAACAACATAATAATAAAATAGATAGTTATACAGATCAAGATTTAGAAAATAAAAATATAATTCACAACATTAGTGCAAATCAGGTTATAAATAGTCCGCTCAATATAAATGGAAAAGCAAGCGGTGTGTGGTTTTTTGAGGCCAGTTTTCCAATTAGATTATTAGATTCTAACTATAAAGAAATTGCTGTAGCGACAGCGCAGGCAAAGACAGATTGGATGACGACTGATTTTGTAGAGTTTGAAACAGTTTTAAATTTTGAAAAACCAAATACAAAAAACGGATTTTTAGTATTTGAAAGATATAATCCATCCGGACTCCCAGAAAATGATGAGAAAGTATATATACCAATTATATTTAATTAAAAATAATAAGAAATGACAAATGCTAATGGCAATAGTTTAGAGCCCTATTCAAAGAAAAAATTTTTATTTATTACCATAAGTGCACTTGTTTGTGATATAGCAAGAATAATTTTTAATGAAGGAAATGATGTAAAATTTTTTACATCCGAAGCGTCACAAAAAGACATTGGAGATGGATTTGTTCCTAAAATAGATAATTGGGAAAAAGAAGTTGATTGGGCTGATGTGATTATTTTTGATGATGTTTTGGGTCAAGGAAGTATAGCAGAAGAACTAAGAAAAAAAGGGAAATATGTTATAGGTGGAACAAAGTACACAGACATGCTAGAAGATGATAGGTCTTTTGGTCAAGAAGAATTAAAAAAATTCGGAGTTCCAATTTTGCCCTATCAAATATTTAATTCTTGTGAAAGCGCTATTGAATTTGTAAAAAATAATCCCGCTAAGTATGTTATAAAGGATACTCAAAATAATGATGAGACATTTGAAAATAATTCTTTTCATACTCAAGAACAATATAAAAACATTAAAAAATTTCTTTTTGTTGGCGATGAAGAAAGTGGTCAAGATATAATTCAGGTTTTAGAAGCGTATAGTAAAATAGCTCATAATATGGGATTTTTTCAGTTACAAAAAAAAGTCAACGGAGTTGAGGTTGCAGTTGGCGCTTTTTTTAACGGAAATGAGTTTTTATATCCTATAAATGTAAATTTTGAGCACAAGAAGTTATTTCCAGGAAATATTGGTCCATCAACAGGAGAAATGGGAACTTCTATGTTTTGGTCTATGCCAAATAAAATTTTTAATTTAACATTAAAAAAATTAGAGAAAAAATTAGCAGAAGAACATTATGTGGGGTATATTGATATAAACTGCATTGTAAATGGAAATGGAATTTATCCACTTGAATTTACTACGCGTTTTGGTTATCCTACAATATTTATTCAACAAGAGGGCATTACAATGCCAATGGGAGAGTTTTTTTATCGTCTAGCAAAAGGAGAAAAATTTGAAATAAAGACAAAAAAAGGTTTTCAAGTAGGAGTTAGAATAATAATGCCGCCTTATCCATTTGACGATGTTCCAACATTTAATCTATACTCTAAAGAAGCTATTATAATTTTTAAGAAGAAAAATTACGAGGGAGTACACACAGAAGATGCAAAACTTTTAAATGGAGAATGGGTTGTAGCTGGAGATAATGGCGTGGTTTTAACAATTACAGGATCTGGACCTTCAATGAAGCAAGCGCAAGCTCAGGCATATAATCGAGTTGATAATATATTAATTCCAAATATGTATTATAGAAAAGATATAGGAGATAGGTGGTTTGAAGACAGTGATAAATTACACACCTGGGGATATTTAAGAGAGTTTTAATTTTTTAATTTTAAAATAATTTTATGAAAAAAATGATTTTATATTTTTGTTTGGCGCTTCTTGTTATATTGCTCATAGCCTTTTTGATTAAATTTTTTTTAATAACAGAAGGTGCGTGGGTTTGTGAGGATGGAGCATGGATAAAGCGTGGAAATCCAAAAACACAAATGCCAACACAAGAATGTATTAAAAGCACAAAAGATTGTGATATAGATACTTCAATAAAAGATCCGGTTTGCGGAGAGGATGGGAAAACATATTTTTATGGAGAAGCAGAGGCAGAGTGTGAAAAAGTAAAAGTTTTGTATAGGGGAGAATGTAAAGAATTGAGCGCAACAGTATGTGCAATGAGTGATTTATCAAGTAAAGAATTATGTCAAAAATTAATGGAGCAAAGAATTATTTTTGAAAATTATATTAAAGATAATATTTCAACAATTTCTCCAAAGAAGGAGGTGCTGGGCGGTAAGTTTAATGTAACTAAGTTTGTTTGGGCGGATGATAACAATGGAATTGTTGATTATGAAGATGGTCATATTGCGTTTAAAGCGAAGTTTAATATAGAAATGGATGGAAATAACCCAACGATTATTTTTTTTGAAATTATTAGTGAATAATACTAAGTTTTTTAAAATAAAATCCTCGAAACAATTCGAGGATTTTATTTTTGGACCCATTTTTAAGTTATCACTTTTTACATTATTGATATTCAATAACGCATATACTTGTTATATTATCAAGGTAAGTAAAATATTGACTCCAATTTTTAATATGATAAGATATGAATATAAAGAATATTAGACGCCCTATAAAATAGAGCCGTCTAATATAAAAAAAGTCAGTAAAAATAAGCAAAAACATAAATAAAAACAAAAGGCGTCTAATTTTTAAGGTGCCTTTTACATTTGTTGAAAACTATTCGAGCTCAGTTCGAATATGTGAAAAGTAATAGCCATATTCCTCTATATTGTGATGAGTTTAGGCGTATAAAAACCAAAACCCCACATCTTGCGATATGAGGAGTTGGCGAAAAGCGATTTATGAAGCTTGTATATATCTACAAGGATATATATTTGGCCTCGTTTTGATTTTAGCACTATAAATGCTTTTGTCAAGCGAGAGGGGGAAAATTTAATAATTAAAGAATCAGTAATTTTGCTGATTCAAGGAGAAAAGCGTATGGATGTAAACAAGGCAATATTTATTGGAAGGCTTATAAAAGATCCAGTAAATAAAAAATTAAGCTCAGGCACAGATGTTTGTTCTGCTGTCTTAGCAACTAATTATTCCTACAAGGATAGCAAAACCAAAAAGATGCAAGACAAAGTAGATTTTCATAATCTGATTTTTTGGGGAAGATTAGCGCAGATTGTTGAAAAGTATATAAAGAAAGGCGACAAGATTTATGTTGAAGGAAGAATTTCTACAAGAAACTGGGATGATAAGAATAAGGTCAGGCACTACAAGACAGAAATTATTGTAAGTGAACTTATAATGCTTGGTGGAAAGAAAAGAGAAGAAAGCAACAAAGCGGTTGTAAAAGAGGAAACCAGCATTGAAGAAATTGATATAGATGAAGAATAGTTATTAAAGTATGGGGATTTGGTCTTACGAGTTTGGCGACCCATTAAGATCATTTCCCCATAGCACAAATAATAATATGAAAAGCGAAATACAAAATTTTTATTTTATAATATTTATTATATTTTTTGCTACATTGCTTGTTTTTATAAACATATCTCATGCTCAGGGATTAATTTTTTCTGAAATTATGTATGATCCACAAGGAACTGATGCTGGAAATGAGTGGGTGGAGATTTTTAATAACACAAGCTCTACAATTACCATAACAAGTGATTTTAGATTTAATAATGGAAGCAATCACATAATAAATTTAATTTCCGGTTCACAAGATATAAATTCAGAAAATTTTTTTGTTATTACAAATTCTGCAACAAATTTTTTAAACAATTATCCAGACTATTCCTCTGCTCTTTTTGAATCATCTTTTAGTTTAAATAATACAAGTGGAATAATAAAACTTCTACAAGAAACTAATTTATTAACAGAGCAATCTTATAACAATTCTTTGGGGGCAAATAATAATGGAAAAACACTCGAAAGAATTAATTTGTTTAATGGTGATGATTGGCAAGAATCGTATGTTGTTGGAGGAACACCTGGATTTTTTTCAAGTTTAGCGCCAGAAAATATTGCGCCAGTTGCTGTGATTAATGTCAGCACAACAACTTTTTATATAGGGGATTTAATTGTTTTTGATGCAAGCTCTTCAACAGACGAAAATATAGAAAATCTTTTATATTTTTGGAATATAGAAAATATTACAAGCTCAACTGATAAAATTTTTAGTTATTCTTTTTCAAATCCAGGAACTTATAATGTAGAATTAACGGTTTCAGACGGATTTTTACAGGATACAGAAAATTTATTTATAAATATTTTAGAAAACAATGAAATTGATTATACAAATCAGATTATAATAAATGAATTGTTGCCAAATCCAGAAGGAAGTGATGATACAGAATGGATTGAGTTAAAAAATATAGGAACGAGTACGATCAATTTAGAAAATTTTTATATTAAGGATGAATCCGGAAAGAAATATATTTTTTCTTTGAAGGATTTTGAAAATTTAAATTTATCGCCAGGAGAGTTTTTAATTTTAGATTATAATATTTCTTCTATTACTCTAAATAATACAGCAGATAAATTATATTTATTTGATAATCGTGATAATAAAATATTTGAAGTTTCTTATTCTAATCCAGCTGAGGGAATTTCATATGCTTATTTTGACGGTTCGTGGGAGTGGACAAATATTTTAACACCAGGAGAGGAAAATCAGAAACAGATTATTAGCAAACCACATGCAATAATTGATATAAATGGAGAATTTTTTGTAGGAAAAGAAATAAATTTTTCTGCAGCAAATTCCTATAATGAATCAGGAGGGGAGTTATCATATAAATGGTATATAAATAATTATTTAAAAAGCAGAGAAGAACAATTTTATACAAAATTTGATACAGTAGGCACAAAATCAATAAAATTAGTTGTTACAAATTTGGAAAATATTTCTTCCGAGAGTTTACAAAATATAGAAATAAAGAAATTACCGGAAATAGCAACTCCAACTTCGACTTCAAGCTCGACTTCAATTTCGCAAACTCTATGCAATTTTGATTCAAAGTCAAAAATAATAATCAGTGAAATATTTCCTAATCCTGCAGGCGCTGATGACGGAGAATTTATAGAATTATACAATCCAGGCGATAATGAAATTGACTTAACGGGTTTAAGTTTAAATGATACAAGTTCTTATTTTTATAAACTAAATCAAAAAATTTTTGGCAAATCATTTCTTACTATATATAAAAAAGATTCGAAAATTTCTTTAAATAATTCTAATGAAGAATTAAAATTGTATGATTGTAATAAAGAAATTATTGCGAGTATTAAATATGATAAAAGTATAGAAGGAAAATCTTATTCTTATAGTTTTTTAGATGATGAATATTTTTGGACAGATCCAACCCCAGATGATGAAAATTTTTTTGATCTAGAAAGTGATTTAACAACAATGAACACAGATGAATCATTAGATGAATCTGAACCAAATTTTTTTGGAGTTGTTGTTTCTGAATTAGGAAAAATTAAAAAAAATATTTTATATGTTTGCGTTTATGATATAGAGAACAACTCGGTTGATTATGAAAATTGTTTAGAATCAAAATTAAAAGTACAAGATGTTAAATTAAAAAAAGGAGATATTTTTAATTTTTATGGCAAAATTAAAGAAACTGATGATAAAACCACAATAAATATTTCTGCATTAGAAAAAATTAAAAGCATTAAATTAGAAGATCCAAATATTTTGGAAATAGATGAGGTTTTTAGCTCTGCTCTTAATTCATTTGTTTCAATTGAGGGGCAGATTTTAAAAATGAATAAAAAGAGTTTCTACATCGGCGATGAGGAAAATAAATTAAAAATAAAATTTCAAAATTTAGGTGATTTAAAACTGCAAAAAGCAGATAATGTTTATATAAAAGGAATAGTTGTGCGTGATGGAGACTCAAAAGCAATTTTTATAAGAGATAAAAATGATGTTTTGATTCAACAAGTTTTATCCGAAGAAGAATCAGTTTCTTCTGCTAGCACAACAGTTCATTTGGATAATTTAAAAAATAATAAAAAGGATTTTTTAGGAATAATTATACTTATCGCCTCGATTATTTTAATTATTTTCTTTTTTGTAAAAAATAAAATAAAAAAATCTTCTCCCACCAACCTGAATTAAGAAATTTTTTAAAAATTACTTTATCAGCTAAGCGAGAGAAGATAAATTGAATGATATTTTCTTGTCGAATCTCGTAGAGTATACAAGATTTCTTGATGACAAAAAATATCTTAATACATTATATATTAAACATAAAAATAATGTCAAATACTTTTATGCACATATTAAAATTTTTAAAAGTTATGAATAAAAATTTAGAAAAATACCACAATTTGTTGTCGCTTTATGATATTACAGAAAGTGAGTTAAGTTACATTTTAAAGAAGGCAGATAGTGAAATTTTAGATTTTGATATTGATTTAGATGGAATTCAAATTTAAATTAATATTTACTATTGAATTTATATGGCAAGATGTTATACTTTTTTTATTGACATGTTTTGGGCCTATAGCTCAGTTGGCTAGAGCGTTTGCATGGCATGCAAAAGGTCAGGAGTTCGAGCCTCCTTAGGTCCACCATTAAACAATGTTGAGATATGAATTTTAAACAATGAATGAATTTACGAATTAGGTGCGTTATTAAATTAAAATTAAAACCTATTTTAAAAATAAATAAATTAGGGGCCTATAGCTCAGTTGGCTAGAGCGTTTGTATCGCAAGCAAAAGGTCAGGAGTTCGAGTCTCCTTAGGTCCACCAAGAGACTTGTTTTAATTATTTTTTAAAGTTTTCTATTATATATAAATAACCAAGTATTATTCCGTCCTCGTAGTTCAATGGATAGAACAGGTCCGTCCTAAGGACAAAATCTGGGTTCGATTCCTAGCGAGGATACCAAATACAAACTATAAAAGCATAAAATAAAATATTATATAGATTTTATACACTTATAAGGTGTTTTTTATTTATGCTTGACTTTTTTATATAATTATGGTGTTTGATAATAAATACCCAAACATCTAAAAACAATATTATTAAGTTGTTAGGTTGTGATTGACAAAAATTAAAATTTGGATTATTATAATATGAAAATTTAAAAATATGGAGGAGTAAATGATAAAATTATTTGTCATTGACCTAAGAAATGACCCAAGCGAATTTGATAAATGCCATTATTTACCATCGCCTTGGACTTATCACAGGGGTAATCAAAATATTCTTGCTGGTTATTATGCAATTGGTGCAAATAAAAGGTATCAATTATTTGTTCCAGTTGGGGATAATTATGAAGCAGATATTATTAATGAACCCATGGGGGATTTCCTTGATTGTCCAAAATTTTCGAGTGATATGCGTTATTCAAGGTTAATGGAGTATTTTGATTACGAGCTGAAAAAATATGTAATTAGAATAGATCCCGCTAATGAGAATACAGATCAAAAGCTGATTTTTTTATCTGTTATTACGAATCCACCAGAGGGATTTAGATTGGTTGTTTCTGAACAACATAATTGCAAATCTTTAATTGAGCTCGCAAGAACTAGCCCCAAGTGTGTTTATGGTCACTATTTTTTCAAAGTGATTGGATCGGATGCGTACTTTGCCATTTCATATGGTAAAAAGAAAAGAAGAATAACCTGGAGCGGAATCAAGTAATCAATATTTTATAGGGCTGGGGATAAAATAATCCAGCCCTAAATTATTTAAATTGTTCCACGTGGAACAATTTAGAGTATGTTTTAATTAGTTATATGTTTTAACTATTAAAATAAAAATACAATATAGAAAAATAAATAATGTTTAAAGATTTATAGTGCAACAATATTAGTAAATGTGTTCCCTATCCGTTTATATTAATTTTTTAGAATTTTCTTTGTCTAGTTTCTTAATAAAATGTATATATAAAAGTTAGTTATTAAAATTTTTAGTATTTCAAAATATTAAGACATTGTTGATTTTCTTATATCTATTTTAGAGGCTTGTTGAATAATATAAAAAATCAAAAAATATCAGTATGGAATAAAAAAGTTCATTTTATGAAAAATGAGCTTTTTTATTAAAAATGTTCCACGTGGAACATTTATTAAAATTTGGCTTGAAATGGAGTAAATTATAATTTTATGTAAACAAAAACTCCCCGTAGATCTTACTTTTCAGTGTTTTTATCTAGGGGAGTCAGCACTCCCCACAATTAGACCTATTGCCAAAATGACATTTTTGTGTTAAAATAATCAACTTAGCAATTATCAATTTCATTCTATGGATGGGAAGCATTTTTCCCTTCTACATAATTGTTTTAGGTTTTTGTATTTATTCTCCACTTTTTTAGTGAGGATATAAATTTTCTATTTTTTTTGTTTTTGTTTTGTAAAACAACTATATAGAATATTTTTTCAATTTACTATATTATTAGTATATCATATCTGTGAAAAAAAAGCAATAGCTAATGTTGGCTTGAATAAGCCAAAAAATTAACAATATAAATTATGTTTAAAATTTTTTGACAAATTTGTCAAAAGTTATACACAAGTTGTTGATAACTCTGTGGATAAGTTTTCCTTTTAAATAGGACTTATCCACAGGGTTATGCACATGCTGTTAATAAACACTGTTTATAAAATTTAGATTTATCAGTATTGATTTTTTATTAAATTTTAGATTTTTTATATTTTTTTACATAAGGCGCTCCAACTATCTTTATAGTTTTTTTAGTTATATTTTTAATAGACAGTCTGTAATCGTATTAATTAAAATATTTTATTCATAAATAATTAGTTTTATTTATATTTTCTTAGTTAACAGTGTTACCTATTAGTGTTAACTGTACATTTGTTGTTATATATTTTTATAAATGATAAAATACAGTTATTAAAATTTTAAAAATAAAAATCTAATCCAGTGTAGCTGGAAAAATAAAAATATGGAACTAAATACATTATTAAAAAAATCTGTAGAATCCGGGGCCTCAGACCTTCACTTAATTGTTGGAAATCAGCCATGTGTTAGGATAGACAAAAAAATTACTATTTTAGAAGGTTTTGAAGAAATCAATTCTATGGAGATGAAGAAAATGGTGGAGTCCATTTTGACAGCCAATCAGAAGAAAAAATTTTATGAAGAAAGAGAATTGGACTTTTCTTATGAAATAAGGGGAATCGGAAGATTTAGGGTGAATCTTTGTTGGGAGAGAGATAATATTGCACTTGTTACAAGAATTATAAATAAAAACATTCCCACCATGGATGATCTTGATTTACCAGACAGTGTAAAATTAATGATGCAACAAGAAGAGGGCCTTATATTAGTAACTGGACCAACTGGTTGTGGAAAATCAACAACCCTTGCTTCTATGATTAATCATGTTAATCAGAGTAAGGATGTTTCAATAATAACATTGGAAGATCCAATAGAATATTTGTTTCCCAAGGCAAGAGCAATAATAACACAAAGAGAATTGGGTTCTGATATGTTAACATTTGCTGCTGGACTTAAACATGTTCTAAGGCAAGATCCAGATATTATTATGGTTGGCGAGATGAGAGACTTGGAAAGCATTTCTTTGACATTAACTTTGGCTGAAACAGGTCATTTGGTTTTGGCAACGCTTCATACTCCAAACACATCCCAAGTTATTGATAGAATTGTGGACGTGTTTCCATCTCATCAGCAAGAGCAAATTAGATTACAATTTTCATTAGTATTGAATTCTATAGTAGCTCAGAAATTATTACCAAGGAAAGGTGGTGGCATGGTGGCAGCGAGAGAGGTTTTAATTAATACGCCAGCTGTTTCTAATATAATAAGAGAAAATAAAATTCCGCAAATTAAAACTGTTTTGCAGACAAGCGCTGATAAGGGAATGATAACAATGAAGCAGTCCATAAAAGAATTATACGAAGCTGATTTAATAGATGAAAATACAGCAAAAGCAACACTTGTTGACGATATAAAAATTACAGCTTAATATAGATTATTATAAATATTAAATTATAGATTATTATAAATATTAAATAATATAAATTTTATTTATGTCAGAAAAAATAGGAATTATAATTTTAGCAGGAGGAAAAGGAACAAGAATGAATCAGGAAATTCCAAAAGTTCTTACAGAAATTAATGGAGTAACTCTTATTGAAAAGCTTTTACGAAATGTAGAAAAATTTTTTGATAGAAAAGAAATTAATATAGTTGTGGGATTTAAGGGCGAGGATGTTATAAATAAATTACAAAATAGATATAATTTTATTTGGCAAAAGGAACAACTTGGAACAGGACACGCTGTAATGCAATGTAGGGAAAGTTTAGAAGGAAAGTATAAAAGCATTTTAATTTTATACGGAGACACTCCATTTATAACAGAAAATACTTTAAGAAATATTATTGAGCTTCATGAAGAAAATAATTATGTTTTTAGTATGATTACTTTGAAGTTAGATAATTTTGAAAATACTAATTCTTTATATTGGAAATTTGGTAGGATAATAAGAGATGAAAATGGTAAGGTTTTAATGATAGTGGAGTTTAAGGACGCAACAGAATATGAAAAAAATGTGACCGAGGTAAATCCAGCAATATATTGTGTAAAAGATGACTGGCTTTGGAATAATTTAGAAAACATTGATAATAATAATTTTCAAAAAGAATATTATTTGACTGATTTAGTGTTTTTAGCAAATAAACAGGGTGTGAGCATGGGAACATTGATAGTAAGAGATAACTTGGAATTAATGGGAATAAATAGCCAAGAAGATCTCGAGATTGCTAAAAAAATCCATAATTAAATATCCATATAATATCTTGACATTATTATTTAATTTGTTTAGTATTTATATTACTTATAATTAAAACATTTATATATGACAGAAGAAAAAAAGGCAAATATTGAACCAGGAATGATAGTTAGAGTTCATGAAAAAATTAAGGAAAAAAATTCAAAGGGTGAAGAAAAAGAAAGAATTCAGATTTTTGAAGGTATTGTTATTTCGCATAAACATGGAAATGAAAAAGGAGCAACAATTACAGTTAGAAAAGAATCTGGCGGAATAGGTGTGGAAAAAATTTATCCAATACATTCCCCGGTTATTGAAAAAATAGAAATTAAATCAAGAATAAAATCAAATAAGTCTAAATTATATTATTTAAGATCTTATAAAAAGAAACTTAAAAAGGTTAGTTTGTAATTTTTTATGTATTGGTGTTTGAATAATTATGCACGGATGGCGGAATTGGTATACGCGTATGCTTGAGGTGCATATGCCCTAGTGGCTTGGAGGTTCGAGTCCTCTTCCGTGCACCAATTTAGGATTTTTTGAAATTTGAAATTAATTTTGGGTCCTTGGCTCAGTTGGTTAGAGCGTCTCGTTTACACCGAGAAGGCCATAGGTTCGAATCCTATAGGGCCCACCATTTGGATTTATTTCACAACATTAAGTTTGTTGTAATTTAAAATTATTTTTGGGCTTGTGGCTCAGTTGGTTAGAGCATCTGCTTTGCAAGCAGAGGGTCGTGGGTTCGAATCCCACCAAGTCCACCATGCTTTAATTTATTTACAAGATATATAAAAACGCTTAAAAGCGTTTTTATTATTGACCAATTTTAAAATTAATATTAATATAATAAAACTATATATGGGAGGAAAAATGGATGTAAAGTTCTTTTTTGGATTTTCTGGTGAATATGAGGATTTTTTACCAGAGAAACATCTTGAAATCTCAAACAGGTTTCTCTGTATAGAGCTATCTGATGAGAGTAAAATGGTCGTGGTTGGTTGCTTAAAGCTTGCCGTCCACGATATGTTGCAACAGGCTCTTGATAAAAGCGATATTGTTTATAGAAAAATTATCGGAGCCGGAATATTAAAAGATGGGAAGGTTATTCGCTGGATTTCTAAGGGTAGTATAAGGATACAAGAAATTATAACACCAGTAAACCTTAGACCTAAAATTTTAGAGATTTTAGGAGCTAAAGAAATTGTTAAAAAAAGATACATTGGGTATGTTCATGATGATCGTACCCAATCACGCTATGCGTGAAAGAAAAATAATTTTTCGAGGGAAGTTTTTATAGCTTCCCTTTTATTATTGACTGATTTTTAAATAAGTGGTAATTTATTAATAATATTATGGGAGGATAACATGTGTGTTTATTTTTTGTTGGGCTCATCTGGAGATAACACAGATGAGCAAAGGAAACTCGTAGAGTATGTTCCATCTGAGCATTTGGGTTTAGCAAGTGGATTCATCTATTTTAAATTAAAGAATGATGATTTTGCTATGATCGTTAGTTCCAATTTCACTCATGAGGAACTACTGGAGATTATTATCGGCATGATGTCCATAAAAGGCATTGTTGCCTGTGGGACAATATGCAATAAAAAAGTAACTGATTGGTACAGCAGAGGATTAAAGTGTTTAATTAGAACACCAAAAGTCCTTCGGTGGCCAATCAGGCAAATTTTAGGATGTTGTTAATAATTGCCCCAGATTGTTTAATCTGGGGCTTTTTGAATATTTTTATGAATAATAGGAGCATATTTTCAATATCGCTAGGTCAATATTTTTTATGAAAATTTTGCTTTTATTTGGACGAAAAATAGAACGATGGAAATAAAGATAGTTTTAATGTAATATTAATAATAGATTTATTTATATAGAATAATTTAATATATAATTTTATGGCAAAAAATTTTGAATATAAATCAATTGAATCTTCTAATTTTTCAAGAAATTTTTCTAAAGAATATGCTCAGCCAGTTCGTGACGAAACAGCCCGTAGAATACGCGAAGTTCGTAATATGGATAATGATTTGACCCATGAAGAAATAATGAATAGCAATAATGAAGAGTTGATTTCTTCATACAATAAATTGAAAGAAAATTTTTGGGGAAGAATTTTTAAAAGTAAGAAATATTTAACAGAAAAAGCAGCGCTAGATATTGTAATTTCTAATTTTAAAAAAGAAAAAAAAGATATTTGCATTAATGAAATTAAAAAAAATTTTAATCAAACAATTACAGAGCTAATGAAAAATACCCCACTTTCAGAAGAAGAACAAGAAAAATATCTTTCAATGGAAAATGTTTTAAAAATGGATGTTCCAGATTATCTCACGCTTATGAATAGATTATCTGGTCTTTATTTTTCTCATGTGACTCGTTTTGGATTAAGAGAGTTGACAGGTGTTCATTATTTTGGGGAGGGAGAGGTTATAGATAGTTTCACCCCAATATTAAAATCTAAAAAGCTTGGTTCTCTTGCTAATAATATTTTATCTGAATCTGATTATGCTCGTATTTATATTGAGGGTTTTTTAAATAGATCTTTGGATACAGGATTGGCCCGTAGAAATTTATTAGATATGGATAAAGAGGATGTTATAAATATTTTTTTGTGTAAATTTTTAGTAGAAGATTTTTCTACTGATTTACCAATGCCGGATAGATCCTCTATTCATTTTGGTTATAACCATATTTTAGAAGATTATGGGGGTGAGGCTGATAATACTATGTATTTTTATTTTCCAGCTGAAATTATTGCAAAAAATTTTCAACACGATCTCGACCCAATGTCTCCAAGATCTTCAATGGATGACAAACAAAATGATCAAGTTGTTTGGTGTGGTGAGGGAGGTGTTCCTATTGACTTGGGTTTGGTTTGCATACCAGGTAATACACCAGTTGATAGGAAAACTGGTTCAAAATATTCTATTGATAAAAATAAAAATTTAATATTAAGAGACGAGTGCGCAGAGCATTTGTCTAACATAGAAGATATTAAGGAGGATTTTAATCGAAGCATCTCATCTATTGTAAAAGATTATCAGCTTAAAACAAAAGATCGAGGTGGATTTGATCAAGATAATTTTTTTCATCGTCCAGAAATTATTGATATTGCTTCTAAATTTGGATTTACAACCACAGAGAAAGAAATAATTTCCCTTAATAACACTTACTCGAAGAGAGCAAGCGATTATTCGTTTGAGTGTGAAGCATATAATTATAATAAGGTATGTAGCACATACTCGGATTATAAAAGACAACAATCATATATAGATTTTATCATGAATAATAATTTATTAATTTTTAAAGAGTTTATTCTTTTTTGTCGTTACGGTGATTCAGAGGTTGATTATTTTAGCAAATTAAAAGATTTTTATCTATTGCCTCGTTTCTATGAAAAATCAGAAGAGGATAATATTGCTTTCAGATTATTTATAAAACGACCACAGGGGAAAGATGTTATTTCTAGTAGAGATTATTGGGAGTCATTTTTTAAAGACAATCCAAATATGAAACCATCTAAGATTATTTATTATGATAATGAAAAAATGTTTAAAGGTTTTAATTCGGATTCCGTAACTATGTATAGTAGTTTTAAAGAGAGCAATTCTTTTAAGCACTATCAAGATATGTTTCTAAAATCAAAATTTAACAATGATATTTCTGGTATGGATAAATTTTTTGATAAGTATGCGTCTATAAATAAGTATTTAAGCTATCCACCAAATCAAGGAAGATATAACAATCTTTTTAAAGAAAAGTGGTTCCCCGCTGGTTATTCGGAATTTTGGGAAGCTGTTGAGCCAAAAATAAGAGAGATAGTCGGAAGAGTTTATGATGATTTGAAAAAAAGTAAAAAACAAGCAGAGGAAAAAAGATGAAAGTTTTAAAATAAAAAAGCGTCAAGATTGCTTGACGCTTGTTGATCTTTATCTAGTGCGATTTTTAATCGCACTTATTTTTGAATTTTGGCATCAGGTCAAGACCTGATACATAGACGAACCCTGTGTTACAGGGCCAATTAGGGTAACAAGGTACGGGCTCTATGAATGAACCATACTTGTTTGGCCCAATTTTTAAGGTCAAGGCATATGGTTGAGTAGGGGTATCCGACTCGATTCGATCGGGAATTACCAAAAATGATAAATCCATTTCTTTTAAATCTTGATCGGATATTTTTTCCCTAATAAAAGGGGCTAGCTGATGATGTGCTTTAGTGAAGCCACGTTTTTCAGCTTCCTTCTCAACCGTGTTCCAATCACTACCCTTTAAGATAGCAATTTTATATTCCATTGCCATTAAGATCGGAATAGGGTCATTACGAAGAATTTCCCTGGCTTTGTTGCTTATTTTAAATCCCAGATTTTCCAATCTCGCCATCTGGGTTTCGACTTCTTGATCTAGGAGTAGGGTTGTGTATATAACCCCATCCTTGATTTCCCATTTACTACTCATTTCATCTCCTTGAGTGTTATTTTTCATTTTATTATCCTCCTTGGATATTTTTTTATTTTCAAGGTGCTTTTCGCTCTTGAATATATCATCATAGCATATCTCAACCTTCTTGTCAAGTATTGCGTAATAGCCCAATAGCTTGGCAACACTTTAAGTGTAATAATTAAATATATATAATATAATAATTATTAATCCTTAAAGTGTATGGCATATACTATTAATCCTAATTTACCAAGATTAAGAGCTAAAGCAGTTAATAT
>JAKPTO010000019.1 GCA_029555085.1 bacterium | reverse complement strand
TTATTGAAACTGTTGTGATTATCTTTATTTAGAAAAAATTTTGTTTTGTCTGGTTTAAAGGAAATTTCTAAACGAAAAACTGGAAAATTCTCTAAAAACTCGCAATTTTTCCATTGCTCCCTAATGTAAGGTTTATCTTTTTTTTCTTGTAACTCCCTTGTTTTATTATAAATATAAACATTAAATTCAGAAGAATGATTACCAAATCGTACGTATTCGGGAATCTCATTATGATTTGATGGAAATATTATTGTTTTTTTCCCCTTATATTTTAGGTCAATTATATTTTTACCTAAAAGCTCCATAAACCTTGAGCCGGTAAGGCCAGCACGTAAAAACTGAAAATCCAGAGCATAGTCAATCCGGGTAACATTATTAAATTTTAATTTTAAAAATTCAATTAAATTGGTCAGTTCTGTTTTAAATTGTTGAGAATACAAAAATTTATTGTTCACTTTTAGAATTAAAAGATTATGTTTAAGTATCTTGCTTTTCGGCGCGTAGCTAAGATTAAACATTTCATGGTCATGGTCCGGGTAACTTGCGATTTTTTCAAAAATGGAGGTTTGAAAATCTTGTATCTGGCAAACTGTGTCGATAAGGTCGAGCCGTTCGCCTGTAAAAGCAAGTTGTTTCCAATCAATATTGAACAAACTTAGTTGTGCCATGCTTTTAAATGTTGGTAAATTTGTGTTAAATTTTCAAAGTATTCAACACAGTAGGGGCATAAATTTTTTTCTCTGAGACGCCCTATAACTACATTACACAACAAAAATGCTTCTCTGAAATCTACGTTTTTTTTAAAGTCATTGAAAAATTTGGATGCTCTTTCAATTTTCCAATTATCCCCGATTACTCTATAAATTATAAACTCAGAATTTTGCCCAATTGTTTCACGTGAAACAATTCGACCCTTTTTCATGAAATAATCGTCAAACTTAGTCATACTGCGCATTTTAAAATTTTTCAAATTTTTTTTTGCCGCTTCCCTCTCAATTTCGGCGTCCATGTTATTGGGATGGACGCCTTGAAGATTTTGCGGTTACGATTTTCTTTCTGATTGTTTCACGTGAAACATTTTGAAGAAAAAAGCCCGGGATTTATATTTTTCCCGGGCGCAAATGTCCCGCCACCAGAGGGCTAACCGCAAAAAGCCTTAATGGCAATGCAAAGATACATCCCTTTTGCTCAAATTGTACCTTTCCAATGTTAAATTTATGTTAAGTTTTTCTTAATAAATGTTAATAAAAGTTAAAATAAAGCGGAAATTTTTATTGCGGTTTTCTTTTACGGGCCATTTGTTTCATTTTGTGGGCTGGGCAAGTGCAGGAATGAGTGAGCGAATGAAGCGAGGGACGAACGTAATGAGCGAGGGAATGACTGCTCTTGCTTGGTTTTTTATATAAGTATCGGAAAGTTTTTTCGGGCAACAAAGAAATTTCATTACATTTATTTCGCTATAATTTTTGCAGAAAGCTTTTTGATTCAGGAGAAACAAACGAGCAAATTGCTGAAAAACTCGGAGAAATAGATTTAAGCAATCTTGATAGTTACTTATTTGCAGATATTTATAGACTCTAAAATCAGTTGTGGTCGTGT
>JAKPTO010000030.1 GCA_029555085.1 bacterium | reverse complement strand
GTATTTCTTGTATTCTTGGGTCTTTTTCATAACCAAATCCTTTGATTTCTGAATCTATTTCATAGAGAAATCTAAGATCGTCTTTGTTTAGTTCTTGTCCTGATTTAGATTTATTATCTATTTCAGTTAATCTTTTCATATCTTCTACTTTTTTCTGATATAGTTCTCCATCTGGAAATTCATTTAGTTTTTCAGTTACAACATCATTTATGTATGGATCTAGATTTTGATCTTTTGCTATTCCACGAACTTCATTTATTTGATGTCCCTTCATTCTAATAGCTACTCTTGGAATAGTTGGTTTTTTATTCTCATCATATGAATAATATACATAGAAATCACCTCCTTGAAGGTGTTTTTGTGCTGTGTTTTCTCCTGCTGTACACCATCCAGTTCCATGTCCTTGAAGTGATTTTACAAGTGGCATATGATCTGAACCTTTGTTGTATTTAATCCATTCACCTTTAGTATTTTCTAGTTCGTTTTCTTTTGCAGGAGTGACTTTTTCAATTGCATAAGCATACAGTTTTCCGAAATTAGCACCATTGAGTAGTTTTTTAAATTCAGGATCTTCTTGTTCTAGTGCTATGTTTTCACCTTTTGCTTTTTTAATAATTGAATCAATTGTATATGCAAGTGCTTCTCTGTTTAGATCAACAAAAGGTGCTACAGTTCCTTTGTCTCTAATATTGAATTTATGTTTTTCTTTATCATAGGTAGATAGTTTTGTCATTCCATTGAATGCCCAATACTTTGCCCACATTGGAAAACTATCTGAATCAGTAGATGTAAAATAATTTATCCAGTTATCTAAAGTTGATCTTTGATCATTTTGAAGTACTTCTATTGAATCCCCTCTTTCCTTTTTTGTAAAATTAACATTTCCATGTCCCTGTTCTCTTAATATTCTTCTTTGATTATCAAAATATGATTCAGGAACATCATTTTCTTTAATTACATATTCTTTATGATAATAATCCTTTATACGATCAAGAATTTTTTCATCATCTCTATGACCAAGATGTATTTTTTCTAATACTTCCATAAAGTCATTTATTTTATCTGCTGGTTTACTTGAAGTTAGTTCTCCTGTTCTTTTCCTTCTTTCTTGTTCATGTTCTACATATTTACTTGTATGAAGTTTAGAATCTTTTTGATGTAGAAAAGCTCCTCCAGGTTGTTCTATGCTCATATTGTTGGTTTATGTGTTTATATTATGTTTAATTTTATATTTAAATATTATAATAATTTATATACAAAATCAAACAAAAAAACACTCATTGCTGAGTATTTCGTGATTCTTGCTAACAAGTACAATAAATACTAAGATGTGCTGTGGTTTGTAAAATGGTACGCCGTGAGGGAATCGAACCCACGACCATCAGCTTAAAAGGCTGCTGCTCTACCGACTGAGCTAACGGCGCGCATAATATGTAAAAAATAATATCATATTATATGCAATAGGTCAATATTGTGTATAACCTGTATAAAACCCCCCTTGCTCAAAAGCTTTTACATGGTAAAATACTTTATATGCCAGAAGAATATCAAACATTAGATACTCAATCAGATAGAATTCCGCCACATAATTTAGAGGCTGAATCCAATGTTCTCGGTTCTATTTTAATTGACAATGAAGCAATTTCAAAAATTGCGGATATTTTATCTGAAGAAGATTTTTATAAAAAAGCGCATCAGATAATTTTTAGAGCTTGTATTTCTTTATACGACAAAAGAGAGCCAATAGATTTGCTTTCTGTTAGCAATATACTTTCCGAATATGGAGAACTTGAAAACATTGGTGGGAAAAGTTATTTAGCAAGTTTAGCAAATTCAGTTGTAACAGCTGGAAATGTAAAATATTACGGGGAAATTATTCAAAAAAAATCAACGCTTAGAAAACTTATAAAAGCGTCTTCTGAAATTACAAACAGCGCTTTTAGAGAAATGGAAAATATTGATGATGTATTAGATTCTGCTGAACAAAAATTATTTGGGATTTCACAAAAATATTTAAAAGAAAATTTTATTGGCATCTCAAATATATTAAACGAAACATTTGAAAGAATTGATGAACTTCACAAAAACAAAGGAAAACTTCGTGGACTTCCAACTGGATACTCAGATTTAGATAATCTACTTGCAGGAATTCAAAAATCAAATTTAGTAATTATTGCCGCTCGCCCTTCTGTTGGTAAAACTTCTTTTGCGCTTGATATAGCAAGAAACATAGCCGTTCGAACAAAAGAATGTGTTGGAATTTTCTCTCTTGAAATGAGCAAAGAAGAACTTGTTGATAGAATTTTATGCGCTGAAGCTGGGGTATCACTCTGGAAAATGAGAACTGGAAAATTATCAGACCGTCAAGAAAATGATGACTTTCCTAGAATAGGACACGCAATGGGAGTTCTCGCTGAAAGTAAAATATTCATAGATGATTCAAGTAGTTTAAATATAATGCAAATTAGAACAAAAGCGAGAAGATTAAAATTAGAACATAATTTATCCTGTCTTGTTATAGATTATTTACAACTTATGGAATCTCATGGAGATGAAGAAAACCGCGTTCAAGAAGTTGCAAAAATAACCAGAGGTCTAAAAGGAATTGCTAGAGAATTAAATATTCCAGTTATCGCTCTTTCGCAATTATCTCGTGCTGTTGAACAGACAAAACCAGCAATTCCAAAACTCGCGCACCTTAGAGAATCTGGGAGTATTGAGCAGGACTCTGATGTTGTAATGTTTATTTACAGAAAATCTGCTGATAGAAATTACAAATACGAAGATTTAACTCCCGAAGAAAAAGGAATTGCAGAAATTCATATAGCAAAGCACAGAAATGGTCCAACTGGAATTGTAAAATTATATTTTGATGAACAAACTGTAAGTTTCAAAAATTTGGAAAAATCAAAAGAACTAGAAGAGCAAATTCCAATGTCAAATGAGTAATAAATTTTATATTTTATAAAAAATAAAAATTAATAATAAACAATATGTCACTATTTTCAAAACTAAATCAAATTAAAGATTTAAGAACGCAAGCAAAACAAATGCAAAATGTATTAAGTCAAGAAACTGTTGAAGTAGAAAAAAACGGAATAAAAATAAAAATGGACGCAAATCAAAAAATTTTAAATCTTTCAATTCCTGATGGAATTGAAAAATCTATAATTGAATCAACAATTCCAAACTTAATAAATGATGGAAATGATAAGGTAAGAAAAATCTTAGCCGAAAAAATGCGCTCAGGCGATATTTCAATTCCTGATTTTAAATTTTAAAATGTACCCAAGTTCAATAAAAAAAATAATAGATCAATTCCTAACCCTTCCCGGAATAGGTCCTAAAACAGCTGAGCGTCTCGCGCTTTCTATTGCGTCTCGTCCAAAATCAAAAATAGAGGAATTTATAAATTCTTTTGTTGGTTTAGAAAATTTAAAAGTTTGTCAAATGTGCAGAAATTTCGCTGACACAAATCCATGTGAAATATGTTCGTCGACAAGTAGAGACAAATTTACAATTTGTGTTGTGTCGACTCCAAAAGAATTAGAAGCAATTGAACGCACTCATAAATACAATGGTCTATATCACACACTCGGTGGACTAATTGATCCGATAATGGGAATTACTCCTGATAAATTATTTATAAAAGAATTAACGGAAAGGATCAAAAATGAAAATACAAAAGAATTAATACTCGCATTTGACACAAGTATCCAGGGCGAAGCAACAATAACTTATTTAAAAAATATTTTAGTAAATTTAGGAGTAAAAATTACTCGCCTTGCAAAAGGAATTCCAATGGGAACTGACATTGAATACACAGACGAAATAACACTCACTTCTGCGCTAGAAAATAGAAAAGAATTAAATTAAATAAACATTAAATTAAATAAAATGGAAAATTTAGAAAACAAAATAGAAAACCAACCAAGGGATATAACTCGTGAATTTGAAACAATGGATACTGTTGAATTTATAGGTTTTTTAAGATCTATGAGAGGGGAACCATCTTTATCAATAACAACAGATTGGAAAGGTGTAAGGACTCCGAGAAGTCTAAAAGCTTTTGTTGATTCAGCTCCTCCAAATCAAAAAAGATATGCAACCGTAAATGCAACAAGAGAACAATATGAACAAGATGTTAATGCGTTTGAATCTGGAGTTAAATGGAAAGAGATTAATTAATTAATTGCGAGTCAAATAAAATTTTGTAAAAAATAAAAAATTCGGTTATGTGCCGAATTTTTTATTATGAAGTAAGTTTATATTTTATTGATTGCGAGTTCTGTAAAATGTTGTCTATGTCCATAAACTTTATGATACCTTGTTTTAGCTTTGTATTTAACAACTCTTACTTTTTTTGCTCTACTCTGTTTTAAAATAGTAGCTGTTATTTTTTTATCAAGTTTTGGAGTTCCTATTTCTACTTTATCATCATCTACTAATAAAAGAATATCATCTAATTCTATTTTAGATCC
Organism: bacterium; assembly: GCA_029555085.1. Lineage (GTDB taxonomy): Bacteria > Patescibacteriota > Patescibacteriia > UBA1558 > S5-K13 > STF1-138. The sequence goes on along the minus strand of JAKPTO010000030.1, from coordinate 59,127 downwards.
TTCATCGCCTTCAATTTTCTCAACCTTAATTTTATCACCTTCTTTTACTTTGTATTGCTTGCCTCCTGTTCTTACTACTGCTAATTTCATACTTTTGAATAAATTTAATTATATAAATATAGTAATCAAATTTTACTATAATTATATTTAAAAGTCAACACCACGTTCTCTCTAAGATCAAATGCGACATAGAAACAAATTCATAGGATGTTTTCATATTTAATGATAAGCGGGGTCTAACCTTATAATAATATTAGGAATATTTAAGCAGTTTTATTGTTTATAAATACACTTATTCCTGTCATATCATCACATTGTTTTAACCTTGGATATTTCCAACAATTAGGATCACTAGCTTGAATTTGTTTTATATAATCTTTTATTTTTTTAAATCCACCAGATAGATAAAGTTTTATAAATGTATCGAAATCGTCTAATTTTTTTGGATCTTTTTTTGGTAAAATTAATCCATCTGTAAACAATAATATATTCTTTATATTATCTAATTTCTCTACTCCTTTTTTAAAAAATTTATTAACAACAACCTCTCCGTTTAAAACTCCATAAGTTTTATTGGCGAGTCTTCTGGTTTTTAACAATTGCTTGTCAAGAACTTGGCGAATATTTTTTATCTTTTTGTCTGCTAATTTTTTATACATTACAAGAGTTTCTATATCATGATCATAATCATTTACCATGAGCTTGTATGTATCATCTTTATATATAACCATAATCAAAGAATCCCCCAATTGAAGCCATTCAAATTTATTTCTTTTCTTATCAATTTTTATAACAGCAATTGTAGTGCTCCATAAATTTTCTTTTTTACTAATATCAATTTTATTTCTTTCCATCTGATCTCTAATTTCTCTATTTGCTGTTATGGCTAATTTATACAAACTACTTTTTTCATTTTTAAAAACTTTTTTACATATATTAGAAGCTATGTAAGCGCCTGTATATCCTTTTTTATTTTTAAATTGAGTCATGCTTGTTGCTCCATCAAAAACACCAAAAATATTTTTACCAATCACAAAAGAATCTTCATTGATGTTTTCATCACCAGATTCGTGTATGTACTCTGTTTTTATATTAATCATCATCATTATTATTTAATTAAATACTAATTTTAGTTTACATCACTCAACTAAAAAATCAATATATTAAGATTATACATCATATTTCTACTATTCTTTTTAACAACAGTATATTTATTTTACTTATTTTATTAATTTATTTATTATTGACAAATTTTTTCTACATACTATAATAAAAAGTCGGATTTCGACAATAAATAAAAAAACAACATAGGAGGTATGATAATGGATCACATTATCTCCATTGTCTTAAGCGTAATTGCTCGGATTGTCATTGCAATACTTGTAATAGCACTATTCTGTCTAGGAGCATTAGTGTTGCAATTATTGTGGAATTGGCTGATGCCGATATTTAATCTCCCCACCCTAACATTTTGGCAATTCCTTGTGCTGAGCTTCTTAATTGGAATTGTCTATGAATTAGCTGAGTGAAATTGTATTTGAGTGGGTTTGCTCCTCGTTCAAAAAATTAAATTAAACAACTGACCCGAGCATGTCTTGAAACTGCTCTTTTATTATTTTATTACCATCAATCAATCCTACTTTGATGATATTAACTGAATTCTATCTCCCACTTTTATATTATTTTTATCCAAAAATCCTGCATTTAATTCTAATATCATATCTGAATTTTCCACTGAATTAATCTTTGTGAATTCATTGTTTGTATAGATTGGAACATTTTTGAAAATTTCTACTATTTTATTATTTTCAATATACGCAAAGTCAAGTGGAAATTTCATATCATGCATCCAAAAATAATGAATACTTGAACCGGGCATTATAAAAAGCATCCCACAATTTTCACACATTTCATCTCTGTCTGATAAACCCTTCTTCATTTCATAAGACCCAGAAACAACTTCAACAGAAACTTGTGTATCATTAACTAATAATTTTTTACTATAATTTGCTGTTATATTTTGTTCTTTTTTTGCACACCCTGAAAAAACAAAAAATAAAATAAAACTAATTATTAATATTTTTTTCATGTTTGCTCGCTCCATTTGAGGAATTTAATTTATAAAATATTAATGAGAAAAAAACAACAAGCACGAAAAGCATTATTATTTTTCCTATTGTATTTTGAAAAAGCGCAATAATTCCGAAAATAAATGATGACATATACATAAATAAAACTGCCTGTTTTACACTAAATCCATAATCAATTAATTTAAAATGTAAATGTTTTCTATCCGCATGAGTAAATGGATGTTCATGATTTTTAATTCTCTGAATAATTACTAAAACCATATCAAGAAGTGGCAATCCCATAACAAGCAACGCTGTTGCAATTTTTGCGCCAGTTGCAACTGCAAAAAATCCAATTATTATTCCTAGTAAATTACTTCCTCCGTTGCCCAAAAATATCTTCGCGGGATTAAAATTTAAAATTAAAAATCCAATTACAGCTCCTAGAAAAATTAAAATTAAATTTGGAGTAAAGCTATTTGCCTTATCCCAAGATAATGAAACAATAAAAAGTATTATCATTACAATAGAAGTTATTCCTCCGCATAAACCATCAAGCCCATCTAAAAGTTTCGTAGCATTTGTTATGACAAGTAACCACAAAAATGTAATTATAACGCCCACTGCATAAAAATTCATTCCAAATAATTGAAACTCGCCTATTGTTAAATCTAGTATTCCCCCACTAGGATGAGTTATAAATTTTATTTGCGTTCCAAAAATTATAATTATAAAACATGCCAATAAAACAAATAAAGTTTGTTTTATTGGCGACAAATTATATTTATCATCTAAAATTCCGCCAATTATAATTACAAGTCCAGCAATCAAAACTCCGATAATTTGTAAATAATTGACAGTGATTCCGAAATTAAAATAGTGGTTAAAAATAAAAAACAAAATCACTGAAATTAAAAAACTTAAATATATTGCAGGACCACCTAAAAGCGGAGTTGGTAATTTATGAATTTTTCTTTCTTCATTTGGGATATCTAAAATTTTAAACTTAAAAGATAGCTTTATCATGAGTCGCGAAAAAACATATCCCAAAATTAAAGATAATAAAAAAAATAAAATATAAATCAATATTTTAATTTCCATATTCTCGCTTTAAAAATGAATCAAGAATAAGTGCTGCTGAAGAATCATCTTCGGCTCCTAAATTTTTCATACCAATATTTTTTTTAATTTCATTAGCAAATTTAGAAGTCATTCTTTCATCCTCTAAATGAATTTTTTTATTTATTGTGTTTTTTAATTTTTCAAAAAAATTCATTGTAATTTGTGTTTGCTGTGTTTCTTCATTATTTAAATTTTTAGGAATTCCCAACACAACTTCATCAATATTATTTTCTTCTATTATATTTTGTATTGAATTCCAAAATTCAAATTCGTTTAAAATTTTATAAGGCAAACAAACTTTTGTCTCGCTATCAGATAAGGCGAGACCGATTTTAGATATTCCATAATCTATACCTAAATAATTTTTCATATATTAATTAATGTAAAAAATTTCTTTAATAATATAATCAACATAAAGTGCTTTTTAAAATTCTAGAACTTGAATCACTACATACAAACAAGTTCAAAATGAAAAATTTTACTAACTAATCTGGATTTGTTAAAACTTTGCAACCATTTTCAGTAACCACAATTGTATGTTCAAAATGTGCTGAAATTGATCCATCTCTTGTTACAATATCCCAACCATTTTTAGCAAACTCTATCTCATGAGTTCCTAAATTTATCATTGGTTCAATAGCTAAAACCATTCCTGGTTTTAATCTCTCACTTCTTTCATAAACTTTAAAATTTGGAATCATTGGCGCTTCATGAACTTTATACCCAACGCCATGCCCCACTAAATCTCTAACTATTCCATAATCACCGCGTGAATCAACATATTTTTCTATCATCTCGCCAATGTCATTTACAAATATTCCTGGCTTTATAAAATTTATTGCTTCGTCAAGCGCGCCACGAGTTACATCCAATAATTCATAAACTTTTTTATCAATTTTTCCAACAGGGACTGTAATTGCACAATCAGTAAATAAGCCACTTTTATCTTTTGGCCATTTCATACCAATATCAAGCCCTATAATATCAGATTCTTTTAAAATCTTATTTTCACTTGGAATACAATGAACAATTTCATGATTAATCGATGTACAAAGCGCATTGGGAAATGGATTTCCATCTCCATAACCCTTAAAAGATGGCACGCCACCTGACTCTAAAATTAATTTTTCAGCTAATTCGTCTAAAAATTTTGTACTTACTCCTGGCTTTGCGCTCTCTCCAACTTTTTTTAAAATATTTCCAAGAATTTTCCCACCCTCAGCTAAAATTTTTATTTCATTTTCTTTTTTTATTGTTATCATAAAATTATAAACTTAATTTATTGTTAATCTCTGTTGTTACTTCATCAATTGGTGGATTACCATCAATATCTAAAACAAGGCCCTTTTTTCTATAAAAATCTAAAAGCGGATCAACGCTTTTATTATAAATTTCAATTCTTGTTTTTATTGCTTCTTCTTTCGCATCCTCTCTTATAAAAAGTTCTTTCCCGCAAACATCACAAATATTTTTTTGCTTTGGGGGATTAAATTTTATATGATATGTGGCTCCACAAATACAAGTTCTTCTTCCGCCAATTCTTGTTAAAACTTCGCTCTCTGATAAATTAATGTTAATAACTTTATCAATTTTTAAATATTCATCTAACATTTTTGCTTGATTTAAATTTCTTGGAAAACCATCCAGAATCAAACCTCTTGATATATCAAAATCTTTTAATCCTTGTTTTAATAATTCAAAAGTTACATCATCGTCAACTAAATTACCTCCATCAATAATTTGTTTTGCTTTTTTTCCTATTTCTGTTTGTTTTTCTATTTGAGAACGAAAAAGATCTCCAGTTGAAACAAAAGGATAATTTAATTTTTGCGCTAATTTTTGTGCTTGAGTTCCTTTTCCAGAACCAGGCATTCCTATAAACACTATGTTCATATTTTTATCTAATTATTTATAACTATACCATATTACTCCATTTTTTTCATTTTTTAAAGCTCTAACAAAAAAAGGACTCTGTGGTCCTAAAATTTAAAATGCCAAACTATAATTATAATTCCTCGTAATTTCTCATTGTAAGTTGAGAATTAATGGCCTTCACTGTTTCAATTACAACAGATACAACAATTAAAATACTTGTTCCGCCAACTACCATAGAACCAATGCCTGATGTTAATTTTTGCATAATAACTGGAAGCACAGCTATAATTCCCAAAAACAATGCGCCAGCAAAATTAATCCTTACTACTATTTTCTGTAAATATTCTGCTGTTGTTTTACCTGGCCTAATACCCGGAATAAATCCACCATTTTTTTGTAAATTATCGGCAATTTGATCTGGATGAAATATAATCGCTGTATAAAAATATGTAAAAGCAACCACAAGAACAAAATATGATATTCCATAAAACACCTGATTCTGGAAAAGATTAATAATAAAATTTGCAATACTCACAACTACACGATTTCCACTAGCTACAAAAAATTTAGCTATCATTGGAGGAAAAATAACAATTGATACTGCAAATATAATTGGAATAACGCCCGCTTGATTAACTTTTAGCGGTAAATGAGTATTTACTCCTCCATACATTTTATTCCCTCTAACTCTTCTTGCATATGAAACTGGAACATTGCGCTGAGCTTCATTTATTACAACAACAACAACTATTGTTAAAAGAGATATCGCTAAAAACAAAATTATTCCGAAAATTTTTGAAGGATCGTAAGTAACCACTAAGTTCTGGACAGAACCAAGCCAACCAGAAACTATCCCAGCGAAAATCAAAAGAGATATTCCGTTTCCTATCTTTTTTTCAGTTATTAAATCCCCTATCCAAACCAACAACATTGTTCCCGCAGTAATTGTGACCATTGCTGATATGTATTGCATTATGCTTAAGCGACCAATTATAGTGTAATTTGATTGTTTTTGTAAAAGGGTAATAAAACTATATGCCTGAATTATAGTTAATGGAATAGTTAAATATTTTGTGTATTGATTCATCTTTTGCTGTCCAGATTCTCCTTCTTTCATTATTGCTTCAAGTGATGGAATAATCATAGCTAAAAGTTGTATTATAATTGAAGCTGTAATATATGGACCAACTCCCAACATTCCTATTGAAAAATTTTTCAATCCTCCGCCTGAAAACATATTTAACAATCCTAAAAGTTGATTTGACTGAAAATAACTTTTTAAACCATAAACATTAACACCTGGAATAGGAACATGTACTATAATTCTACATATAAAAAGCATAAATAGAACGAAAAAAATGGAATTTCTTAGGTCCTTTATTTTATAAATTTGTTTTAATCTGTCTAGAAACATGTTAATTTGTTGAGATAAATTGAATAAAAATTATTTTTCTACTTCTTTTTTATTGCTCTTTTTTAATTTTGGATTTTCTTTCTTTGTATAAATCGTAGCAACGCCACCAACTTTCTCTATTGATTCTTTTGCTGATTTAGAAAATTGATGCGCTGATATTGAAAATTTCTTTGTAAGTTTTCCATTTCCTAAAATTTTAACAGTGCCTGAGCTTGATTTTATTAAACCTTTTTTAAATAAATCTTTTGGTGTTATTCTATCCCCTTCTTTAAACAATTTTTCTATATTGCCAATATTTACTATATGAATTATTTTACTACTTCTGTTAAATCCGCGTAATTTAGGCGTTTGCAATATCATATTTCTCATACCCATTTTTTTTAGTCCTGATTTACCACCACTTCTTGATTTTTGTCCTTTTATTCCACGACCAGAATAATTACCCCTTCCTGAGGCGTTTCCTCTTCCTCTTCTCTGTGTCTTTTTTTTAGAACCTTTTTGAATTTTTAAATTATTTAGACTTAACATATAATTTATTAATTTATGATTATTTTATTTATTTTCTGATTCACTAGCCGTAGCAGAATCATCCGACTTTACTTCTTCCTTGTTTTCCTCTGGTAATTCTTCTGATCTTGTTTTTAATTGAGATAGCGCTTTAAAAACCGCAATAACATTAGTTACTTTATTATTTGTGCCGTACATTTTTGAAATAACATCTTTAAATCCAGCAAGCTCCAAAATATCTCTAACAACGCCACCGGCTATAATTCCACGACCTTCTTGTGCTGGTTTCAAAAATATTTTCGCTGATTTAAATTTGCATGAAACTTCATGTGCAATTGTGTTTTTACTTACATCAACATGAATCATTTTTTTCTTTGCGTAATTAACTGCCTTTTCAATGGCAAGAGCAACATCAGCTCCTTTTGCAAGGCCCCATCCTACTTTACCATTTGCATCTCCAATAACAACACATGCTCTAAATCTCAATCTTTTCCCCCCGGTTGTTGTTCTGCTTACTCTTGCAATATCAACTAAACGCTGCTCAAATTCTGGCTTCTCTCTTTTTTTTGAATATCCTTCGCTATTATCTTTTCTTTGTTTATAAGGCATATTTATATTTTATTAAAAATTTATTAAAATTCCAAACCATTAGAACGCGCTGAATCAGCTAATGCTTTTACTTTTCCATGATATTTTTTCGATCCTCTGTCAAAAACTACTTTTGTAATTTTTTTAGCCAATGCTTTTTCTGCAATTAATTTTCCTAATTCTTCAGCAATTTTTGTATTTTTTCCTTTTGATTTTAATTCTTTATCAGTTGCGCTTACTATTGTAACACCTTTTTCGTCATCTATTAATTGTATATATGAATGATTTAGACTAAAACGAACACTAAGGCGAGGTCTTTTTGCATCACCTTTAATAATTGCTCTTACTCTTTTATGTCTTTTTAATTTTAATAAATCAATTTTTTTATTCTTATCCATATATTTTATGCTCCTTTACCGGCTACTTTACCAGCCTTTCTCCTTATAACTTCATCGCTATATTTTATACCTTTACCTTTGTATGGTTCTGGTTTTTTAATACTTCTAATTTCAGCGGCTGTTTGACCCAACAAACGCTTATCAAAACTTGTAAGAGTTATTGTATTCTTTTCAACAACAGCCTCTACTGTTTCTGGAATATTATACTCAACAGGATGTGAAAATCCAACATTTAAAATTAATTTTTTGCCCTGCAATGCTACTCTATAACCAACTCCATTGACTTCTAATTTCTTTTCATATCCATTTGTAACTCCATTTACCATATTATTAATTAAACTTCTTTGTAATCCCCATCTTGCTTTTTGCTTTTTATCTTCTGGATCTTTTACACTGACTATTATTTTATTTTCCTCTATAACAACATTAACACCAGGAACTAAATTCTCTTGGAGTTTTCCTTTTTTACCAGAAACACTTATTGAACCGTCAGATATTTGAACTGTTACGCCTTCTGGTATTATTACTGGTTGTTTTCCTATTCTTGACATATATTATATTAATTTAAATTTTAAAAATCTTTACCAAATTTCAAATAATAATTCACCACCGATTTTTAATCTACGCGCTTTCTTGTTAGTCATTATACCCTGCGATGTTGATAAAATTGCAACACCAAAATCATTTAAAATTTTTGGCAATTTATCTTTACTTACATATATCCTCTGACCTGGTTTAGAAATTCTTTTAATATGTTCTATGTATGCCTTTTTATCTTCTTTATATTTTAATTGCACGCGTAATTCTGGGTGAGATTTTTCTTCTATTTTTTCTACTGACTCAATATAACCCTCTCTTGCGAGTAGTTTTAAAATTTCATATTTAATTTTTGAAAATGGCATAACCAAATCTTCCTTCCTCACGGCCTGAGCATTTCTTATTCTTGTTAACATGTCTGCTATTGGATCTGTCATCATAATATTGATATAAAATTTTATTTAATTAATTATATTTACCAACTTGATTTCTTAATTCCGGGCATCTCACCTTTACTTGCAAGTTCTCTAAAACAAATTCTACATAAATCAAAATCTCTCATATACGCTCTGATTCTTCCACATCTCCAACATCTTCTATTTTTTCTTGTAGAAAATTTTGGTTTTTTTTGTGATCTTGCTATCTGTGATTTTGTTGCCATAATATTTTATTTTCCTTTTTTGGAATTAATTCTTTTTAGATAAATATTTTTCTCTTAAAGCGTCTTCATTTTTCTCTTCAACTACAAATGGAAAACCCAAATACTTTAAAAGAAGATAACATTCGAATGGATTTTTTGCTGTGGTTGATATTGTAACTTCAAGTCCGTGAATATTTTCAACTTCATCTGCTTTTATTTCTGGAAAAGAAATGTGCTCTTTAAAACCATATGAAAAATTACCATGCTTATCAAAATGTTTTCCCTTGGATACATCAATTCCTCTAAAATCTTTTACCCTAGGAAATGTTATATTAATTAATTTATCTAAAAAATCATACATTCTCTTACCTCGTAAAGTAACCTTTGCTCCCACTACCATTCCTTCTCTTATCTTAAATGATGAAATTGACTTTTTCGCTTTTGTCAAAATTGGATGTTGTCCTGTAATTCTTCTCAATGTATCTTCTACTACTTTAATATAATCCTTATTTGATAAAGATTTACCCAAACCAACATTTAAAGTTACTTTTTCTAATTTTGGTGTTTGTAAAACATTTTTCAAATTCAAATCTTGTTTTAATTGTTTTAAAACTTCTTTTTGATATTTCTCTTTTATATTAATTGTTGACATAATATTTTGTTAAAACTATTAATCAATTGACTCTTTACATTTTCTACAAATTCTATATTTTTCTTTATTTTCAGAAAATTTATATCCAACTCTTGTTGGTCTCCCACATTTTTTACATATAATTGCAACATTGGAATAACTCATTGGAGCAAAAAATTCTATCCTTTGTCCCTTTTCTCCCTGTCTTCTTGATTTCAAATTTTTATATCTTTTATTTATTCCATCAATAACTATTTTTTCTTCATTTGGAAAAACCTGAGTAACTTTTCCTGTTTTACCCTTATCTTTTCCTTTTAATATCTTTACTGTATCATTTTTCTTAATTTTCATATATTTATATTCGGATCCTAGAGCTTAGAAGTTATTATGTGCGACTTCTAAATACTAGTTCCCGCGTCTCAATTTATAATACTTCCGGCGCAAGTGAAATTATTTTATTAAATCCTTTCGCGCGTAATTCTCTTGCTACTGGTCCAAAAATTCTTGTTCCTTTTGGATCCTTATTATTCTTATCTAAAATCACGACCGCATTATCATCAAATCTTATATAAACTCCACTTGGTCTTCTTAATTCTTTATGTTGTCTTACAATAACTGCTTTTAATACATCACTCTTTTTTACCATTTGATGTGGTTGAGCTGATTTAACAACAATAACAATTATATCCCCAATTCTAGCATATCTTCTTCTTGTCCCGCCAAGTACTTTAATGCACTGGGCCTTTTTTGCCCCTGTATTATCAGCTACGGTTAACATTGTATTCATTTGTATCATACGATTTACTTTATTTTTCTAATTACTTGCCATTTTTTATCCTTTGATATTGGCTTAACTTGTCTTATTGCTACATAGTCACCTACCTTATATTGATTATACTCATCATGCGCCTTATATTTATTACTCACAACATATCTTTTTTTATAAATTTTATGTTGTCTACTTGTATCAACTTTGACTGTAACGGTTTTATTCATTTTATTACTAATAACCACACCCTTTAGTTCCCTAAATTGTTTTTTTCTTGCTTCTTTTTTAATTTCTTGTGTCATATTTATTTATCCGAGCTTAGCTCGATTAAGTTATTTATCTTCTTCCTCTGTTATAACTGAATCTTTATTTTCTATTTTATTTTTACTATTTAATAAGGTTAAAATTTGAGCTATTTCTTTTTTAACTGATCTAATTTTTCTTACATTTTTTTCTTGATCTGAAGAAATACTAAATCTTAAAGATCTAAATTGTTCTCTTTTTTCTTTCAAAAGCTCGTGTAAATCTTTTATCTTTTTCTCTTTTAATTCTTTAAATTTCATATTGTTATTTTTTTACAAAAATACATTTAACTGGTAATTTATGAGCTGCTAACTGTAATGCTCTTTTTGCTAACTCCTCTTTTATTCCCTCTATTTCAAACAATATATTTCCTGGTTTCACAACAGCCACATAGTGATCAACTGCTCCTTTTCCTTTACCCATTGGAATTTCTCCACTTTTAGATGTTATTGGTTTGCTTGGAAAAATTCTAATCCAATATTTAGCACCTCTCTGTAAATGATGAACAATAGCGCGTCTTGCTGATTCAATCTGTCTTGATGTTATCCATCCAGATTCCTTGGTTTTTAATCCAAAACTACCAAAACTTACTTCATTATTTGAAGTAGCAATACCTCTAATCTGATCACCTCTTTGCCATTTTTTATATTTTTCTTTTTTTGGTGCTAACATATCTTTAATTTAAATTATTTCTTTGTACTTGTCTTTATATTTGTCTTTGCTGGGGACTTTTTAGTTTCAGACTTTTTCTCACTCACCCTAACACGATCTCTTGGGGAAACCTGTGGTCTTTTTGCTGATTTATCAAAACCCCTTTTATTATCAAATTTATTAAATCTTTGTCTATTTTCACGCTTTAATTCTTGATTTTCCGAACCTGTAACTGCATCTGCTTTATAAATCCATATTTTAATTCCAATTGCTCCATAAGTTGTATGTGCTGCTCCTCTTGAATAGTCAATATTAGCACGAAATGTGTGAAGTGGTAATCTGCCATTTTTTAATGTTTCTGTTCTTGCAATCTCAACACCATTTAATCTTCCGGACATTGTAATTTTCACACCTATATTACCCGCTTGCATAACTTTTTCTATTGTTTTTTTCATTACTTTTCTATATGGCAATCTTTTTTCTATCTGATCAATCATACCTTGCAACACAATTGCAGCACTTGTCATTGGTTGTTTCACTTCCTCTATGGTTATCTTTAAATTCTTTTTTATATTTTTAAAATACTTTGATATAATTTCTTTTTTAATATCCTCCACGCCAGTACCACCGCGACCAATAATAACACCTGGCCTTGAAGAATAAATCACAATTTCTATAACATCAGCGGATCTTTTTATTTCAATTTCATCAATACCAGCATCTTTTAATTTGTTTTTTAAAAATTTTCTAACTAAAACATCCTGCTTTAAATACTCTATATAGTGTTTGTCACTAAACCATTTGGATTTCCATGATTGTGACATGCCCATTCTAAATATTATTGGATTTACTTTCTGTCCCATTTTATTTATCTCCTACTTTCCTTATAAAATTTTTAATTGATTTAGATTTTTGTTGTGGTTTATTTACTGACAATTTCTGTTTTTTTACTGGTTTTACGCTCTGCACAGATTCTTTTTTAATATCTTTTATATCAATAATATCTATATCTTCTTTAGTTTCGGTTTTTTGTTTTTTAATCTTCTTTTTTGAATCGCTTGGAATTCTTTCATCAAGGATAATTGTAACATGGCTTGTTATTTTTCTAATTCTTCCAGCTGAACCGTGTGCTTTTGGCATCCATCTTTTATAAACCATCCCTTTATCTACAAAAATTGTTTTTACATATAAATTATTTTTTTCTAAGGAAAAATTATTTACGGCATTTGCAATTGCAGAATTCAAAAGCTTTAAAATCCCACCTGACGATCTTTTATTTAAATTCTCTAACTGCGCTATTGCATCTAAAACATCTAATCCTCTTATTACATCAACAACAAGTCTTACTTTTCTTGGAGACACATGATAGCTTTTTAATTTTGCTGTTACCTGCATAATATTAATAATTTAAAATTATTTTTTCTTTGATTGGGCTTTCGCCATTTTACCACCATGAGAAACAAACTTTCTTGTAGGTGAAAATTCTCCTAATTTATGTCCAACCATATTTTCAACAACAAATACTGGTAAATGATCTTTGCCATTATGAACATAAATAGTATATCCGACCATCTCGGGAGTTATTGTTGATGCCCTTGACCATGTCTTTATAATCGTTGTTTTATCTCCTGGCTTAATCTTTGATAATTTATTCAAAAGCTTAGGACATGTAAATGGTAATTTTTTTAAACTTCTTGACATATTTTTATTAAAATCTAGTTTAAATTATTTATCTTCTTTTTTTTCTTCTTGCAATTATAAATTTATCACTATATTTATTATTCTTTCTTGTTTTAACTCCTAGCGCTGGTTTGCCCCAAAGTGTTTTTGGATGTTTCATACCAATAGGATGTTTTCCTTCTCCACCTCCGTGTGGGTGATCACATGGATTCATTACCTTTCCACGAACCGCAGGTTTTATTCCACGATGTCTCATTCTTCCTGCCTTACCCCATCTTATATTTCTGTATTCTGAATTTGAAACAGTTCCTATTGTCGCACAACAATCCTTTGAAACAATTCTCATTTCTCCTGATGGTAATTTTAATTGTGCTCTGTCTCCATCTATTCCAATAAATGTTAAACTACTTCCAGCGCTTCTTGCTAATTTACCACCAGTCCCTGGTTTTAACTCTACATTATACACTGAAATTCCTGTTGGAATAAGTGACAATGGGAATCTATTTCCTTCTGATATTGTTAGTTTTGTTTTTGATGATACAATATGTTCGCCTATTTTTATCCCCTCATGCGCTAAAACATATCTTCTTTCTCCATCTCTATAACAAACTAGCGCTATATTTGCATTTCTATTTGGATCATACTCTATTCTTTCAATTTTTGCTGGAATATCATATTTATCCATTTTAAAATCAACTATCCTTATGTATCTTTTTTCACCACCGCCTTTGTGTCTTACTGTAATTTTTCCCTGATTATTTCTTCCTGAATGTTTTTTTCTTATTGTAACTAAATTTTTTGGCAATTTTGCTTTTTTGGAAACTAAAGGACTTGAAATAACTGATGTCTTTCTTCTTCCCGGTGTAGTAGGTTTGTATAATTTTATTGCCATACTATTTTTCAATTATCCTATTATGTAATTAATCTATCAATAAATTATTAAACTCCTTCGTAAATTTCTATACTATCTCCTTTTTTAAGCGTTACTATTGCTTTTTTCTTTCCTTTTGTTGTTCCGGCATTCTTTCCATATCTTACACGCTTGCCACCTATATTTATTATATTAATACTCTCTGGCCAACATCCATAAACATGAAAAATTGCTTTTTTTATTTCATTTTTGGTTGCAGTTTTTGTAACTTCAAATAAATATTTATTTTCTGATTTTAAATAAGATGCTTTTTCTGTAATAAGTGCTCTTACTAAAATTTTATATGATTCCTTTGTATCCTTCCCAGATTCCACTTTTTTGCCTTTTCCTAATTTCTTTGACTTTTCTTGTTTTATTTCTTCAATAGTTAAATCTTCTGATTTTTTAACTTTTTCTTTTTTATCTGTTTTTTTTGATTTATCTTTTGAAATTTCATCAATAGTCAAATCCTTTGTTTGTTTAACAACTTCTTTTTTATCAATCTTCTTCTTTTTTTTACTAAAAATTCCCATATAATTTTCAAGATTAACTTGATTTAATCTTATTAAAATGTTTACTAATTGCTTCTACTGCTTTTTTTGTCAAAAACAAATTATCAAAATTTAATAATGAATATACATTAAAACTTGCAATTGGCATAACTTTAACAGTTTTTAAATTCTTTGAAGCTTCTTGCATGTTTGAATCTTTTTTATCAATGCCAATTATAATTTTTTTATCTTTTAAATTGAATTTTGAAATTGCTGATAATAAATCTTTTGTTTTTCTTGTTGTTAAATTAAAATCCTCTAAAACTGTTAATTTATTTTCATTGAATTTGTCTGATAAAACCATAAATAATGCTTTTTGTTTCATTTTCTGATTTACTTTTTTCGCAAAATTTCTATCCTTTGTAGGACCGAAAGTTACAGAACCACCTTTCCATAGTGGTGACCTGATAGAGCCATGTCTTGCGCGTCCTGTTCCTTTTTGTCTCCATGGTTTTTTTCCACCACCACGAACTTCCCCAATTTGTTTTGTATGTGCTAAAACTTGACGCCTATTTGCAAGATGAGCCTCTACAACTTGTTGAACAACTGGTTCATTTATTTTAACTCCAAAAATCCTCTTATCGAGTTGCAATTCTCCAATTTCTTTTGCCTCTAAATTGTAAATCTTTGTCTTTAACATAAAATTATTTTTCTTCTTTTGTTTCTTCCTTTATTTCTTCTTTATTTTCGGTCTCTGGGGTTTCATCAACTTTTGAGGTTTCTTCTACTGCTTCTTGTACTTCTTGTTGTACTTCTTGTGGTTTTTCAGTTTCTGTTGTTATTGGAACCTCAATTGAATTATCAATTGATTCAACAACCTTTGGTTCTTCTGTGTTTGTCTCTGGTGTTTCAATATTTTTCTTTTGTTCTTCATGAACTTTTATATCTCCGGATCCATAAATCATAACCAAAGCATTTCTTCCACCAGATACAGCACCTCTCACATATAATAAATGATTCTCTAAATCAATTTTCACAATTTCTAAATTTTTAATTGATACCATTTCTCCACCCATTCTTCCAGGCATTTTTTTTCCCTTGAAAACTCTTCTTGGTTCAGTCGCGCCAATCGATCCACCCATTCTCAACTGATCTTTATCACCATGAGTTCTTGGTCCACCATTAAATCCATGTCTTTTTACAACGCCCTGAAAACCTTTACCTTTTGAAACTGAAGAAACCTTTACTTTTTCTCCCTCTGTAAAAGAATCGAGTCCAATTTTATCTCCTGGTTTTAAGTCGAATTTCATATCATCTATTCTAAATTCTTTCACGCCCCTAAATTTTCCTAAATTTTTAAAAAATCCAGATAAAGATTTTTTTATCTTATTCTTCTCTCCGTATGCCAAAACAACAGATTCATATCCGTCTGTTTCTTTTGTTTTAACCCTCAATACAGTATTTGGTTTTGCGCTAATTTCTGTAACTGGAATAACTCTACCATCTTCTGTAAATATTTGAGTCATTTTTATTTTTGTTCCTACTATGAAATTCATGTCCTTATAATATAAAAAATCGTAACCTTACCTCTTTTAAACACACTTGGGTTTAAAAAATGTAAAATTGCGATTCTGCTAAATTTAATATTAATTTTGCAGAATTTAATTAATGCTTTTTTCAATCTCCTACTTGTTATTGAAAAGCCATCTAACACTTCCCCTTGATGGGGGTTTTTAAATGTTCCCTTCAAAACAATTAAAAAAAATAACTTAAAAAGAGCTTATCACATCTTTATCTCTATGTCAACACCGTTTGGAAGGTCTAAGCTCATAAGCGCGTCTATTGTTTTTCTATCTGGTTCTATGATATCTAAAAGTCTTTTATGTGTTCTCATTTCGTATTGATCTCTGGCATCCTTATGTACAAAAGTTGATTTTAATACTGTGTATTTTTTAATATCTGTTGGTAATGGAATTGGTCCTATTACTTTTGCACCATTGCGAAGTGCTACATCAACAATTGTTTTTGTCGATTGATCAATAAGCATGTGATCGTATGCTTTGAGTCTTATTCTGATTCTATTAGTTATCAAATTTTCTTCTACTTTTTCTTTTTTACTCTTATTCTTCTCCATAAATATAAATTATTAATATACAATTTTCCCTCATCGAGTCAAATTCGATGAGGGAAAATAAATAAATTTATTTCATAATCTTAACAACAACCCCTGCTCCAACAGTTTTACCACCTTCTCTGATTGCGAATCTTTGTTTTTCTTCTAATGCTACTGGGTGAATTAATTTAACTTTCAAATTAACTGTATCTCCAGGCATAACCATTTCTGTTCCTTCTGGTAATTCTACATCACCTGTAACATCTGAAGTTCTAATATAGAATTGTGGTTTGTAACCCTTGAAAAATGGTGTATGTCTTCCACCTTCTTCTTTGGATAAAATATAAACTTCTGCTTCAAAATCTGTATGTGGGGTAATGCTTCCTGGTTTTGCTAAAACTTGTCCTCTTTCAACATCGTCTTTCTTTGTACCTCTTAATAATATTCCAGCGTTGTCTCCAGCTTGTCCTTGATCAAGAGATTTGTTAAACATTTCAATACCAGTAACAACTGTTTTTACAGTTGGTCTAATACCCACCATTTCAACCTCATCACTTAATTTAACAATACCTCTCTCAATTCTTCCTGTTACTACTGTTCCTCTTCCTTCAATTGAGAAGATATCTTCAATTGGCATTAAAAATGGTTTATCTAGTTCTCTGACTGGCTCTGGAATATATTCATCTAACTTAGAAACAAGTTCTAATATTGGTTTTGATGCCTCACCTTGTGGATCCTCTAATGCTTTAAGTGCTGATCCTCTTACGAATGGAACTTCATCACCAGGGAATTCATATTTTTTTAATAGATCTCTTACTTCTTCCTCAACTAAATCAATAAGTTCTGGGTCACTTACCTGATCAACCTTATTCAAGAAAACAATAATATAAGGAACTCCAACTTGTCTTGCTAGAACAATATGTTCCCTTGTCTGAGGCATAGCTCCATCAGCAGCTGACACTACAAGTATTGCTCCGTCCATTTGTGCAGCGCCGGTAATCATATTTTTTACATAGTCAGCGTGTCCTGGACAATCAACGTGAGCATAGTGTCTTTTTTCTGATTCATATTCTACGTGAGAAGTAGCAATAGTAATACCTCTTTCCTTTTCTTCTGGTGCGTTATCAATTTGATCAACTGATTTATTTTGAGCAACACCACCATGAACTGCCAAAACCTTTAAGATAGCAGCTGTTAAAGTTGTTTTTCCATGATCAACGTGGCCGATTGTACCTACGTTTACATGTGATTTTGTTCTGTTAAATGTTTCTGCCATAATTTTATTTACCTCATCAAGTCAAGCTTGACTTGAATCGAGAATAATTAATTAAATTAGATACCATAGTGGAAAACCACTAAAAATTTTATTAAAAATTTATTAAAAAAATAAATGCATAAACTATAATAACAAATTATTCAAAAAAATGCAAATGTCATGGCATTATTAATTTCTTTACAGAGATAGCATAATCATCATCTGATTTTTTATTATAGTCATTCGCATCTTTATCTAGATTTTTATAAAAATCTTCCAATTTTGAAACAACATAAGCATCTCCATTTTCACGCAAAAGAACAACTTCTTTGTTTGTTTTTTTAACAATGTCTATTATTTTATCAATATCCATATTTTTGTTCTTAATTTTTAGATTTCAATTTTCAAACAACTAAAATTCTATTAATCTAAATTTGAAATATGAAATCTAATTTACTTTCTTTTCCCTTCTATAATTTCCTGAGCAATTTTTTGAGGGACTTCTTGATAATGACTAAATTCCATTGTGTAACTTGCTCTTCCCTGAGTCATCCCACGAAGAGTTGTTGCATAACCAAATAATTCTGATAATGGAACTTTTGCATTTATAGATTTTAGATTTACTCTATCTTCCATACTATCAATTTGTCCTCTTTTTGAATTTAAATCTCCAATAACATCTCCCATGTATTCTTCCGGAGTTATTGCATTGACTTTCATAATTGGTTCTAAAATTATTGGTTGAGCAGCGCGACAAGCATCTTTGAATGCTTTTGAAGCCGCAATTTTAAATGCAGCCTCAGACGAGTCAACTTCATGGTAAGATCCATCATAAACCGTTGCTTTTACATCAATAACTGGATAATGCGCAAGAATTCCTTCATCGCATGCTTCTTTTATACCTTTTTGAATAGCTGGAATAAACTCTCTTGGAATTACTCCACCTTTAATCTCATCAACAAATTCATGTCCCTTCCCTCTTTCACGGGACTCAACTCTAATCCAACAATGACCATATTGTCCACGACCACCTGATTGTTTAATATATTTTCCCTCTGCTTCTGCTGTCCCTTTTATTGTTTCTTTATAAGCAACCTGTGGCTGTCCTGTGCCCACCTCAACTTTAAATTCCCTTCTCATTCTATCAACTAAAACATCCAGATGTAATTCTCCCATTCCAGCAATAATAACCTGTTGTGTTTCTTCATCTGTCTTAATCCTAAATGTAGGATCTTCTTCTGAAAGCTTAGCAAGAGCCAAGCCCATTTTTTCTTGATCTTGTTTTGTTTTTGGTTCAATTGCCATATGAATAACTGGTTCTGGAAATGTAATTGATTCTAATATTATATCATCACCTTCAGAACACAATGTGTTTCCTGTTTTTGTATCTTTTAACCCCACAACTCCTGCAATGTCTCCCGCATAAATTTCACTAACCTCTTCTCTAGAATTTGCATGAAGGTAAACAATTCTTGCAATTCTTTCTTTTGTGTCTGTAGAAGAATTATAAACATAAGATCCCGCTTTTAAAACTCCAGAATAAACTCTTACAAAAATTAATTTTCCAATAAAAGGATCTGTTGCAACTTTAAATGCTAGAGCTGAAAATTTTTCATTATCATCTGTTTTTCTATGAATTTTTTCTCCTGTTCTTTTATCAATTCCCTCTATTGGAGGAACCTCAACTGGTGATGGTAAATAATCAACAACAGCATCAAGAACAAATTGAATGCCTTGATTCGTAAGTGCATCTCCGCACAATACTGGATAAACTCCTCCTTTTAATACTAATGCTCTTAATCCTGTTTTTATATCTTCTTCTGATAAATCACCACCACTCAAATATTTTTCTGTAAGTTCATCAGAACCCTCTGCAGCAACTTCGACAAGTTTAGCTCTAAATTCAAGTGCCTTGTCTTTTAAATTTTCTGGAATTTCAATTTCAACAATTTTTTCTCCACTTTGCCCTTCAAATTTATATGCTTTCATTTTTATAAGATCTACAACTCCAAGAAATTCGCTCTCTGCTCCAATTGGAATCTGTATAGGAACAGCTTTTTGTGACAATCTTTTAAAAATTGAATCAACGCTCATATAAAAATCCGCTCCCATTTTTGCCATCTTGTTAATATAGGCTAATCTTGGAACATGATATTTGTCTGCTTGTCTCCATACTGTTTCAGATTGTGGTTCAACTCCTTGCGAACCATCAAAAACACAAACAGCTCCATCTAAAACTCTTAAAGATCTCTCCACCTCAGCGGTAAAATCCACATGTCCTGGAGTATCAATTATATTAATTCTTTTATTATTCCAAAAACATGTTGTAGCAGCTGATGTGATTGTTATCCCTCTTTCTTTTTCTTGCTCCATCCAATCCATGTCTGCTGTTCCATCATGCGTTTCTCCCATTTTATGTTTTTTACCTGTATAAAACAAAATACGCTCAGTAGTTGTTGTTTTACCAGCGTCTATATGGGCAATAATCCCAATATTTCTAGTATCTTCTAATGAATATTGTCTCGACATATAATTTTAAATTCTAAATTTTAAATAAATTTTAAAAAATAAAAGCTGACAGTTAAAAACCTACAGCTAAAAATTACCTGGCAAAATGAGCAAAAGCTCTATTAGATTCAGCCATTTTATGAATATTTGTTCTTTTCTTTATTGCTTCGCCTTCATTTGTAGATGCAGAAATTATCTCATCGGCTAATTTTTCTGACATTGCTTTTCCCTTTCTTGATTTTGCTGCATCAATTATCCATCTAAATGCTAATACTTGTTTTCTTTCATTGGAAACAACAACTGGAACCTGATAATTTGCTCCACCAACTCTCCTTCCCTTAACTTCAAGTGTTGGAGCAACATTTTTTATTGCTTGATTAAAAACAGCAAGTCCATCTTGTTTTGTTTTTTCTGAAATTATATCAAGTGATTTATAAACTATTGTTTGGGCCATGGCTTTTTTACCATTTCTCATTATATAGTTTATAAATTTTCCAATAACCAAACTATTAAATTTTGGATCTGGTTTAATCTTTCTTTTTGATTGTGGTTTACCTCTCATATATTAATTTTAACTTTTAGTTCCTAGTGACTAAAACTAGTTTAATTGCTATTTTAATTATTTTTTAGGTTTTTTTGCTCCATAAAGAGACCTTCCCTGCTTTCTATTTTCAACACCCTGTGAATCATAAACACCACGAACTATGTGATAAGCAACCCCCGGTAAGTCCTTTACTCTACCACCTCTTACCATAACTATAGAGTGTTCCTGTAAATTATGTCCCACTCCAGGTATATAAGCTGTTACTTCTTGACCATTGGATAATCTTACTCTCGCAATTTTGCGCAGTGCTGAATTAGGTTTTTTTGGAGTTGTTGTAGTTACTTTTATACAAACCCCTCTTTTAAATGGAGAACCAACTGAATTATATTTTTTTGTTCTCTTTAAAGTGTTTTGTCTGAATTTAAGACCCACAGTACTTGGTCTTTTCCTTGGATCCTTCCTTGGTTTTTTTACTAATTGATTTATTGTTGGCATTTATTTTGACTACCCAGTTAGATATTTGGGTACATTAAAATTATTAAAATAAAATTTGTTACTAATATTAAAATAGGTTATCACAACTTATACGATTAGTCAATATTATTAGAGATTAACCTAAAATTAATTTGCCAAGAGCATTAAATATTAAATTAAATAGATAAGAAAAAACTCCTATATTTAAAAAACTATCGGCTAAAATTATAATTAATAAAAATGTTGGTCCATTTTTCAAAAGCCAAACTTTTACATCATTAAAAGAATTTGGCAATACTGCAAATAATATATGATAACCATCTAGCGGTGGAATTGGGATAAGATTAAAAACTCCTAGCGCTATATTTATAACTATTAAAGAAATTAAAAAATAATATCCTAAATTATAAACGGAACCATAACCTACAAAATAATTTATAGTGTTTATTAATAAATCGTAATTTATAATATTTAATTTTACTCCAATAACAAAAAACATAATAAAAATTGTTGCGGAAATAAAATTTGATAATGGTCCAGCAACTGAAACAATTGCATCTCCCCATTTTTTATTTTTAAAATAAAGTGGATTTACTGGCACTGGTTTTGCCCAACCAAATCCAACTAAAAGAATTGATATAAAACCAAAAACATCAATGTGAACAAGGGGGTTTAAACTAAGTCTTCCCATTAATTTTGCTGTTGGGTCACCTTGTTTTAAAGCTACATACGCGTGAAAAAATTCATGAATTGTAAGTGCAAAAATTATCGCAACAAGCCATGCAATAAATAACATTGGATTTGTAAATAGTGAATTTAATATCATATTATTGACAAAATTATAAAAATAATATATATTTATCATTATAAATTATTAATATTCAAATTACAAATATATGGCAAGAGTTTGTTCAATTTGCAAACGTGGCACCACAAGTGGTAATTTAAAAAGTCATTCTCAAAGAAAGACAAAAAGAGCCATAGGAATTAATCTGCAATCAAAAAAAATAAATGGAAAATCAGCGAAGGTTTGTGCTAGATGTATTAAAGAAATGGCAAAGCCAATAAAAAAATAATACTTTTAGGCGAAAGTTACAAGGCAACAATCTCATTTGTGGGATTGTTTTATTTTATATATAAATAAATAATTAGATTTATCTTGCTATTGACATTTTTGTTAAAATATGCAATATTTATTTCAGAAAAATACATATTATGGAGGAAAAATGCTTTTTCCAAATACAAAAAACCCCAAGGGGAAGTCAGTATACAAACCCCGTGGCAATGCACAAAAAGAAGCCCCAGATACTCGAACATTTATTCCTCGAGAAAACTGGATTGCTTCTGGAGAAAATAACAGGGGCTCTGGTAAACGAGCCGACGGAAACATCTGCGAAACATGCAAGGGAACAGGCCTCATGCCAAGCAATGATGAAAAAAAACCTTATTGCGGATGCACTGACTGTTCCAATAACGCGGAAAAATTCTGCGTTGGCGAATAACATTTTCAACAAAAAACAGACTCTCCATAAGAGCCCGTTTTTATTTTTATATTTAATAATATTTAATATTCAATTATTATAGCTGGCTTTAATAATTTATAAAGCAAAAACAAAAAAGCTAGCATAAGTGAAATATATGGAAATGTTTCAAAGAAAAAACCAACAATTGAATCTATTATCTCATCTATTTTTTTACCAAAATAATCTCTATTGTTTTGTGTTTCTCCCATAGTATTAATAATTTATAGTATAAATTAATTATATAATACATTGATTAAAAATACAAAACTGTACAAGTAGACAAATATCTTGATAAAATATCTTTTTTATATTATTATAACTTAAGAATAAAACTTAATACAATTCAGAATAAAATGAAAAAACAGAAAAAATTTTTTATCGATGACAATGGTGAAGAAAGTTTAGAAACAGCAAGAAAGCGATATGAAAAAAGCAGATTAATGTTCATAATAAAAAATGTGCTTTTTTTGTTTTTGATTGGATTTCTATCAACAATACTAATACTTTCTGTTATCGCTTCAAGTTCTAAATCTAGTTTTGCACAGACAATTCAAAAAAATTCTTTAATCAGACAAATATCTTCCTTGATTTCTTCTGATTTCAAAAAATTAAAAGGCGAATCTGATGGAAGAACAAATGTATTAATACTTGGAATGGGTGGAGAGGGTCATGATGGACCATTTCTAACAGATACAATAATACTTTTGAGTTATGAATATGAAACAAATGAAGTTTATATGGTTTCAATTCCAAGAGATCTGATTGTTAAAACAGAAAATGGAATGTATAAAAAAATAAATCACTTATATTCCATAGGAGAAAGTATAGAAAAAGGCAATGGACTGAAATATGCAGAACAAAATATTGAAGAAAATATTGGAATCCCGATACATTATGGCGTGTCTGTAGATTTTTTTGGTTTTAAGGAAATTGTAAATGCACTTGGCGGAGTAGATGTATATATAGAAAATAGTTTTGTAGATTATCAATACCCAACAAACAATCATAAAATTCAAACCGTTCAATTTAAAAAGGGACAACAGCATTTAGATGGTGACGAGGCATTAAAATTTGCAAGAAGTCGCCACGGAATAGTAATTGATGGAAGTGGTTTTGAGGGCTCTGATTATGCAAGAAGCAAAAGACAAATGAAAATAATAAGTTCTGTAAAAGACAAAATATTAAGTTTTTCTACGATTACAAACCCTAATAAAATTTCTAAACTTTTTAAAATTTTAAATGAATATGTAAAAACAGATGTAGAAACCTGGGAGGCCATAAGATTTGTAGATATTTTAAAAGAAATTGACAAAAATAAAATTTACAACAAAGTTATAAATGATGCTCCAGATAATTTACTCACAAGCACAACCTCAACTTATGACGGCGCGTGGATACTCATCCCAAAAGGAGGCAACTTCGGCATAATACAAGATTTTTTCAAAAATCTATTTGAAAATCAAGATAAAATTTCGATGCAAGCGCAACAAGAAAATGCTACAATATATATATTAAATGGAACAGACCAATCAGGACTTGCAAGTAAAAAAGCAAAAATTTTAGAAGCGCAGGGACTAACAATTTCAAGAATAGAAAATGCTCCTACAAAAAATTCAACATCAACAATAATCTATGATTTAAGTAATAATAAATACCCTCAAACACTTACAAAAATTCAAAATAAAATAGGTGGAATAAGAACAAATGTTTTATCAGAAAATCTTAAAGATTATTTAATGGATGGTAAAATAGATTTCTTAATTCTTCTCGGTAAAGACCAAAAATAATCGTAATTGTTAATCTCAAAACTTTCAGCCTATATAATAGTAAAAATAAATTAATTTAAATAAAACTTGATTTATAAAATTTATAGCTGAAAGCTAGTTACTAAAATATAATGAATAAAAATCTTCCAATTGTTTCAATCGTGGGAAGGACTAATGTGGGGAAGTCCACTCTTTTTAATTTGCTCGTAAAAAATAAAGCTATTACAAGCACAATTCCTGGGACAACAAGAGATATTAATTCTCAAGAAACAGAATGGCTTGGAAAAGTTTTTAATATAGTTGACACCGGCGGAATAGAAGATGATTTATTTAAGAAAAAAGAAAAGGATAGTTTAGTTGATAAAAAAATAATCGAGCAAGCAGAAAAAATAATTTCTCAATCACATTTAATATTATTTTTAGTTGATGCTAAAGTTGGGATACTTCCGCAGGACAAAAATTTCGCATCATATATAAAAAGAAATAAATTGAATTATATTTTAGTTGCGAATAAATGCGGAAATAAAAAAGAGAGAATACAGGCTGATGAATTTATAAAATTAGGACTAGGTGAACCAAAAAAAATTTCTGCAATAACAGGATCTGGAACTGGTGATTTACTTGATATGGTAGTTGAAAAAATTAAAAACATAAAATTAAAATCTAAAAAAACAACAGAAAAAGAAGAAATAAAAATTGCTTTTATAGGAAAAACAAATGTTGGCAAATCCTCTATTATTAATTCGATATTAAACGAAGAGCGTGTAATTGTTTCTCACGAAGAACACACAACAAGAGATGCGCAATTTATTCCATTTCAATTCAAAGGATATCCATTTGTATTAATTGATACTGCAGGAATAAGAAAAAGAAAAACTAAAACAAAACAAAATGAATTAGAACAAAAATCGGTTGATCAAACTAAAAAAGCAATTGCGAAAACAAATATTATAATTTTAGTGACAGATGTTTCGAAAAATATTTCTGTTGGAGATATGAAAATTGCGCAACTTGCGATTAAATCTAAAAAATCACTTATTGTCGTAGCGAATAAATGGGATTTAATAAATGAT
Source organism: bacterium (assembly GCA_029555085.1). GTDB lineage: Bacteria > Patescibacteriota > Patescibacteriia > UBA1558 > S5-K13 > STF1-138. The sequence continues at coordinate 33,286 of JAKPTO010000030.1, read as the reverse complement.
AAAAATTTAAAAACCTATGACAAATATGTACAGTATTATAATAACATAATGCCATTTCTATGGTGGGCAAAAATAATCCCTGTTTCAGCAATTGATAAAACTAGAGTTTTAAGAATATTAGATGAAGCAATTAAATTATACGAAAAATCAAAAATCCAAATTGATAAATCTGCTCTGGAAAAATTCAGACAAAAAATTATAAAAATTCATCCACCAACAATTGGAAAAGGAAGAAAAAAACCAAAAATTTATGAAATTACAAAATCTGAGCACAAATTATCTTTTGAAATTGTAATCGGATATAAAACAAGTTTAAATGAATCATATGTAAGATTTATAAGCAAAAAACTCAGAGAAGAATTTGATTTATATGGACTTTCAATTTCTATTTATGTTAAAAAACTTAAAAAAATGTTAAAAAAATAATAAAGCTAATCTTGAATAACAATATGAAACTTATAGTCGGATTAGGAAATCCCGGAAAAGAATACAAAGAAACAAAACACAATGCCGGATTCATGGCAGTTGATTTATTTATAGATAATAACAACTTAGGGAAGTTTACTGAAAATAAAAAATTGAAATCAGAAATTCTAAAATCTAGAGAAATTATTGTTGCTAAACCAACAACTTTTATGAATTTAAGTGGTGATGCAGTTAGTTTAATAAAACAATATTATAAAATTGACATAAAAGATATCATAATTATTTATGACGATTTGGATATTGAAATGGGAGAAGTGAAATCTGGAATATTTAAATCATCTGCTGGACACAATGGTATAAAATCAATCATAGAAAAATTAGGTGGAAGTGAATTTATGAGAATTAGAATTGGAATTAAAAATGATGAAATGAAAAATATTCCAAGCGAAGATATTGTGCTTCAAAAATTTATGAACAGTGAAATAGAAAAAATAAATTTAGCATTACAAGAAGCTGTAAAAAAAATAGAATCCTTATTATAAATCAATTTTTATATAAATAGAAAAGCCCACTAAGTCAAGATTAGTGGGCTTTTTATTATTATTCTCAGTGTTTAATCCACTGAGTTTTTTTCACATGAGACGGACCCTCAAACATAAAATCCGCTTCATAAACTGATTCGATCATATACTCTTCAATCGAATCAAAAAAATCTAATCCAAGCAGTTGTAAAAATGACACCACATAGCCAGATAACCCTGACTTGTAAATCACCAAACGAATATGGACCCACTTATTGTAGGGTATGACAGTTCCTGTTTCTATGGTTTTGCCTCCGGCTGAAATATATGAATCCGCAAAATAAATAAACGAAGAATCGTTTCTATCGCGAATATCATATCCTATAGACGCCCCAGGACCATTAATAAGGATAATGGCTGAACCCTGAATGGTTTCAGGAATTACGTGAAGATCAACATTTCCAAGCAATCCTGAAGATGCTGGAACATGAAAGTTTGCATCCTCATTTCCATCGCTTAATCTCACTTGAGTCGGTTTATCGCAAGATAAAACCAAAAAAAGCAAGATTATCAACAGCACGAAAAAAATGTTTTTCATTTTTTTCCTCCTTTATAATAATATTTTCGTAATGTATTAAATTAACACAATTTTAATAAAAAAACAACCTCTTGTGAACAAAAGATTGTTTATCATATTTATATTACTATCCGCTAGTGTAAATAGCTCTCACATGCCGAAGCAAGAAAAGCCACCTAACTTGCGTTTAAAGCCACCAGGAGGGGGGTAACTAAAAACTACTAGCGAACAGAAATATAAATATGAATAATGCTGCGGAGAATAATATTTTTATATAAATAGCCTAATTGATTACTAAAGAATCATGGCAATTTCTCCGCAAAATTATGCATATTTTATATATTTTTAATTTTCTATTATATTATAATATATTATAATAGCATATCTAAATTTTTTTGTCAATAGCTGGGTAAAACTTGCAAAATAAAAAATTATCTAATATAATCACATTATAACAATTAGAAAAGTGATTATGGAGCTAGAACATAAAAAAATTTTATTGGGCCTTTTTTTAATTCCTAATATTGGTTTTAAAAAAGTAAAAAAATTATTTGATATATTCAAAGATTGGGAAAAAATTTGGAACCTAAATTATAAAGAATTAATAAATAATAGATTTACAGAAAATTTTACAAATTATTTTATAAATCAAAAAAGTAAAATTGATTATAATACAATTTGGGAAACACACGAGAAGCAAAATATAAAAATAATAAATTATTTTAGCGACGATTACCCATATCTATTAAAACAAATTTTTTCTCCTCCGCTTGTGCTTTTTACAAAAGGAAATTTAGAATTACTAAAAAATAAAAATTTTTTAAGTGTGGTTGGTTCTAGAAAATTTGACTCTTATGGAAAATCTATAGTTGAAAAATTTGTCACCATTTGCGCAAGAAAAAACATTACAATAGTATCTGGACTTGCAAATGGAATTGATTCTCTTTCTCACATAGAAACATTAAAAACAAAAGGTGAAACAATTGCTGTTTTGGGATCTGATATAACAAAACCAAGTCCCTTATCAAATCTTAATCTTGCGAAACAAATAGAAAAAAGTGGACTCATAATTTCAGAATATGGAATAAATTTTCCATACAAAAAACAAAACTTTCCACAAAGAAACAGAATAATTGCGGGATTATCGCAGGCAACTTTTGTAGTTCAAGCTGGTATGAAATCAGGAGCTTTAATTACTGCCAATTTTGCATTATCTGAAAATAGAGAGGTTTTAACTTGTCCTGGGAATATATTTAACAAAAATCAAGATGGTTGCAATATGCTAATAAAACAAGGCGCAAAAATAATAACAGATGTAAATGATATATTAGAAATATACAATATAAAAGATAATCAAAAATCACAACAAAAAATTAATTTTTTATCTGAAAATCATAAAATTATATATAAAATTCTCTTAGACGGACCTTTAAAGGTTGACAAAATCATAGAGTATAGTAGACTTAATACAAATATCGTCATGTCAAATTTAACAGAAATGGAGCTAAGTGGATTGATTAAAAATTTAGGAGGGCAAATCTACGAACTCAAATATTAGGCGATGTTTTCTTTTTTTAAATCAATAAATGAATAAAATATGCGAAATTCTAAATATCAAAATGCGGTTGAATTCTTAAAATCGCTTAATAACATACCCTCTATTGATTACATGAAAAGAGGTAATCGTAAATTGAATAGATCTTTTTTTGTAGAAAGATTAAATTATTTTTTAAAATTAATAGGAAATCCACAAAATAAATTAAAATATATTCATGTAACTGGAACTGCTGGAAAAGGATCAACAACTTGTGCAATACACAATGTTTTAAAATGTGGTGGTTATAAAGTTGGTTCGTATTACTCACCACACACAACAACAAGTATAGAAAGAATAAGAATTAATAATGAATATATTTCTCCAAACGATTTCGCAAATATAATAGAGAGTTTCAAAAAACCACTAACAGAATGCGCAATAAAAAGTCCATACGGAGTACCATCATACTTTGAAGTTTTTGTGGCTGTTGGATTTGTATATTTTGCAAAAGAAAAATGTGATTGGGTTGTGCTTGAAGTAGGACTCGGCGGACTCAATGACGCTACAAATGTTATAAAAAATACAAAATATGCTGTTATAACAAATATTGATTATGATCACCAAGATGTTTTAGGAAATACACTTGAATTAATAGCAAAAGAAAAAATGGGAATAGTAAAAAAGAACTGTACTCTCATCACGACAGAAGAGCGTCCTAAAATTTTAAAAATGTTCCAAACAAAATGTGATAAAGAAAAATCTAAATTTGTATCTATAAAAGTAAAGGGTATTAGTTCTAATGAAAAAAATAGTGCGATTGCAAAAAAAATAGGAGAATTTCTCAATATAAATAAAAAAGCAATAGAAAAGGGAATAAAACAAACAAAACTTCCATGTAGATTTGAAACAATTCAAGAATCACCACATGTAATAATAGATGGTGCTCACAACAGAATTAAACTAAAAAAATTAGCAGAAGATTTAAAAACAATAAAATATAGAAAACTAATAGTTGTTTATGGTATGGTAGCAGATAAAAATGTTGCTCAATCTCTTGAAGAAATAGCTCATCTAGCAGATTATATAATTTTTACAAGATCATTAACGCTAAATGCCGGTAGGAAAACTGCCTCAATGATTGAATTCAAAAATATAATAAAAAAATTACGAACAAAAGCGAAAATAGATTATTTTTTAGATCCATGGCATGCTCTTGAATTTGGATTAACACAAACTGAAAGTTCTGACTGCCTGGTAATTACTGGATCTATGTATCTAACAGGAAGTTTAAGAGAAAAATGGATAGATGAAAATTATATTTTAAAAAATAGAAAAAGTTTCTAAAAATTATAAATTACAAAATAATGAAAAATTTAGTTATTGTTGAATCACCAACAAAAGCGAAAACAATAAAAAAATTTTTGGATAGTAGTTATGATGTTGAATCTTCATATGGTCATGTCAGGGACTTGCCAGAGAGAAAATTGGGAGTAAAAATAGAAGAAGATTTTGAACCAGAATACACTGTTCCAAAAAAAGCAAAAGCAAATGTTCTAAAACTTAAAAAATTGGCAAAAACAGCAAAAATGGTATTTTTCGCAACTGATGAAGATCGAGAAGGGGAAGCAATTTCATGGCACTTAAATTATTTACTAAAACCAAAAAACTTCAAAAGAATAGCATTTCATGAAATTACAAAAACTGCTCTAGAAAAAGCGCTAGAAAATCCTAGAGAGCTTGATGAAAATCTAGTCAATGCTCAGCAAGCAAGAAGAATATTAGATAGATTAGTTGGATACAAACTTTCTCCATTTTTATGGAAAAAAATTTCAAAAGGATTGTCAGCGGGAAGAGTTCAATCAGCCGCAGTAAGACTTATTTGCGACAAAGAAGATGAGATAAGAAATTTTAAATCTCAAGAATATTGGAAAATTCTAGCTGATTTTTTTACAAAAGAAAAAACAGAAATAAAATCAGAACTCACAAAAATCAATAAAAAAAGTTTTGATAAATTTGAAATAAATTCAAATCAAAAGTCAGATGATTTAATATCGCAAATAAAATCTCTTGATTATAAAATATCAAATGTTGAATCAAACGATGTAGCAAAAAATCCACTAGCTCCATTTACAACTTCAACTTTGCAACAATCTGCAAATAATAAATTGGGTTTTAGCTCAAAACAAACAATGCTTTTAGCTCAACAATTATACGAAGGAATAGAAATTCATACTGGAAGCACTGGTCTTATAACCTATATGAGAACTGATTCTGTAAATTTATCAGAAGGATTTATTGCATCATGTTCCAAATTTATAAAAGAAAATTTAGGAGAACAATATTCCAATGCCAGAAAATATAAAACAAAATCTAAAAATGCTCAGGAAGCTCACGAAGCAATAAGACCAACAAGCGTGGAAAACACACCAGAAAAAATTGAACAATATTTAGATGCAAAACAATTTAAATTATATAAATTAATCTGGGAAAGAGCTGTTGCTAGTCAAATGTCTAGTGCGAAAATAAAAAATACAAAAATAGAGATTTCAGACGATGCAGAAAAGTTTACATTTGTTTCAAGCGGAAATATTATTATATTTGATGGATTTATGAAAATCTATAAATCAAATGTCGCTGAAAATCAACTCCCAGAAGTCAATAAAAACGACGCGGTAGAATTAAAAAACATAAACGGCGAACAAAAATTCACAGAAGCGCCAGCAAGATACAACGAAGCTTCTCTTATAAAAGCAATGGAAAAACTTGGAATTGGTCGTCCATCTACATACGCGCCAACGATTTCTACAATAATTGCAAGAAAATATGTAATTAAAGAACAAAAAAGATTGATCCCAACTGAAATTGGAGAATTAGTAAATAAAATGCTCAAAGAAGAATTTCCCGAAATAGTTGATTATCAATTTACTGCAAATATAGAAAGTGGTCTTGATGAAATAGCAATAGGAAAAAAACAATGGAGGCCATTTTTATCTGATTTTTATAAACCATTTGAAAAAAAATTATTAGAAAAATACGAATCAGTGGAAAAAGTTGATACAACAGAAGAAACGGATCAGATTTGTGAAAAGTGTGGCTCTCCCATGGTAATAAAATTTGGAAGATTTGGAAAATTTATTGCTTGCTCAAACTTTCCAGAATGTAAAAACACAAAAACAATTACCGAAGAATTAAATATAAACTGTCCTATTTGTAAAACCGGAGCCGTTATAATCAAAAGGACAAAGCGTGGAAAAATCTTTTATGGATGTAAGAATTATCCGGAGTGTAAATTCGCTTCATGGAGCAAACCAACTGGAAATATTTGCGAAAAGTGTGGCTCCCCGATGGTAGAGTTTAGAAACCAAGAAAAGTGCTCCAATAAAGATTGCAAAAAAACGAAAAAATCCTGACTCTGGTCAGGTTTTTTTATAATGTTATAATCAAATTATGAGAGACATAAAAGATGTATTAAATTTACTCAAAAAAAATCATAATATAAGCAATTATAATGAAAAATTACTTCTAAAAGCCTGGGAGTTTGCTTGTGTTGCTCATCAAGGTCAAAAGCGTCTCAGTGGAGAAGAATATATAACACATCCACTCGAAACAGCATACACGCTCACAAAATGGAAAATGAATGTAGATACAGTAATAGCTGGATTGTTACATGATGTTCTAGAAGAAAACGCTTTTACAGTAGATGATATAAAATCTGAATTTGGAAGCGATATTGCTCAGCTAGTAGAAGGCGATACAAAAATTGGAACAATAAAATATAGTGGCGCAGAAAGATATGCAGAAAATTTAAGAAAAATGTTTATTGCAATGAGTAAGGACATAAGAGTAATAATAATTAGATTTGCTGATCGTTTACACAATTTAAAAACTCTAAAATACCACAAAAATCAAGAAAAAAGATATAGAATAGCACTTGAATCTCTTGAAATATATGCTCCAATTGCTGGACGATTAGGAATGTATAAAATAAAAGAAGAATTGGAGGATTTATCTTTTAAATACGTATACCCAGTTGAATATAAGTGGACAATAAAGCAATTCAAATCACAAATTGGAGAAAAAACATTGTCTTTAAATCAAACAAAAAAAAATATAATAAAAATTTTGAAAGAAAATAAAGTGCAGTTTCATTCTATCTATGGCAGACAAAAAAGATTATATTCACTTTATTTAAAATTACTCAAAAAAGACAAAGATATAAATAAAATATACGACCTAATAGCGCTCAGAATTATTGTAAAAGATATTGAAACCTGCTATTCAACGCTTGGAATCATACACAATCATTATCAACCGCTAAATGGCAGGGTTAAGGACTACATATCACAAAAAAAACCAAATGGTTATCAATCTTTGCATACCACGGTTTTTAATGAAACTCACAATCCAATTGAAATACAAATAAGAACCGCGGAAATGGATAACATGGCAGAATTTGGAATAGCTTCACACTGGAGTTATGAAGACAAAACTTATAAAAATCTAGAAAATCAAAACTTGGACTGGATAAAAGATCTAGTAAAATGGCAGGGTAAAATAAAAAATAATAGAGATTATATAAAATCAATCAAGTTAAATACTGATATATTTAAATCTCGAATTTTTATTTTTACCCCAAAAAACGATGTTATAGATTTACCTGAAGGATCAACTCCTATTGATTTCGCATATCACATACATACTGATATAGGCAATAAATGTGTTTCTGTAAAAATAAATAATAAAATTGCAAAACTTGATGCTGAGCTTAAAAATGGAGATGTAGTTGAAATAATAACAGATAAAAATAGAATTTATCCTAATCCTGATTGGCTTAATTTTGTAAAAACAAACACCGCAAAAGAAAAAATAAAAAACTCCTCACTAAAAGAAGTTAATACCACAACAAAAAGAATTATTACTAGATTAAGAAGATGGAAAAGAAGAAAATAATATGAATTTTATGCTCTTTATTAAACGCTCTGCATAAATCTTAATATATAAATAACAAGCTACTTTGAGCTGAAATAATTAAAAACTTTAATACATTAAACATTTACAAGATTTATCATACTGATACGCCAATTATCTAATATATTGTTCAGCTAAAAAATTGTGTTGGCGGAGAGAGAGGGATTCGAACCCTCGAGGGTTTTTACGCCCTGCCACGTTAGCAGTGTGGTGCCTTCAACCGCTCGGCCATCTCTCCATATTATAAATTATTTATTTTAATTACAACCAACCCATCGCGTAGCGAGGTCCCGCTCTGCGGGATCGGCCATCTCTCCGTATTATAAATTATTTATCAATTTTTTAAATTTTATACCGCCTTTATATTTTTTAATCTCCATTTCTCTTTTATATGCTTCTGATTTTGTTTGATATTCCTCAGAATAAATTAATTTCCATGGAATAAATTTTTTTGTATATTTTGATAAACCAGTATTGTGTCTTCTCAATCTATCGTTAATATCTTTAGTGTGACCAATATAATATTTTTTAGTTTTTAGGCTTTGTAATATATATACGGTATACATAAATTATTTATTTTAATTACAAGCAACCCATCTTACAACCAACCCATCGCGTAGCGAGACTATCTCTCCAAACGAAATACACACAAAAGCAATATGGAAATTATATATAACAATAAATAGATTGTCAATTATTAATTAAAATTGTATAATTATTATATGGAAGATAAAGATCAAATAGAAAAAGGAAATACTCTACTAAGTTGGCACTTTCCAGAATTTGAAAAACCGGAAAGAACCATGACTTGGTATATTGTGCTTTTTGTAGGCGCAGCAATATTGGTATTGTGGGCTATGATAGAGAAAAATTTTTTATTCGCTGTTATTATTGTAATGTCTGTAATAATAATACTGCTACTAAACAGAAAAGAACCTGTTGAATTAAATATAAATATAATGGAAGCTGGAATACAAATAGGAAAAAAATTCTATATGTACAAAGAAATGAAAAACTTCTTTGTAATATATGAACCTCCGCAAGTTTCTATGGTATTTATAATATTAAAAAATAGAGCCAAACCAAGAATAAGCATACCACTAAACGGACAAAATCCAGTAAAAGTTAGAGATCTTTTATTAAACTTTGTAGAAGAAGATTTAGACAAAGATGATGAGCCAGGATCTGATTATCTTATCAGGGCATTGAAACTTTAATGTTTATATTATATATTAAAAGGGCATAATTGCCCTTTTTAATTTATCCCCATAAATATCTGCTTTCATAGTTTAATGGATAAAACGTCAGCTTGCGGAGCTGATAATCCAGGTTCGATTCCTGGTGAAAGCGCCATTAATAATCCCCACCTCGAAGGTGCTCCAACCTTCGAGGTTTAAAAAATCCCCCACCTCGAAGGTGGGGGATTTAAAAGTCAATAGGTATTAGAAAGTACAACCAGGTGACAACATTCCACCTGTTGTAATCTTATTTAAACCATCTCCCAAACTTCCAGAACCAGATTCTAAAGCAAAGCAAATTTCATACCCATCGTTTCCCATTACTGTAAAAGTATAATTACATCCTGTGCTACCGTTAACGCACACTTCTGAGTCTTTTGGATCGTTAAAACTCGATAATTCAGCATCGAGATCAAGACCCGTACAGGCTGAAACTGCTATATCAGCACTATAACTGCCACAAACCGGATAATCACCATTTGATGCGTAATACATCTCAAGAGCAGTAGAAATTTGCTTAACATCTGAGACCCTTTGTGCGTCTCTTGCTTTTGCTCTAGCGCTGTTTAGGGACACAACAGCAAGTGTTGCTAATAAACCTATGATGGCGATAACCACCAAAAGTTCTATCAGTGTAAAACCTTTTTTCTTGTTCATTTGTTTTATTAATCCTTTCTTTGCCGAATTAAACTCGACAAAATTTTATATATTAATTATTTTATCTTTGGCACAAACCAAAGCTTATAACCATAAAAAATTCCACTTATATATTATATCATATTTTCAAAATTAGATCAAAATTTAAAATGCATTTGCCATATTATACATAGGCATAATAACCGCAGCAACCATTCCTCCTACACCAACGCCAATTGCCACCATAATCATAGGTTCAAGCAAAGATGTTAAATTTGCAACCATATTTGACACTTCTCGAGAATAAAATGAAGCCAATTTATCAAGAACAAAATTCATTCTTCCTGTTTTCTCCCCTATTCTCAACATCTGTGAAACCATTGGCGGAAATAAATAACTTTTTGATAATTCATCAGCAAGCGAATAGCCGTCCTCAACTTTTTTCATTGTTTCTTCTATTATGTCTTTGTATTTTTTATTTGATACAACTTCAGCTGTTATACGCAATGCTTCTGTAAGAGGAACTCCGGCGGTAATTAAACTCGATAATGTTCCAGCAAATCTCACTAAATAAATATTTTGAAATAACCTTCCAAAAACCGGGAATCTCAATTTTATCCCTCCAGCAAAATTCCTTCCTGATTCTGTTTTTTTAAAAAAATAAAATCCACCACCGCCAAAAATAATCGCAAAAATTATTATATATATATATTTAAACCTAAAAAAATTACTTATTCCTATTAAAATTTTAGTTGGAAGTGGCAATTCTTGACCAGATTGCGTAAGCATGCTAGTTAAATTTGGTATTACAAAAATCATCATAGCAATAGCGACTATAATAAGTCCACAAACTATAAATACAGGATATATCATAGCTCCTTTTATTTTTGCTTGAAGATCGTAGCTTTTTTCTACCTCATCAGCTAAATAACTTAAAACCTCGTCTAACTTTCCAGATGTCTCTCCGGAAGCAACCATGTTTACGAAAAAATTATCAAAAATAGAGTGTTTTTTCATTGCTTCGGAAAGTTTTAATCCTCCGTCAACATCATCAGCTATAATATTTATAATGGATCTCAATTTTCCATTTTTTGTTTGCTGTCCAATGCTTCTTAGTGACTGTATTATTGGAACTGTTGCGGAAACCATAACAGATAATTGTCTTGAAAAAACAACTAAATCTTTTTTCTTTACTCCAGATAAAATATTTAATATTTTTAAATCCGCTAAATCATATTTTTTCTGTTCTTGGATACTAATAACTCTAAGTCCTCTATCCACTAAAACACTTTCTGCTAATTCAATAGTTGGCGCTTCAACAGCTCCTTCTAAAGCTTGGTTAAGTTGATTTAGAGCTTTATAATTAAATATTGGCATAAGATTAAATTAAATATTTTTCTGCTTCTTCTGGTTTTACCATTCCCTTTTGCACTAAGGACCTTAAAACACTATTTAAATCTTGCATATTGTCAGCGCGAGATGTCTGCATAATAGATCTAAGTTGTTCCAATCTTCCTGATTTAACGATTGCTTTTCCAGATGAGTTCATTACAAATACCTCAGACGCCAAAATTCTTCCACCTCCGATTTTTTGTAACAACCTTTGATTTATTACGACTTTTAATGACTCTGAAACCAAAGTCGTTCCAAAATCTTTTTCTGAAGATTTGAAACTTGCAAACATTTTTTCTATTGCTGTGTTAATTAAATCACAATCCATTATTGCAAACACGAGTTTTCCTGAACTCGCTGATTCAAGCGCTAATTTAATTTGATTTGGCGTAGAAATATTTGAAATAAATAAAACATCTATTGATTCATCCATTGCCTGAGTAATTCCGACTTCAAAAGATGGAATATCTTTTCCTACTTCTCTTTGTTGTATTATTGATTTATCATTTATAAATTCATATTCAATTGGATCCTCTATCGTAAGAATTCTTTTCTCTTTTGTTTGATTTATTGTCTGAAGTATTGAAATAACAGTTGTGGTTCTTCCAGATCCTATTGGTCCACATATTAATACAAGTCCTGAATTTAAATTTAAAATATCTGAAACTATATTTGGTAAATTCAACTCCTTCATATCCTTTATATTTAAAGGTATCAAATTAATCACAACAGATAATGAATTTTTCTGAAAGAAAAAATTAACAGATAATCTCATATCAGTAGACCAATCATAACCTATTGTAATTTCTTTTTTTGTTTGAAGTTCTTCAATTTGATCATCTGATAAGAAAAAATCTTTCATTGTTTCTAAAAAATCTTTTGTTAATACATCTTCTGTGGTGATTTTTTTTAATTTACCAGATGTTTTTATAACCGGATAATTACTTATATCAAAATAAATAGATGAAGCTTCGTTTCTTATGGCTTCATTTACTAATTCTGTTAAATACAACTGATCAACTGCGGGCATAATTATTATTCTACATTTAATAATTTTTTAATTTTGTCTATAATTTCACTTGGAATAAAATATGCTTTTATCATAAACTCTCTTGCTCCCAAATCATAACATTTTTTTATGTCTTCTTTTTGAGACAAATTAGTAAGAACAATTACTGGAATGTCTCTAATTTTTTCATCAGACAATTTTTCTTGTAAAACCTCGAATCCATTTTTCTTTGGCATCAAAAGATCTAAAAGTAACAAATCCGGCATTTCTATTTTCATTTTATCAATAGCTTCAACGCCATTAGTTGCTAAAATAACCTCTATACCTTCTTTCTCTAATTTTTCTGAATACATTTGCGCCAAAAAAGAATCGTCCTCTGCTATTAAAATTTTAATTTTTTCTTTAGCCATTATATTGGGTATTACTTATAAAATTTTATAAATTATTCTTCGTTGGTAACACTTATCACCTCTTCAATTGTTGTAATTCCATTCATTGCTTTTATGATACCATCTTGTAGCATATTTATATATCCTGTTTCTTTCATTGCTCTTTCAAAATCCGCAATATTTCCACCGCTACTTATTATTTCCCTCAATTGTTTATCTAATAAAATAACTTCTACAATTGCAATTCTCCCCTTATATCCAGTTCCTCCACATCTATTGCAACCAGCCCCCTGATAAAATTTTGGGATATCTCCTTTTTTAAATTTACCATAAAAAGCTGATTCTGGTAAATTATCCAATATTGGTTTGACTACATTAAGCATTGTTTCTGAGGGCTTAATTTCTTGTACACAATTTCCGCATATTTTTCTTACTAAACGCTGCGCTATAACCAAATTTAAAGTTGATGCAAGTAAAAATGGCTCTATTTTCATATCCATCAATCTTGGAATTGCTCCTAATGCATTATTTGTGTGGAGTGTTGATAAAACCAAATGTCCTGTAAGCGCAGCATGAACTGCGAGTTCTGCTGTTTCTAAATCTCTAATTTCTCCAACCATAATAACATCTGGATCTTGTCTAAGCAAAGATCTAAGACCCGAGGCAAATGTAAATCCAATTTCTGGCCTTATTTGCGATTGATTAACTCTTTCGATATTATACTCAACTGGATCTTCAAGTGTAGAAATATTTATATCCTCGGCGTTAACTTTATTAAGCGCTGTAAATAAAGTAAATGATTTACCGCTTCCAGTTGGCCCAGTTACTAAGAACATTCCGTTTGGTTTTTCTATGCCAGTTTCAATCATCTGTCTTACAGAACCCATAAATCCCAAATCTTCAAATGTTGGAACAGTATCTGGCGTATATAAAATTCTCATAACAACTTTTTCATAATCAAGCAACGGAAGTGTTGAAACTCTAAAATCTATCTTTTTTTCTTCTTTATCTTTTCTTACCTTAATTCTTATTCTTCCGTCTTGAGGAATTCTAGTTTCATCAATTTTCATATTTGCCATAACTTTCACCCTTGTTATAAGCGCGTTATGTATATATATTGGCAAAACTATAGAGTTGTGTAATCTTCCGTCAATTCTAAATCTAACAACCGATCTTCTCCCAACTGGCTCTATATGAATATCTGAAGCGCGTCCGTCAACAGCATGTTTAATAATAACTGAAACTATTTTTGTAACTGGCGCGGTTCTTATAATCTCTCCCAAATCCTGCGCCTCTAAAAGATTTTCGTCTAAATTAATATCCTCAAATTTTTCTTTTGCGTAATCCAGAACTTCCCCAACTTCTTCTTTTAAATCGCCAGATTTTTGAAAAGCGCTATTAAAACTATCTTCTGAAATAATATAACTTTTTAAACTGTAATTATTTTTATGCGCTAAAAATTCAATTGCTTCTACTGCGTTAAAATTTTCTGGATCAACCATTCCTACATGCAAAACATTATCCTCTTTTTTAAAAATAACCATTTTATAATTCTCAGATAAATTTTGTGGCAATATCCTTAAAACTTCTTTATCTATATTCTCGTCAATAAGATTTTTGTATGGAATATTAATAACTTCTGATTTTATTTTTGCATATTCCTCTCCATCGACCATATAATACTGTTTTATAATTTTGTCTATGTTTGTATCTGGTTTTTCTTGTAATTTTTCTATAATAAAATTCATCTTGCCATCATCCAATATGCCAAGTTCTTTTATTTTTGAAAATATTTTATTATTATAATCAACTATCATATTATTTTAATTCCTCTGTGCTTTGTCGATAATTACCAAATGGATACGGATTGCCCACTCTTCCAGTATCGATTGGTAAATTGATATATGTTTTTAAATTCCTTGTAAATGAATCAAATTTTGCTTCAGCAAAAATATTTTTTATACTCTTAACCAAAGAATCAAACTTTGCCTGCTTGCTTTGTATTACTTGCAATCCCACTGTTTGATTGTTTATATTGTTTATCATCTCTCTATTCTCTTTTTCTTTTTTGTTAAGAAAATAAAAAACCACACCCACCATTATAATTATGATTACAAACAAAACTATTAATTTTTGATCAACTTTTGCTTTCATTGCTTTTTAAAAAATATGTTTTAAAAACTATTGAATAAGATGTCATTTTTTCATCAAAACTAAATGATGTTATATCAATTAATCTAATATGTGTTTCCATTGCGTCTAAAAACTTTTTAACTTTGTCATATGAACCATCGTCGCTTAAAATAGAAACAGAAACCTCAATTTCTCTAATGAGATCGCTGTTTTTTGTTGCTTGTTCTGTGTTTTGATTTTTCTTCTCAGAAGAACTTATATTAGAACTACTATTTACTGATATATTACCCACTATAAGATTTTGTTTTATTGCGAGAGCTTCTATTTGAGCAAAAAGTTCTGGCAATTCTTTATCATTTGGAAGAATTATTAATAATTTTTCAAGCTGTCTTTCGTTGTCGGTTTTTATTTTTTGATAATCTTCGTTTAAATTTTTACTAGTAACTAAATATTCCTGAATTTTTTGCAGTTCAAGATTTTTGTCTTTTAACATTTTATTTGATGCTGACAATTCACTTAATTTTGGTTGTATTAAAAACATATACCCAATTACAAACACCAAAACAATTTCTATAAAAACCAAAATCTTTATATGTTTAGAAATAAAAATAGTATATTTTGAAATTGGTTTACTGCTAATATTAATAGCAGAACTACCTGATTCGTTGATAGAATTTGCGTCAAAAACATTATTTAATTTATTTTCTTTAAACATTATATTTAAATATTATTCATTTGTACTTATATTTGTTTTATAAAAGACATCATCATTTAAATCTAGAGTTATAGAGAAATTTATCCTCGTATCAGCTCCAGCGCTTGCCGATCCAGATGCGGAAGCCCCCTCTATTATAATATCTTTAACAAGTTCAGGGGACTTATTCTTTAAATACAACCATTGCCTTGCCACAGTATAATAATCTGGAGCGCTAGCTGAAAGAACAATATTGCCAGTAATATTGCCGGCAAAGGCATTAAATTTAACCTCTGGTAGAGTGCTCTTTTCAATTTTAGAAAAAAATTGAGTCCAGTAAATATGTTTATTAAACAATCCTATAATTTTATTAATTCTACTCTTAGAATCCTCCGCGTCATCTATTACTTTATCGTAATGCTCCACATCCTTTAGCGCTTCTTGTGTTTTTGAGTTTAATGCTATAAGTTGTTTTTCTATGTTTATTTTATAAATAACAATTCCGAAATAAACCACAAATAAAATAACAATTGATATAAGAAGAGTATAAATAGCTATATTCAAAATGCTTTCGCTACTTACTATTTTTAAATCTTTCGGTAAAAGATTAACATTTGAATTTTGTTCATCTGTATCCTCTTTCTTTTTGGTAAAAATATTAGAAATTTTCTTAAAAAAAGAAACATTATCTTTTTTTGATTTCAAAGATTTGTCACGAGAAATTTGTTTTATTGGTGCTTGTTGTGGCGGTAACTGAGAATTGTTTGACTTTTTTACAGTTTTACTTGAAATTGGCATTGTTTTTGCTATTTCCTTTTTTTGTATATTTTTATCAATATCCAAATTATCTAAATCCAAAATATCATCTAATTCTTCTTTTTTTACAACTTCAGAAACATCACCTTTTAAAACATTATATTGATTATTTATCTCTTCTTTTTTATATGAAATATTGTTTGGTTTATTATTTATTGTTGAATTTCTTGAATTATCTAAATTATCGGGTAGTTTTTGTCCCGTGGTAAATTCTATTTCTGAATTAGAAGAACCACCTCTTTTACTAAGAATTTTCTGTTCTCTTTTCTTTAAATCGTCTGGTAATAAATTTATATCTGACATGTATTAATTATAGTTTATAAACTAAAAAACAACAAATAAATTAAATGATATTTCTAAGCGCTAGGCCTATCGCAACACCGAATTTAGGCCCCATTTCATCCAAAACTGGCTCAAGTTCTTTTGGATACATAACTTTGTGCCATGGATCTCCTATATATACTGGGGCATTCAAAACCTTTTTCAAATAATCTATTAAATTTGGTAAATACGCGGATCCGCCAGTTAATATTATGGAATCTATCCTACTATTACTCTGTCTTTTATATAAATCAAAAACATATTTTATTTCATTTACCATTGGCGCTAAGGTTTCTTCTATTTTTTTAGGAATTGATATGCCTTCGTCTAAATTAGTCGCTAAACCAAAATCTTGTTTAAACTGCTCAGCTCTTTCAAAACTAATATTTAAGCTTCTAGCAATACTTTCTGTCATTAAATTACCGCCAACCTCTATACTTCTATTTAAAATAGGCAAACCGTTTTCAACCACACAAACATCTGTTGTTACGGAACCTATGTCAATTACCATTACATTGTTTGTATTTTGATCAATTAGAGACCTAGCGATTGCAAACGACTCAACTTCTAAACTCAATAAATTTAACTGGGCTTTTTTAAAAATTTCAATATACACAGCAACTACATTCTTTGGAGCTGCTGTTAATAAAACTTTTATAAATTTTGATTTTGTTTTTATAATGTCCTGATCAATAGAATTTGAAGTACTGCCATATGATTTTTCATTATAAATTGTTTGATGTTTATTCTGTGTATCGGCAATTACTCTCCAATCCAAAATCATATCTTCTATTGGAAAAGGAATAAATTTTTTTGCTTCCCATTTTACAGCAGAATCCATATCATTTTTCGACATAGCTGGTAAGCTTATAACTGAATTAAATACTGAAAAAATAGGTAGCGCCGCAGAACAATCTTTTGTTGAAACTCTTGATTTCTGAACTAGACCGGCGAGTCTACCAGCTACAATATTTATATTTTGAGTTGTTTTGTTTCTTATTATTTCCGTATTTATCTCAGCTAATCCATATGTAACAAGACGAGCCGTACCCTTCTCATTTGCAAGTTGAACTAATTTAATTCCAGATGTACCTATATCTACACCCAAAAAATTTTGATTTTTTTTAGAAAATAAACCCATAATGTTAAATTATTAATCTCAAGTATCAAGTTTAAAATTCGAAAAAAATTTTAAACATTTGAGTTTCAAAACTTCATACTTGTTAAAATTGTTTACTTTATTTATTTTTTAACCTCTTACCCTGTTAATCAATAAGGCGCTATCTGATCCCATCGTGGAAAGGATTTTAATACATCTCCCAATCCTGGTGGAGGATTTACTATATTTCTTCCATCATAAATAATTAATTCCGCTGGTTCTCTAAAATCACTTTTATATGTTCTTTCAAATTTAAATGCTTTTGCTAGAAATTGTCCGGAAACCAACAATTGCTTATTAGACGATCCTGTATATATCGCTCCGCAATTTCGCTCTAGATGGCTCATATTATCTCCACACTCAACACCATCTTTACCTAAAACTATAAAAGTACCCGCCAAATTAGTAACATTTGGATTGATTATTAAATCCCCTTTAATTATCCAAACGACTGAGGATAATTGCTTAACTTGTGATATTGATGGAGATGAATAAGTTATATCTTTATTAATTGTCAAACGACCCTCTATAACAATTACGCCGGAAGTATTGGAACATTGTCCATCTTGAAAAATATATGGATCTTCAATGGTGACATCATCAGTTTTTTTATAAATACGACCATTTAAACATTCTCCTGGTGTGGGTAATCTTTCTATAACATTTCCATATTCTCCCCCAATAATCCCATCATAATCTAATGACCCCAAAATATTTCCATAACTATTATCTGAACTAGGAAATTCATAATCAACGCCTCTGTTAATCCAATTACTTGAATAATCATATCCTGAAATATTTCCAGAATCTCCCGTGATTATCATTTGCTCGCTAATCCAATTTGTAATATCTCCATTTGCCTGTATTAAATAAGTCGCATTATATCTTCCTACTGGTGGCGCGACACTAGACTCGCTTCCTATATTCGTACGACTATAAATATTTCCATATTTTCCTGAAACATAAGATTGATATACGCCAGCTGAAAGACTTGGGGAAAACTGTATCCAACCAACTCCACTTTCGTTAATTGTTAATGGATTAACTGGACCATTCCACGCAAATCCCTTTATATTTGATTCATTAGAATCAAAAATTAAACCATATTTTTTACACTTAGCACATGAATCGCAATTATAAGAATATGTTGCATCTTCTGAAATAGAGCACTTTTTGCAATCATAACATATATGTCTTTTTGTATTCTTGTTTTCATCTAAAAAAATATGAAAACATCCCGAACATAAACGCTTTTCTGGATATTTATAATTATACAAAGCATCTTCTTCTGAAAAAATTCTTGTATATAATCTAAATATATCAATAGATCCAAAAAAATTATTCGAACCATCACCTTGACTACCTCCAATTCTCAAATTACCTATCTTCAAATTATCATATCCATTCATATCTGAATGCGCAACCACAGAACCATTAACATACAAAAAAACTGAAATTTTATCATCGTTTCTTTTTACAGAAATCAAAAGATGATACCATTCATTAGTCCTTAATTCATATTCCCTAGATAAACTATCGCCTACCTCCATAAACTCAAATTTAATATCCCTATCTGTTTTTTTAAGATTAAATTGGTCAGAGCTTATAATTGTTTCTTCCTGGGAAGTATTTGGTTTAAACCAAATTTCAAAAGAAAAATCTCTGTCTCTGATGTTATATTTTTCATCTACCTGTATATAATCGTCTCCATCTAAATATATACAATTATTAACCCTGCCATTTGGATATGAAAAATTTTGATTATTTGAAATTAATCGCCCATTATGTTGAAGACCAGAATAATCAGAAATTACATCCCCAGATTCTTCATCCATTTTAAAATAAGTAATAAGATCTGTTTCTGTATCCTTCGACATACAACTAGCGCAATCTTTATATGTAGAACCACTAACTGGTTCATCACGATCTGTATTCAAAGCAATCCAACCATGATCTTTTAAATTTATTATTTGCGCCCAACCAGTTATCATGTCTTTATATATCCCATTTGCAGAATTTGTTGTTTTGTGAATTTTTGTTTCATTATTAATATTTGAATGTGGACGAGTGCCATCTCTACATGTTTCACCAAAACAAATCCAACCATAATGACTTGACCAGGACCATCCACTTAAAAATCCATTCTCATCAACTGTTAATCCATAATTAGAGTTGTAAAATTGATTTTTTTGAATTTCTTCCAATGTCAACGCTTCTCTCCAAAATCTAAAATCATCAACTTGCCCAGGAAATACATTTTCATATACTGATCCTGGTTTTGAATTTCCGAGAATAAGCGTCACATCCCCGCCACTTGCCGAATAATTAAAATTTCCCGTATTTACAGATCCATATTCATTACCATCTAAATATAATTTTAAAGTTTTTCCATTATATACCAATACCAAGTTATGCCACCTATCATCTAATTCTATTGTTTTATCAATGCTATAAGTATGTAACATGCACTTTATTCTATCCTCTCTTGCAATTGATGTTTTGTATAAAGCGCAATAATATTTTTTTTGCTCTCCTGGAGAATGTGACAATGATGAATGATGAGAAAATAACATAGCTTCTGCTTCTTGTATATCATCTGGATTCGCTTTAAACCACATACTGATTGTAAAAAAATAATCAGATTTATGAATATCAAACTTTCTATCTTTAAATTCTATAGCCGAAGAATCAAATCCAGTAAAAGAGGCATCATAACCATTTATTGCGTTACTTCTACCTATTTTTATATTATTTACATTAACATTTTTGTTTCCGGAATTATCTTTATATATTCCATTTATATCGTTTCCAGAACTATCTATAATTTTAGATTCTCCGATTAAAATATCTTTGCCATTAAAATTAACATCTAAATAAGGTGATCTCTCTATTCCGCAATAATTTTTATAATCAGAAGATGAAATACCGTAATATCTATTACTGCAATTTTGCGACGCCCAACCAATGTGCGGAGACCAAAACCAACCACCTGTAATATCTTCAACAGCAAGAACATTTTTATTATTACTAAAACTAAAAAACAAAATTGTTCCAAAAAACAATACAAACACAGCGCACAATATAAAAAGTTTTAATATATTTTTTTTCATTAAAAATTGTATTTTTATATTTTCTGAAATGATAATTATCCAAACTAAATACCCTGAGTTTCGATTTGGTCGATTAGGTTCTTAATATCGTTTGTCGTTGGATTCTCAATGACTTTATTTTCATCAATATTTAAATAATATTTTTTATCATTCGTTTTATTTTTGTTTCTATTTCTATTTAAATAGAAAAAACTTACTCCAAAAATAATAACAAGCGCAAAAACAATGATTAAAATTCCCAAAAGTATTGTTTTTTTATTATTTGCTATATTCATAAATAATTATTTTTTAAATTATATTATTTTTTTATACACATTGATTCTTCCTTGTTCCAAATAAATCCCTCTGGGCACTGACATG
This sequence comes from bacterium, assembly GCA_029555085.1. GTDB lineage: Bacteria > Patescibacteriota > Patescibacteriia > UBA1558 > S5-K13 > STF1-138. The sequence continues at coordinate 12,000 of JAKPTO010000030.1, read as the reverse complement.
TTTCACCGTCCCATTTTCCACCATCCGCATTACATGCTCCTGCTGGATTTGAAGCGCGCTCTATACAATGAGGATTTGATGGATCTGCATCCCAAAAATAAGCATCTTGACATATGCATGTTTCACCGTCCCATGTTCCGCCGTCTTTTTTACAATTCGTCTCTGGAGCTTGATCAGTTACATTAACACACATAAACTTAGCTTCATCCCATTTTGGTAATTCTTTTGGACATTTGCATATTTTTGTTTCACTGTCCCATGTTCCGCCGTCTGCATTACACGCTCCTGCTGGATTTGAAGCGCGTTCTATACAATGAGGATCTTTACAACCTGCATCCCAAAAATAAGCATCTCGACATATACATGTTTTACCATTCCATGTTCCGCCATCTTTTATACAATTTTCTTGTGGATTCCCCGGAGTATCCTCAGAAACACACATAAACTTAGCTTCATTCCATATTGGTAATTCTTTTGGACATTTGCAAGTAGGAGTTTCTGGAATCCAAGTACCTCCGGTAGCCACACATCCATCTTGCGCTTTTTGATTAAAGCAATGGTAATGTCGCTCATCCCAAGTCAATCCATCTGGACAAATACAAGTTTCTCCAGTCCATTTTCCATTCTCCGCCTCGCATCTCAACTGCGCTTGATTCATTAAAACTTCTATTAAATAACTTCCATATATCACGAGATCTTCTCCTTCTATTTTTGCTTCTAAACTAATTTTTCCTACTTGAGTTCCTTTAACATTAAACACAGCTATTCCATTGTCATTAGTTGCCTGAAATTCTGGACTTATAATTGGATTTCCGCCACTACTTATTAGTGTTACAGTTCTTCCAATTATAGGATTATTTAGAGAATCTCTTACTGACACAGTAACTTCAGAACTATCTCCCACTGAAATACTATAAGGATCTGCCTTAATACTGGAATTTTCATTATACGCTGCTTCGACTCTTCTTATTGCCTCCATAGCTATACCCACAACCTCGTCTTTAGATTCTAAGTATAAATCAAGAGAAGACCCAAAACTTGCTTCATACTCACTATATAAATCTGAAAAATTCTGAAAACTATAAAAATTATTTACATCAAAACCAGAAATAACACCTCCCAAATCCGTTAAATCAGAATTCAATTTATCAATGTAATTACCTAACTCTGTAATTGCACTACTCAAACTAGCAGACACATCTCCCATATCTATCGCGCTATTTTTAATATACAGATTTGTTGTATTCGCTAATGTAATTAAATGTTGAATAGAGTTTCCCAAACTATCATATTTACCTAAAATATCAACTGCTTTTGTAAGTCCTAAATGTGGAACATATTTATCTCTAAAAAAAGTATCTCTTTGAGCGCGTGGCACACTAGTTTTTACTGTTGAAGTACTAACACTAAGAGTGTCGTCGCAATAAGAAGATAATTTTACTATTAAAACATTTCTCAAATCCTCGGATAAAAATATAAAATGAGGAGCATAATTGTTTTTAATACTTGTAAGCTCAAGACCCATTGATTTTATATTATTTATATTTCTCTCCTCTTTTAAGGATATATCACTTTCTCCTATACATAGACCCCTATCCCTATCAAGATATGGATATTCCGTAGCTTCACAGTAACACTGACCAGCACTACAGTTTGGAGCTGGAAAATGTTCATCTACAGCTGAAAACACAACATCAAAGTTAAAAATACCTACTGTAAATAATATTAAGACAACAAATGGAATAAATAATTTTTTCATAAAACTAATATATTAAAAATTAAAATAAATTATCCATCAAACTAGTATAAAAATTATTCAATAATACTTTTTCTATTTATAACACGTACAACTCATTAGTCTTGTTATTCTTCCAGTATAACCCGAACTTGACTGTGGACCCCACAAAATGTTTCCGCCTATAGGAAAATAGCATTGATAAGTATCACAATAAAAAATATCACCATATTGATTATAATCGTCTGTATAGTCAATGTTCTCATAAAAATATGTTGTATCCCTTGTCTTCAATCCTAAAACCTTACAAAACGCTTCACACGAAACACATGGATCATAGGCGGTATGCATATGGTCAGCACCCGCCAAATACTTACATGCATAACTAGAGTCACATATTTGTGGTTTTTCAATTCTTACTCGATCAATATGTGTCTCGTTATCGCAATCTTCATAACTTAAATATCCAAAAGAGGGAGAAACACCATCACTAATAATAACGGGAACGATTTTTGGTGGACACTGTAACTGCGAACGAAGATCATTCACGCACAATCCACCCACACAAAGACTACCAGAAATTATAACATCTCCATCTACATGTAATTCTGCGGCTGGGACAGATGTTCCAATCCCAACATTACCAAATGGATCTACTTTTATCCCCTCAGAGCCACCTATACCAGTATATAAACCAGAAACTGATATATTACCCGGTGAATCTTGTTTTCTTATGCTAAAATTATTAATTGTAATTTCTCCATCTTTTACAAAACTAAAAAATGCAAGATTGTGTATTCCTGTAGATTCTGGAATAAAGTGAAGATAATTTTCCAAATTTTTTATTTTTTTCATTATCAACACGCTTAAACTGTTTCCATCTGAATTGATGCTTGTATTTATGTTATAAACAAATCCAAAATAATTCGCATCACTGCTTGTTGATTGAGCATTAAAGGATATTATATAGTTAGTCCCCGCTTCTAAATACGCTGTGTTAAAAGCAAAATTATATATTTTTTTACCAGGATGAGTTGAAACGTTAAAATTAGCATTACCATTGGGATTACCTTTACCATATATGTGCTCTTCGTTTATAGAGTTATAGCCCCACTCCCATGGTGCTGCGTTAGAGTTTTGCCAAGTCTCATAAACTAGATGTAGATTTGGACCTAGATCTCCCCCAACCAACATAATACCACCCCTCCAAACTAGATCACCATTCGAATTATTAAAAAGAATATTTTTAGCAAATTGTGTTGTTGTTGGTGTTAAATATATTCCACCATTAACATGCAATTGCGCCTGAGGAGTTGTGGTTCCTATTCCCACATTTGCATTTAAATTTGTAGGATAGATGTTGTTATTATCGGAAGACGATGTCCACAAATTAGAAGCAACCTGTCCCCAAGAACTCCTACAATCATCTCCCATACATAAAGCATTAGCAGCTACGCTCCCCTCAACACTTAATGATGCTGTAAGATTATTACCATGTGTACTCGTACCAAAATCAAATCCTAAACCATCAGAATAATTACCAATATAAATCTTACTATTATTATTATGATTAACGGCAATAGATTTATCATTATTCATATTAATATCTCTGCCTATTCCTATATCACCAGTGCTCATAATTCTCATTCCCTTTTCATTTCCACTACCCTGATTTATTTTTAAATCAATATATTTAGTCGAAGCTATTTTAATTGCTTCCTGAGATTGTATATGCAGTGTTTCACTAAAAGGAATTTCACTTCCCCCGCCTCCTCCACCACCGCCACTGTCACAAGAACTATCATATATATATGAACCCTCTCCTATTTTTATACCCTTTGAAGGATTTGTTTGAACACCATCATCATTACATTTAACAGAAATAAGCCCATCCAAACTCATTGATGCTGGCTGATAAGCTCCAGTTGGAAGACTTGGATTATTTGAACTCCAAATATACCAAGTTTCTGCATAAGGAGCAGTACCAAATTCATATCTACAATCCATTGGTTGCGCTGGATTGTGTAATCCATCTGCAGTTGTTGACGCAAAACACAACCTACTTGTTACCACGGTATTTTCCTGATATACATTGTCATCTCCTACTTGATAAAATGCCTGAGGATATACTGTTGTAATACCTTTGGAGGTTAAATATCCTGATTTTATATTAGCAAGTTCTGTTCCAGATAAATTATTGAATACAACTTTTCCATCAAATCTACCAGCAACACCCAAATTGTCATCACTTTTACCATATAATGCTACGCCCTTGTTTGTTTGAGCAAATACCGACCATCCATTCTCGGAATTAGCAAAAAAAGCAACTCCATTATCTGTTCTTGTGTCAATTGCATAACCACCTGGAGAATAAGAATAAATTCCACTATGTGAACTATCTCCACTATGAGTAATACTTATAGCACTCCCTGTATTGTCAGATTTTCCTATTAAGGAAGTGCCTGGAGATAAATTTATAGACGAACCATTTGATAAATTCACTTTTGAATTAGTGCCAGATAATATTATTTGGGCTCCATCTTGAACAGTTAAAGCTTTTGAAATATATGCTTCACTAAATAATGAATTCCCCTCAACAACACTGAATAAATAATTTGGATTTATGGTAGAACTACCTATTACAAGTGGTCCTATTTTATATTGCCCCATAGCGCTTTGATTAAGCGGAAGTGGCATATTATTGTGTGGAGGATCAGAACCAGGTTCTACCCATTGAGCGTCAGTTATATTAGGGATTACTATTACTAAAAAAAGTAATAATATAAAAAATCCACTAAAATAAAACATTTTTGAGTTTTTGAAATATTTCATATTTTTATTTTTGTTCCCTTAGCTGGGGTTTATTCTATACATATATTATACTAAATTTATTTACAATTGTAAAAAATGTAGTATAATAATATTGTAGATTTCTTTAAAAATAAAAATATGATAGAAAAAAACTTTGAAAAAGTCATAAAAATATTAGCAATTTTAATAATAGTGGTATTACTTGCTGAATTAATCATTGCTTATTTTATCAATACTGAAAAGAAAAAATTAGAAATACAAAAGCAACAAATTCAAAATAGCGTGCAACAACAAGTTCAAGAAACTATAAATAATAAAGAAAACAAATCCGCAAATAGTGAAAAAAATACCAACCCAGCCACAAGACCAGCCCCACAAATACCAAAAAGATAAATATAAATAATAAACACTCAACTAGTTTTATACAAAAACAAGTTTGAGAAATAATTAAAAAAAATATGAACACAACAACATTATTAATAATAACTGGGGTAATTGCGATTTTTTTGTTATGGATCGTATCTATTTACAATTCTCTAATAAAATTAAAAACTCGAACAGAAGAAGCTTGGAGCGATATTGATGTACAATTAAAAAGAAGACACGATCTTATTCCAAATTTAGTTGAATCTGTAAAAGGATACATGACACACGAAGAAAATGTTCTTACAAAAGTTACTGAAGCAAGAAATATGGCTATAAACGCAAAAACAACTGACGAAAAATCTAAAGCGGAAAGTGCTTTATCAGAAACATTGAAAACCTTATTTGCTGTTTCTGAAAATTATCCAGATTTAAAAGCTTCTGCTAATTTTACAAAACTTCAAGATGAGCTATCAGATACAGAAAATAAAATTCAAGCAGCAAGAAGATTTTACAATGGAAATGCAAGGGATTTCAATATTAAAATACGAATTTTCCCAGACAATATAATCGCAAATATGCTAAAATTTACTGAATTTAAATTCTTTGAAGCAGATGAAAAAGAAAAAGAAAATGTTCAGGTTAAATTTTAATTTGTTATAAATTATATACGGATAAGGGCCGACGCGAAGCGTCGGCCCTATTGTAATCTCAAAAAATTATAATTTCTAAATTTATATGTTTATCAAAAATTCCAATTATATTTTTAATTTTATAAATTTAAAACATTCAATACTTCATTTTTTCTTCTTTCATAATCTTCTTCATATAAAACTTCCAAAGTGACTTTTAAAATTGGCTCTGTATTTGAACCTCTTACATTAAACCACCAATTTGGAAACTCAACTGTAATTCCATCTATTTCATCAAAAATATTTTCTTTATAGTGATTTCTTATATTGTCTAGCATTTTTTCCATATTATCAGCTGGTAATACAATTTCCGGAAATCTGTGCCAATGTTTATTGGCTTTTATAAATTCTGATAATTTGAAACCTTCTTCTGACATCGCTTCTAATATTATTAAAAATGAAATGTAACCAGAATCAGAATAATAATTTTTCGCATAAGAAAAATGCGCTGAAATCTCTCCACCCATAATACAATTTTCTTCTTTCATGTGAACTCCCATATTTACATATCCAACTTCCGATCTAATTGCGCGTCCTCCGTTTTTCTCAACAAACTCTTTCACATTTTTTGATGAAACTAAATTATAGACAATTCCAGCGCCTGGATTTCTTTCTATAATTTGTTTTGCAAGAACTAATAATACATCATCTCCGGGTAGAAATTTTCCTTTTTCATCAACTAGAAAAACTCTATCTGAATCAGCATCGTAAATAAATCCAACATCAGCGGACTCCAAAACAACTTTTTCAGATAATTTCTGATACGCGCCATCTCCTAATGGATTTGGATTTCTGTTTGGAAAATTTCCATCTGGTTCAAAAAATAATGGAATAAGTTCTATCTGCGGTAATCTTTCTAAAATTTTTGGAATCATAATTCCGGCCATTCCATTTCCAGAATCCACTACAACTTTTAATTTTTTTATTTTTGAAACATCAACAAATGAAAAAATATGATCTAGATAATCCTCCCAAATATCAACTTGTTCAACTGTCCCAACTTTATCTGGAAAATTTACCATTTCCTCTCTGTGTTTCCATAAATCTCCTCCACGAACCCATTCTACACCAGAGGAAACCATTTTGAATCCGCCATAAGCTCCTGGATTATGAGATGCTGTAACCATTATTCCACCATCATAATCATATCGCCCCACAGCAAAATAAATAACATCAACAGACACAAGTCCCGCGTCATATATATTCACTCCTTTTGAAACAAGCGAATCTATAATTGATTTACATAAATTCTCTGAAGAATTTCTAATATCCCGAGCTATAAAAATTTTCAAGTCCTCTGGTTTTTTCCCTGATCTTTTACAAATTAAAGAAAGAAAAATCTGTCCTATTTCATAAGCTCCAGCATCATCAAGCTCATCCGGATAAATTCCTCTTATGTCGTATGATTTAAAAACTTGTTTTTGTAACATATATTTTTAAATTAAGAGTTAAATAATTTTAGTTATAAAATATTTTAATTTTACAATTTTACAAATTTAATAATTTCTCTATAAACTTTTTGATCTTCTCTTTTGTAAATTAATGTGCGCCTTTCATTTAAATATTTATCATCTAATAAATTTTCTTGTTTAAAACCATATTCAGATATTTTATCTAAAATATGTAAATAAAATAACTCTTTAGCGCGAGCAAAAACCGGCATAGAAATTATAACACAATTCAAACTTGAAATTTTTGAAAAAACCTCAAATGATTTTAAATACAAAATTTCTAATTCTTTTATTTGTTTTTTTATAAAATCCAAACTCTCATTTCCTCTGAGTGGTTTCCCCAAATATCCTTCTGTTACTATACAATTAATTTTTTCATCTAATATTTTTTGTGGCAAATCCAAAACATCTGCTTCAAAAATTTCATAATTTAATTTTTTATTAAATTTTTCCTCATACCATTTTATATTTTCCACACTATCTGAAACAGCGCGACTCGAAATATCTGAACCGATTATTTTTTTATAATTCAATTCTCCAGCCATAAGTAATATAGTGCCGGAACCACAAAATGGATCATAAACAATATCCCTATTTTTTGATAAATTAAGCATTATTTGTGCTAATTTAGGAGGCATCATTCCTGAAGTTGCATCGATTTTTGGCCTATCATAATCAATACTTCCAAATTTTTCGTAATCCTGAATAGCTAGCGTTTTTGTAATAAAAAATTTATCATCAAAAGCTAAAATTTGAAAATCAAAACCGCGATCAATCAATTTTTCTTTATCTACTATAACAGCAGATAAATCTTGCTTTTTCGAAGTGATAATTCTCACTGGAATATTTTGTTGTTTTAATTTTTTCTTTAATAAAAACGAAGCTCTTTCAAAAGAGCTCATAAATGAACTACTTGTATTGTAAAAACTAAAACCAATTTTAAGTTTTCCATTTGATTTATTTTTGACCAAATAATCAAATAAAAAATTTTGGGCTTTTTCAATTTCATTAATCAAAAATTCATTTTCTATTTTTCCAATTTTTATAACTCCGCCAAGTTGCTTCATAATAGAAACAACATCAATTTCTGAATCTGTTTCAATGATTAAAAAATATTTATTAAATTCTAAAATTAAAAATTTAATACTTAAAAAATTGAGCAGAGATTTTATTTCCGCAAAAGAAATTTCTGAAGAATGTCCCAAAATAAAAGAATATTTTATTTTCATATTTTTATCTAGAAATTATAAACGCAATTAAAAATCCCAATATTGTTAAAATTCCAATTCTAAAACCACCTTCTTCGTATGCTTCTGGCATCATCGAATCAGCAAGCATAGCAAGTATTGCTCCGGCGGCAAATGATTCAATAATTCCCATTATATTTGGATCAATATTATTTAAAAACAAATAACTCAACACAACAGAAAGAAAACTTATAATTGCAACAATTAGCCATAAAGTAATAATTTTTATATTGGAAAATTCTTCTCTTTTGAGTCCTGTTATAGAAGAAATACTTTCTGGAAAATTTGATAAAAATATAGCTACAAGCATAAGTAAGCCACTCGTACCAGTATTAAAAAGCGCAACACCAAGTGCAATTGATTCAGGAATTCCGTCTAAAACCGAACCTAAAATTATTAATTTTCCATTAGTGTTTTTATGTGTCTTGTGTGTTTGTTTTGTTTTATGAGTTCTCCCTCCAAAATAGTATAAAACATAATTACCGATTATAAACATAAGTCCACCAGATAAAAATCCTATAATTACTGCATCAAAGCCACCATGATTAAATGCTTCCTCCATTAACCCAAAAGTAAGCGCGCATATTAAAACACCGGAACCAAATGCCATAAAAGAGGCAATAACTTTTTGCCTGAATTTAAAACAAACGCCTAAAATAGCACCTAAAATAAGTGCGAAACTCGCTATAAATGCATAAATAAATACTTGATTCATATATTCATTATAACATAACAATTTCTGGGATAAAAATAAGACGAAAATTTTATCTCCAAAAATTCTAACGAATGGTCTAAAATAAAAGAATATTTATATTTCATATAATTATATGATCTTTTTATATGTTTAAAACCAAGAGACAAAAAGAGCGCCCATGGCGCTCTAAATTAATAATCGTATTCAAGTGTAATCTCTCCGAGGGTTACTTTTTTTTGGAACCCATCTCTTACTCTAACAATACGAATTTCTCTATTGGGGTATAGATCTTTTAATTCACGAGCTATTCTGTAGCTCATAATACTATCGACTGTTTCCCAATAATCATTATCATGATGAACTATCACAATTCCTCCCATTTTTTATACATAAAATATTAATAAAAATTTCAATAAAAATCAATATTGACAATTTTTTTAAAAGTTATAAGGTATAAATATTGAGTTATGAAGTATTTAGTTATAAAAACTGAAAGCTTATGACTTTTAACTTTATAACTTAAAAACTAAATGAAAAGCGTATGGCCTCAAAAATACTCACAACAGCCTCATTGGGTCTAAATTCTTTTTTGGTAGAAGTTGAAGCTGATATTCAACGAGCACTTCCTAAAATGACAATTGTTGGACTAGCTGATACAGCTGTTCAAGAAGCAAAAGAAAGAGTCAAATCAGCAATAAAAAATAGTTATCTGGATTATCCAAGAACCAGTATTGTTGTTAATTTAGCACCAGCAGATCTTAAAAAAATTGGAAATCATTATGATTTACCAATTGCTCTTTCTATTTTGCAAGAAAATGAAACAATTAAATGCGAAGAAGTTTTAAAAAAATCTATTTTCGTAGGAGAACTTTCTTTTGACGGAAGCTTAAGAAAAATAAATAATATTATTTCAATTTGTATTTTTGCAAAAGAAAATAGATATGAAAATATTTTTTTGCCATACGAAAATTCGGTTGAAGCTTCGCTTATTAACGGTATAAATATTTTTGCAATAAAAAATTTATCCGAGCTTGTAAAATTTTTAAATAGAAAAATCCAGTTAGAAAAAGTAAAAAATTTAAAAACTTTAGAAAAAATTTCAGAATATGAAAACCATGAGTATAATTTTTCTTTAATACGTGGACAAGAATACGCAAAAAGAGCGATGATAATATCTGCCTCAGGCGCTCATAATGTTTCAATGTGTGGATCCCCGGGATCTGGAAAAACATTACTTGCTAGATCAATGCCGAGTATTTTACCGGATTTATCAGAACGAGAAATTTTAGAAGTGAGTAGAATTTATAGTTCAGTTGGACTTCTTAGTAGGGAAAACCCATTAATTACAAAAAGGCCATTTCGCTCACCTCATCACTCATCATCACTTGTGTCTCTTGTCGGCGGAGGTGGAATTCCAAAACCAGGTGAAATAACTTTAGCGCATAGAGGAATTTTATTTTTAGATGAATTGCCAGAGTTTCCTAAAAAAAATCTAGAAACACTTCGACAACCATTAGAAGATGGGCACATTACAATTTCTCGTGCGCAAATGTCATTAGAATTTCCGGCAAAATTTATTTTAATTACAGCTCAAAACCCATGTCCATGTGGATATTTAAGAGACGAAACAAAAAACTGTACTTGCACAAATTTACAAATTAGAAATTATAATCAAAAAATTTCTGGTCCTTTACTTGATAGAATTGATATTCATTTAAATATTTCTAGAGTTAAACAAGATGAATTACAAAAAGATTCTGAAACCACTAATTTATCGGAAATAAAAAATAAAATTAAGGTCGCTAGAAAAATACAAGAATCAAGGTTTAAAAATGAAAAAATTTTTACAAATTCAGAAATGGGATTATCTCTTATTAAAAAATATTGTATAATTCCAATTGAAGCAAAGAAACTATTATCCATTGCCATAGAAAAATATAATCTATCAGCCCGTGGGTATTTCAGAATATTAAAAGTCGCGCGCACAATAGCTGATTTAGAGAATTCTCAAAATATAAAAACAGAACATATTGCTGAAGCGCTACAATACAGAAAAATGGAAATTTAAATAATACATACTCTCGTTATTTAAAGTATTTATCGTCTTCTATCCAATAGCTTGGCAACACTTAGCAATCATTTGACTAGGTGTTTTTAGATTAATACCAAGATGTAATCTTTCTTCATTATAGTATTTTAAGTATCTTGATAAGTATCTATTAATAATATTAACATCTTTAGGTAAATAATCTAATAATTCATCTTGTAATGTTCTGTTAAATCTTTCAAGATGAGCATTATCATTAGGACATCTTACTCTTGAGTGTCTATGAATAATATTTATTCTTTCAGTAAAATGTTGTGAAAATTCACTTCCATGATCTGATTGAATACAATTAAAACTAAATAATGCTTTTCTTCTAGCTTGTTTTAAAAATTCAATTGTTTTTAATGTATTTATTTTATTTACTGCTTTTGCATAACACCATCTTGAATATACATCTATTAATGTATATACATATATCTTTTCTTTTTCATTTTTCATAAGATGAATAGTATCTAATTGTATTAAATCACCAGGAAGGCCTATTTTAGGACGTTTTATTGATATATGATATCTTTTCCAAGGACTTCTTTTCTTTAATAAATGTTGTCTATCTAAAGTTCTTTTAACACTATTTAAACTAATACTTATTCCTTCATTTCTTAACATTTGATGTATTACCTCAGAACATCTTCCTTTTGTTTCTATTCTTAATTTAATTATTCTTTTAATAATATCATTACTTATTTTCTTTGGATGACTATGTGGTCTTGATGACTTTGTTGGTATTTCATTACAACCTCCATCTGGAACCTTTTTTAACCATCTACTTATTGTACTTGGATTAAAACCATAATACCTTGCAACATGTCTAATACTTTTATGTTCATTAATAACCATATTAACTGCTTTAGCTCTTAATCTTGGTAAATTAGGATTAATAGTATATGCCATACACTTTAA
>JAKPTO010000024.1 GCA_029555085.1 bacterium | reverse complement strand
TATTAACTGCTTTAGCTCTTAATCTTGGTAAATTAGGATTAATAGTATATGCCATACACTTTAAAGATTAATAATTATTATATTGTATATATATTTAATTATTACACTTAAAGCGTTGCCAAGCTATTGGGCTATTACGCACCGAATCCCTTTCCGGACTCCCATACAATAAGTAGTATGGTTTATAGGTATGAAATCCGATGGCGCACCTCAGCCCCAGCCCTATATAAACCTTCTTTTGTTGGGCGTTCATATCCCTAACTGACAACCTTCCGGACATCAGAGCGCTTACAAGCTCTTGTTTACTCATTTTCATTTGAGCCTCCCTTTGTATTATGGTTTTTTTCTAATCGATTAGACTAGCATAAAATATAAATAATGTCAATGATAAATTTTCACAAATAAATCAGCATTTATTGGCTTTCGAAATTAAATTTAAATGAAAAGAGTTTGCCTTGTTAAATATAGCAAACTCTTTTTAGTTGTAATTGAAATTAAATTTCAATGCATGCCTCCTCGGTGATATTTTTTATCACTCTTGTTTCGTCTACGATTTTTTTGCTTACGAACTTTCCCTCGTTCGACCATTGTTACACTTGAACTTTGATCAAACATTTTTCCTAACTCACGCTTTCGTTGTTTTCGTTTGTTCTTCCTTTTGTCCCTATTTCTGTTTTCGCCCATTTTTTCCTCCTATCGAGCATTGATTCCACTCGATTGATTAGAAAAATACTTTATGATAAATTAAATATGTTCTATACTTTTATATATACACTTTTTAAGAAAAAAATCAATGGAGCAAGAATTACAAGAAAAAATAAAAAACATAGAATCGGGTTTTCAAAAATTAAAACCGTTTTTTGATTTAAAAAAATATGAAAAAGAAATTAATGAAATTCAAAACAAAATGTCTGATTCTAATTTTTGGAATGACCAAGAAAATGCAAAAAAATTATCGCAAAGATTAAAATTTTTAAACAATGAAATTGAAATAATTAATTCACTAGAAAATGAAATTAAAAAATTATCTGAAAATACTGAAATACAAAAAATTTATGATTTAGAAAAAAAATTAAAATCATTTGAAATAAAATTATTATTTACTGAAAAATTTGATGATAAAAACGCAATCATAAATATTTTTGCAGGAGCCGGCGGTACGGAATCCCAGGATTGGGCAGAAATGTTACTTAGAATGTATTTAAGATTTGCAGATAAAATGAATTGGCAAGCTCAAATAATTGACGAAAACAAAGGAGAAGAAGCTGGATACAAAAGCATAACAATAGAAATCACCGGCGACTATGTTTATGGACACCTAAAAACAGAGGACGGAGTTCACAGATTAGTTAGGCTTTCGCCATTTGATGCTGACAATGCAAGACACACCTCATTTGCAATGGTAAGTGTTTTTCCAGAAATTGAAGACGCTGAAATTAAAATAAAAGAAAATGATTTAAAAATTGACACTTATAAATCATCCGGCGCGGGTGGTCAACATGTAAACACAACTGATTCGGCAGTTAGAATTACTCATATTCCGACTGGAATTGTTGTAACATGCCAAAATCAAAGATCTCAATCGCAAAACAAAGAAACCGCCATGAAATATATAAAATCAAAAGTTGTGAAATATTATGAAGAAAAATCTGATGAAGAAAAGAAAAAAATAAAAGGAGAAATAAAACAAGCTGCGTGGGGAAATCAAATTAGATCTTATGTGCTTCACCCATACAAAATGGTAAAAGATTTACGAAGTAAATATGAAACAAGCGACACTGAAAGAGTTTTAAATGGGGAAATTTTAGATTTTATTGAAAGTGTTTTGAAAATAAATAATATTGTATAAAAGTAAAAAACCGCTTGCCATATTTTGCAAACGGTTTTTATATACTCTTAACCCAGTTTTATATTTGGAAAAAACCCAGTTACAGAACCAGCTCTAGTATGGTATTCACCGCTTAATTCTGGTTTAATAAACAATCTACCATATACTAATCCAATCCAACAAACATGATCAAATGCGTCGCCAACAATTAAAGATATATCATTACCAGCGCAATACAATCCCAAATGTTCATCTGGACCGAATCTATCAAGGTGCAACAACAGCATAGAAATAGTAGAACAAATATCCAAGTCGAACTCGTTGTTTGTAAAAGTCGCTCTAGCTCTAAGAACTGATTTACCAACATGACGAAGACCAAATTGTGCTCCTATGATGAAAATATCGCTATCTCTCTGCTGACGCGCCAACTTTTTTAAAAAGTATTCAGTGCGTTCATTTATACGAAACTTACTTGGCACAAGATATTTCCAACACTCATCATCAACTGATAAAAATGGGTGTCTTTGTTTTTCGCAATACTTAGAGATTATAAATTGTGTAGTTTTACAATATTGCGCATGTGTATCTCTGATGTCTCCAAACAAGGCTCCTGGTAATTTATATGGATTTGGGATTGCAAACCAACCCTCAGAGCCAAATGGAAGTTTAGGTAAATATTGACAACAATTGAGCGCATCAGTTGAATCAAGATTAAACGTTGTAGCAATTTCTCTTACTTGTTGCTCAATATTTTTTGAACCACTATAATCGCTAGAGTAGGTTTCGCTTGAATCAATTTGTTGATCAACATAGTCGCTTGGGGTGGAAAATTTATGCATTAATTTCATAATCTCTCTTTTTAACCCCTTACCGCGCCCAAGCAATGCCTGAGCCTGACTCTTTGTCAGATCCAAATCTTGGACAACATCAGACATGAATCTCTGTATTTGCTTCTCTTGTCCTTTGGTAATCAATGTTTCCATTGTTATCCTCCTGTATTTTCTGGCTCTATAAATTTAAACGAATTTTTCCGTACCAGATCAAAATATATTATAATACAACATGCATTAAGTCAATAAAAAATTTGACTTTTAAAATAAAAGTTATAATATGTAATTAGGTCGCCAACTGGTGGCTTTTTTTATTGGAATTTAGGATCTAGGACATAGGACATGGGACCTGGGGCATGGGACATAAGGATGGAAACTTAAAAACAAAAACTATGAAAAGCAAGCAAATCTATTTTGTTTATATCAACACAAACAGAAAAAGAGGAAGTCTTTATATTGGCATTACAAATAATTTATACAGAAGAAGTCTTGAGCACAAAGAAAAGAAAACCAAAGGATTCACTGCTAAATACAATATTAATAAATTAGTTTATTATGAGGAATTTGATAATATTTGAAATGCACTGGAAAGAGAAAAACAATTAAAAAGATGGCACAGGGAATGGAAAATTAATTTAATAGAAACAATTAATCCTAACTGGATTGATTTATTTTACACAGATTATAATTGAAATCGCCAATACATTGTCATCCTGAACTTGTTTCAGGATGACATATTAAACCACTGAGACGATTTTTAATAAAAAATTTAAAAGAAGAAAAGCGATTATGAATAAAGTTTTAAGAAACATAATACTTTGCATTACTTTTTTAATAGGAATTGCAATTGCATGTTTCTCTAATATTTCAATAGAAAAAAATTATATTATTTGTGCAATAATAATATTTTTCTTATTATTTATAATTCTAAAAAACTCAAAAATAAATATTATATTCTTAATGTTTATTTTTTTATGTCTTGGATTTTATAGGACTGATATTGTAAAAATTAATAGAAATGACGACACAAAAATTTGGTATTACACTGGAAAAACTTTAAAAATAAAAGGAGTTGTAGGGGCGCTTCCAGATGAAAGAATTAATTACCAAAAACTTACAATTGAAACATCTGAAATCTTAGAGCCAAAGAAAAAAATTTCAGGCAATTTGCTTGTAACAACGGATTTGTATCCGGAATATAACTACGGAGATGAAGTAATCTTTGATTGTGAATTGAAGCGCCCCGAAAAAATAGAAAATTTTTCTTACGACAAATATTTAATGAAACAAAATATTTACTCCATTTGCTCATCAAGAAACATAGAAATTATATCTCAGAAAAACGGAAACAAAATCATAACTTTAATTTATGGACTCAGAAAAAATTTATTTTCTCATTCTGATTATATTTGGCCAGAACCATATTCATCATTCGTAAATGGATTATTGTTTGGAAAAAACATAGTATCCGAAGAGATAAAAAATGACTTCAAGAGAATAGGAATAAGTCACATAATTGTTGTCTCTGGAATGCATGTAAGTATAATTTCAATGGTTTGTCTTAATTTATCAATCTCTACTGGAATAAATAGAAAAAAATCATTTTTATTAATTTGTTTTATTGTAATTGGGTTTGTGTTTTTATCAGGACTTGGCGCTTCTACAATAAGAGCAGCTATAATGGCAATAATTCTCATGTTCTCGCAAAACATAGGAAAAATAATGAAAAACTCGCTTCTTTTGTCATACAGTACATTTATAATTGCCGTAATTAATCCTTATACAATTTTTTATGATGTTGGATTTCAACTGAGCTTTTTTGCAACTTATGGTCTCATGTATATTTCGCCACTCATTGAAAAATATTTTGAATTTCTCCCAGAACAATTAGAAATTCGCTCATCACTTACTTCATCTATTGCTGCAATAATTTCAACTACTCCAATTTTAATTTATCAATTTAGACAATTATCAATAGTTTCTCCTATATCAAATCTTTTAATTCTGCCACTAATTTCAATTAACATGCTTGTTGCGTTTTTCGCGGTAATTTTTTCTTATATAAATTTGAACTTCGCAAAAATAATAGGATTTTTTAATTACGCAAATTTACAACTTATGATAAAAACAGCAAACGAATTATCAAAAATAAGTTTTGCAAATATTTCAATAAATAATTTCTCGCTATTTTTTATGTTATTTTCATATATTTTAATTTTTTATTTTGTTTTTAGAAAAACGAAAAAATTATATGACTAAAAAAATAATTTTTGCAATAATTATAATTTTAATTCTTAGCTTCTATTACTTTTACGAAAAAAATGATAAATTATTAAATCTTGTCTTTATTGATGTTGGTCAAGGAGACGCAATTTTAATAAAATCAGCAAATGGAAAAAATATTTTAATTGATGGTGGGCCTGACTCGGATTTAGTAGAAAAAATAAGCAAATTCATAGCTTATAGAAATAATAAAATTGATTTAATAATTATAACTCACCCACATCGCGATCATTATTATGGACTTATTTCTGTAATTAAAAAATACAAAACTCAAAAAATCATTTACTCGGGAATTGATATTAATTTAGCGGATTATAATTATATGAAAAAAATTATAAATGATTACAATTTAGAACTTATAAAACCAAAACTAGGGGACGAATATAAAATTGATGAGGATTTGTATTTTCAAATTACCTACATGCCAAAAACAAAAACAGTAGAAAATTTAAATGACGCAAGTGTTTCAATAAAACTAACTTACAAAAATTTTCATGCAATTTTTAATGGGGATTCATCTTGTGAGATAGAAAACATAATTTTAAAAGATAACACAAACTTAAAATCAAAAATATTCAAAGCATCGCACCACGGCTCTAAATATTCAAATTGCGACAATCTACTAAACGCCATAAAGCCAGAAATTACAATAATTCAATCTGGTGTGGATAATAAATTTGATCATCCTCATCAAGAGGCAGTGGATAGAATTAAAAAAAGTGGCTCAAAAATTTTAAGAAATGATGAATTAGGAAATATTATTATAAAATCTAATGGAGAAAATTATGAAATAGAATACAAAAATTGACTTTTTGCACTATTTTAATATATAATAAAAACAATTCTAAAAATAGACATTCTTTAATTTTAAACAAAAATATGAAACAAGAAAAAACAAAAGTTCTGATAGTAGAAGACGAGGAAATGCTTGTAAATATGTATATTTCTAAATTTGAAAAAGAAGGATTTGAACCAATAAAAGCATTAAACGGTAGAGAAGGTTTGGAATTAGCTAAAAAAGAAAATCCAGCAATAGTATTATTAGATATTATAATGCCAGAAATGGATGGATTTATGGTATTAAAAGAACTCAAAGTAGATCCAAAAACAAAAAATATTCCAGTTATAATGCTCACAAATCTTGGGCAAGACGAAGACATTCAAAAAGGAAATAAACTTGGAGCTAAGGATTATTTAGTAAAAGCAAATCTTACACCGGCTCAAGTTGTTGATAAGGTAAAAGAAATATTAAAATAATAACAAAATCATGAAAGATGAAAAAACCCTGGTTATTCTAAAACCAGATGCAGTACAAAGAAGTCTAATGGGAGACATAATCTCTAGAATAGAGAGAACCGGACTTAAAATGATTGCAGCAAAATTTATAATGGCAACAAGAGAACAAGCACTATCTCATTACAACAAAGACGAAGCTTGGTTTTTAAAAGTCGGAAATAAAACAATAGAAAATAGAAAAAATAAAAATCTCCCAATAGAAAAAGAAGCCATAGATTATGGAAAAGATATGCTAGAAGCAAATGTATCATTCATAACAGCCGGACCAATACTAGTTATGGTATTTGAAGGGAATAAATCTGTTGGAATTGTTAAAAAACTAGTTGGTGGAACAGAACCTCTAACATCAGATGTTGGAACAATAAGAAGTGATTACACAATTGATTCTTATGAATTAGCGAACATAGATCAAAGATGTGTAAGAAATTTAGTTCATTGTTCAGATGAAGCAAGTGAAGCGCAAAGAGAGATTAAAATCTGGTTCAAAGATGATGAAATCATAAAATATACACATTTAAATGAAAAAATTCTTTATGATGTAAATCTTGACGGTATTGTTGATTAATTTTATCTGAAAATAAAATATTAAAGCAGATTTTCTGGGCAGGAAACCTGTTTTAATTTTAATTTTCTTACTTAAACTCAATATTTAAAATGAAAAATTGAAATTTAATTCTCATAATGTTATAATAAATACATCTGATGGCTCAGAATTTGGAACTTTACGCATCTATAACATTGGGAGTTCGCGTAGTTTTAGCACCTAGGTGTTATTCTCAGAACTCAACCCAAAATAATCGTTTTGGGGTCATCCATACTGAACTTTCAGATATTGCAAAAACTGGGTTTATGGCCCGGTTTTTGTGTCAACCTTCGAGGTCGAGCACCTTCGAGGTTGCCTACCTTCGAGGTTGTGATATAATAATAATATTATTAAAATCATTAAAAATAATAGCTCTATGAAAAAACTAAATAAATATTTAATATTTTTATGTTTTACATTTC
>JAKPTO010000023.1 GCA_029555085.1 bacterium | reverse complement strand
TTCAATAGCGTCAAAAGGTGTTTTCACATTAAGTTCTTTTTTCAAACTACCGTGTCTTCTATAAAGTATATAGTACATCAAAAACTTTAATAGTTCTTCTTGCATTTTATTTTTATTATTGTATTCATTTATTTTAATTGTGTTATTTTTTATAGTTCCATTTGCTCTTTCGACTATTCCATTTGTTTTCGGAGTAGCAGGTTTAGTAAGCCTGTGTTCAATATTATTTTCATCACATACTACATCTAATTTAGATGGCTTTTGGCAATAATGTCCAGTTTTAGATTTAATTAATTTGTTAGTAAATTCAAGCCCGTTATCAGTAAGAACATGCGTAATTCCAAACGGAAAAAACGCTAAACATTTGTGCATAAAATCCTCTGCATTTTCAGATGTCTTAGCGTCATATACTTCATAATACAATACTCTTGTTGCCCTGTCTATTGCGACAAAAAGATAATATTTTACACCGTTAAATTTCGGCAAATATGTTACGTCTATATGCAAATATCCTGGTTCATATTCCTTAAACTTTTTTGCTTTGTCTTTTTCTTTCTCTGGTACTTTATTTATTCCTTCATTAACAAAAGTTCTGTAAACAACACTTCTTGAGATATCGGGATTTGTTAACAGAACCATTTCCAGTATTTCATCTAAAGGCAGCCATGTAGAACGCCTTATTGATACAATTAACGTTTTCTCAATGTCATTCAATGCATAATGGATCGTATGTGGTCTTGAACTTTTGTCTTCAAAATTTTCTCTATTTTTCCATTTGCTAACCGTTGGTTCAGATATGTTATACTTATTTGCAAGTTCTAAGTTTGTTAAATTACTCTTGCTAATTTCTAAACGAACGTGTACATTAGTAGTTGCGTTTGAGTGATACTGTTGCTTCATATTTTTGTTTTTTTAAGTGATTACAAAATTAAGCAAGTTATCATTTTAAAACCAAATCCCCCTGCTTTTGCTCATTCCGCTAAGCTCCATGAGCAAAAGCAGGGGGATAAATTCATTAACAACGTGGTGAAACTTTACACATAAGAAAATTAATTTAAATTTTTAATAAATAATTTTAGGGTATTATAATCGAACTCACATTCTTCTATTAATTGTTGTTGGCTTCCATGAGAAATAAATCTGTCAGGAATACCAAAGCGATATATTTTTGAATTAAATTTGTTGTCAACCATAAATTCAGATATTGCAGAGCCAAATCCACCAATAATACTGTTGTCTTCAATAGTTATGATATGTTTATAATTGTTAAATATTTCTGTTAATAGTTTATTGTCAAGAGGTTTTACAAAAATCATATCAAAAACTGCAATGTTTAAATTTTCTTCTTCTAAATCGTTAGCTAGCTTTATTGCAGTATTTCCAGGAGTGCCAATACTAAGTATTGCAATATCTTTTCCATCTTTAATTTTTTCTCCTTTTCCAATTTCAATTTCTTTAAATTCAATTTTAGATTTTGCTTGTGTAGATTTACCACGTGGATACCTAATTACAGATGGAAAATTATGTTTTTCTAATTGTAAGGTAAACATTAAATTTCTAAGTTGAAATTCATCTCTAGGAGCTGCAATAACTAAGTTTGGGACACAACGCATATATGATAAGTCGAAACTGCCGTGGTGGGTAGGTCCATCTTGTCCAACCAAGCCAGCTCTGTCTAAACAAAATATTACTTTTAAATTTTGTAAAGCCACATCGTGAATTACTTGGTCGTATGCTCTTTGCATAAACGAACTATAAATATTGCAAAAAGGTAGCATTCCTTTTATTGCTAAGCCAGCAGCAAAAGTAACAGCATGTTGTTCTGAAATACCAACATCAAAACTTCGTTCAGGAAATTCTTCAAACATTTTGCACAAAGAAGAACCACTTATCATAGCTGGAGTAATTGCACAAATTTTTGGGTTTGCTTTTGCTAATTCAATAATAGCATCTCCAAAAATATCTTGAAATTTTTGAGGTTCGTTTTCGCAATGACTAGTGTCGGTAAGTTTGCCTGTTGTAATGTCAAATTTACCGGGTGCAGCATGCCATAATGTTTGATTTTCTTCAGCAGCCTTAAATCCTTTACCTTTTTTAGTGATAATATGCAATAGCTTTGGTCCTGGAATATTTTTGATGTCTTCAAATAGTTTTACTAATAAAACAACATCATGTCCATCAACAGGTCCAAAATATCTAATGTTTAAAGCTTCAAATAAATTGCTGTTTTTTAAAACAATAGATTTTATCGCATTATCAATTTTTTGTGAAAAAGACTGAACATTTAAACCCAAACGATTAAGCCTGCCCAAGAAATACCAAACATCGTCTTTAACTTTATTATAAGTTTTGGAAGTAGCAATATCTGTTAAATATTCTTTGAGTGCCCCACGGTTTTCGTCAATTGCAATTTTATTATCGTTTAGGACAATTAAAACATTTTCGCCAGACGCACCTAGGTTATTTAAGCCTTCAAAAGCAATTCCTCCAGTTAAAGAACCATCGCCAATTATTGCAACAGTGTTTATTTTTTCGCCTTGTAAATTTGCTGCTTTTGCAATTCCTAACGCAGCCGAAATGCTTGTAGATGCATGTCCTACGCCGAAATTGTCATATTCGCTTTCTTTGGGACTTGGAAATCCACTAATGCCACCATAAGTCCTGTTTGTGTGAAATAAATCTCTTCTTCCAGTTAAAATTTTATGTCCATAAGCTTGATGACCAACGTCCCAAACCAATTGATCAACAGGTGTGTTGTATGCGTAATGCAATGCAACTGTTAATTCAACTACTCCTAAACTTGCTCCAAAATGACCAGGATTTTTTGATGCTGATTCAATGATAAAATTTCTTAACTCTTCACAAACAGTTGGTAATTCACTTAAGTCGATTTTTTTTAAATCATCAGGCGAATTAATGTCTTTCAAAAGTTGATATTTTTTATCATCAATCATAGTTAATGCAAAAGTAAATAAATAAAATTAGAAAACATATAGTAAGTAGTTGATAGTTTATTAAATTCATGCTGTTGAAAAGTAGAAATTTTTAATTAAAACTATATTTTAATGATAAAACACCAAGTTTAGCAGGGGATTCTTTTTTTAAAAAATGGTGAAAGCCAAGCGATATGTCTAAACTATGTTTTCCAAAACTATATTTATCACCTATAAAAAGTCTAATTTTACTAAAATATGGTAATCTAAAAATTTTATGCAGTCTGAAAATTTCAGCTGAAAAATAAAATTTATTAGCTTGTTTGTGATAGTATTCAAGTTTTATCCTATTCCTAAACTTAATTTCTTGCAAGTTATCAATTTCTCGGCTTCTAAAGCAATTCAAATATTCATTTTGATAACGCAATCTGTAACCAAGTCTAATAACAGAACTAAGTTTTATCTGATATGAAAAGTCAAGATTATATCTTAAATCGTGTTGAAAATTGTTTAAATAATCCATGTCGTAAGTGTATCTTCCCCCTGCGGCTATCGAAAAATTTTTATTTATTTTATAAGAAAATTCAATATTGGAGATTATATCATCAATTTTTGTGAAATTTTTAAACAATCTTAATTCTTGTTCAAATTCTAGTTTGAAACCTTTATATAACTTTTTCTCGAAACCTGCTGTCAACCATGAGCCAATATCATTTGTAACAGCCACTTCTTGAGCATTTGTAGTACTAACAACAAGACTTAGAGCTATGCAGGTAAAAAATATTTTAGAATGTTTTATCATAAATTTCTTTTAAATTCGGAACAAATAATTGCACTTGCAACAGATACATTTAAAGATTCGGCATGTATATCTAATTCAGAAAAACTTGGAATAAAAAGTTTTTTGTCAACCATAGCTTCTAAATTTTTATTTATGCCTTTTCCTTCGTTGCCCATAATAATAAATCCTGCTTTTGGCAACGATGATTTGTAAATATTTTCGCCATTTAAAAAAGTTCCAAACACATGGTTTTTGGTATTGTTTTTAAATTTAACAATTTCTTCAGCAATATTGGCATAAATAACATTAACCCTTAAAAAAGCTCCCATTGTAGCTTGTAAAGTTTTTGGAGAGTATAAATCTGCAGAATTGAGAGAACAAATTAAATTTTTTATTCCAAACCAATCGCAAATACGAATAATTGTTCCCAAATTTCCCGGGTCTTGAATTTCATCTAAAGCTAGATATAAATCTTCATTTTTATATAAAATATTACGAGATTCCGGCATTGAAACTATAGCCAACACATTAGAAGGAGTAACAAAACTGCTTATCTTTTTCATTTCTTCAGGTTTGGCTTCAAAAACTAAATCCTGAAATTTTTCTAAGTCATATTCATTTTTTTCTAAGTATTCTGGCGAACCACAAATTAATTTTATATCTAAATTTGATTTTAAAACTTCGCTCACAATTTTTTCACCTTCAACAACAAAAAGTTTTTCCTTAATTCTATACTTTTTAAGTTTTAAAGAATTAATAAATGATATTTTCGACTTAGAAACTTGTTTCATACAAAACAAAAATATAAAAAAAATAGAATATTATCATTGTTTCATATTTATTTTTCAGTTTTGGCGTAGTCAAAGGTTTTTTATTGAGATTAGTGAAGTTGATTATAGAGTGTTTTTAACTTCTTTTTTTCTCAAAAATATCAATGTTTTTAATTACTTCGTTAGGATTAACGGTATTGTTTTCAATTTCAAATCTTATTGCTGTGATAAATTTATGCCAGCCTGTGTTTCCTGCCGCACCAGGATTTAGGTGTAAAAGTTTCAGATTATTATCATAAATTACTTTTAAAATATGGGAATGACCAGCAATAAAAATATCGGGTTTTATATCTAATAGCAAGTTTTTAATGTTAGGAGCATATTTCCCAGGATAGCCTCCAATATGTGTTATTAGCACTTTTTGTCCTTCGCAAACAAAATTTAAAAATTCTTTAGTTCTAGCTCTGATTTTAGTGCCATCAATATTTCCCCAAACGGCTTTTATTGGTTTAAATTTTTCTAAATCATCTAAAATTTGTTCAGAACCAATATCGCCAGCATGCCAAATTTCATCACATTCTGCAAAAAAATCTAAAATTTCTTTATCTAAATATCCATGAGTATCTGAAAGAAGGCCAATTTTCATAAAAATATTTTTAAAAATCCTACCAATTGGTAGGTGTGTTGGGCAAAAATAAGAAATTCCTGTTTTATTTTGATAGCAAAGTTGCGTATTTAATGTAAAAATATCAAAATCACATAAACTTTTTAAAAATGTTTATGTCGTATTTATTAGATTATAATTTTTGCTAACTCGCTTATATAGCACATAGTACAGTAAAAAAGGAATGTCTATTTTAATTAATAAAACCATGTTGTTAACATAATGTTAATAAATTATTGCTAGAATTTGAATATTATTTATTATTTTTGGATAATTATTATCATTAAGTTTAATTAAAATACTAAAAATTATGGAAGCAAATTTTACAGTAAAAGAAGCTATTATTGAATCAATAAAGCTTGGTTTGAAAAATTTTTTATCGTTAATAGGTGCGGTAATTCTTTGGGGATTAACCATTTGGATTCCTTATCTAAATGTTGGAACTACAATAGGTATGATTACTTTGCCTGCAAAAATGAGTAGAGGAGCTATAATTTCTCCTACAGAAATTTTTGCTAGTAAGTATCGCAAGTACATGGGAGAGTTCTTCCTCGTTACAGGTTTAAAGTCTATTATAATGTTCCCAGCTTTTTTATTTATGTATTTTCCAGGTTTAGTTCTTCAATATGCTTTCTCTTTCGCAACTTTATTTGTTGTTGATAAAGGAATAAATCCTAGCGAAGCAATAAGTCTAAGCAACAAATGTACTTATGGATATAAATGGAAAATGTTTTTTACTCATTTAGTACTTTTTGTAGTTATTTGGATTGTATTTTTGATTTTAGGCTTTATAACTCCAATCTTGGGTGTTATCGCTTTTGTTTTGTTTATGCCTATTTTATTGGGAGCTACAGCATTTTTCTACGGTAAATTAACTGCTCATGTTCCTTCAGCAGACAATCCAGAAATAGTAGAAAATTAATATATTAAGTAAAACTAAAAAACTAAAATTAAAAAGCGACTTATTTGTCGCTTTTTTTGTTTAGAGAAATTTCAAAAAGATGCAAACTAGTCCACCAAGTTTAAAGTTTATATTTTGAAAATTTTAAACTAATGAGGTTTTTAATTTAAAACAATCCCAAAAACACAAAGTAAAATGCCCCAAAAACACAAAGTAAACTTATAAAAAAACCTGTAGGGTTACAGGTTTTTTATTAAATGAAGTAAGCAAATAAACATTAATATTTTATAAATTTTAAAAGTTCGTTTTCAAATTTTATAAAGTACATTCCTTCTTTTAACTCGCTTATATTCACAGAGTTTTGTTTTGTTTTGCTTTGCATTAGCACTCTTCCTTGAATATCAAGAATTTCGTAAGTTTGTGCTTGACTAAAGTTTAGAATATCATTAGCTGGATTTGGATAAATTGAAATATTAGGAATTTCAAATTTATTTATGCAATTTACATTTACAATATTTGAAATAGTTTTTGTTCCGTCAAAATCAACTTGTACTAAGCGATAATACATGTTTCCAGAAACTTGAGTATTATCAATATACTCATATTCTTTTTCTGATGATGAAAATCCAGCTCCTTGAATTTTGCTTAGATTTTTCCAATTTGTTGCGTCTTGGCTTCTTTGAACAATAAAATAATCATTATTGGTTTCGCTTACAGTAATCCAATTTAATTCAACAAAATCTGTATTGCAATTAGCTTCAAAACTAATTAATTCAACAGGTAAAATAAACAAATTATGTTTTGCAATTGAAAATTCTGAGAAGGAAGTTAATCCAGTTCTTACAGCATGTACTGAACCACCAGAAATTGACTGAGTTGCATTTGTGTGATTTCCTTGCAAATACCAATTGCTTGACGAGTTGTCGCGTTTAATAACAGTATGTTGTCCAGCTTGAGCTCCAGCATTTGTTGCTCCACGCATATCTAAACTTATATCATAATTAATTGAACTTAATCCTGAATTTGGGGCAATTGTCCAATAACCAGCATCTAAAAGAGATTGTAAAATAGTTCCATCAACAAAAAGATTTAATGACGAAATATCTGTACTTGTTACATGACTGTCAAATCTCGCATCAAGGTGAGTTAATCCTGAACTTGAATTTAATTCTACTGTTGCTAATTCAAAATTTGAATCGTTTCCTACAGGTAATGTGTAAGAACCAGTTGAAGCAACAGCTCGTCTTAAATTTCCGTTTATATACGATAAAGGCGATATGCTTCCAATTGCATTTGTTGCAGTATTGTCAATAAAAACACGATTAGTTCCAGTGTTAATTTTTCCTTTGATGAAATTTATATTGCTTACTTTAATATTTTTAGCAAGAACGACATGAGCTGAAGGTTTATCAATAGTTAATGTTCCGAAAACAACTTCGCTATTTCCGTTGATATTTTGAATTGAGGTTCCATTTAGTTTTGTATTTGCTTGTGAAGTTTTAAAGCTATTCACATTATCAATACTCATATCTCCACCAATTTCAAAATTGATTGCATTAGTATTAAAGTTCACGCTTCCACCGTCTAAAGTAAAGTTGCCCTTTACTTTTAAAGAAGCATTTGCAGCATTATATACATCGCCTTTTACTATTAAATCTTTACAAAC
>JAKPTO010000022.1 GCA_029555085.1 bacterium | reverse complement strand
TTAGGATTCTCTCCTGACTCTATTTTTATAATTGTATTATACACACTTCCGCTTCTTTTGATAGATGATTCTGAGAAAAACCCTTCTCTTTATCAATTAAAAATAGTTTAAATTTTATTCACAAAAAGTGAAAATTGGCGGAGAGGACAGGATTCGAACCTGCGATACCTTGCGGTATACTTGCTTTCCAAGCAAGCGCACTAGACCAACTATGCGACCTCTCCGTATGTGTAAAAATATTTATTGCTTAGCTTTTTCCGCCCTTGGCGGAACCCCGCAGTAGGCGGTGGCCAAGCAAGCGCACTAGACCAACTATGCGACCTCTCTGTATATTCTTATAATATTGATTTTTTTGTATTATTGCAAGTCTTACGACTATATCAAATGTATTGTATAATTAAATCAGGGGATAATTAATTATTTCTATGAAAAATAATTTTAAACAACTTGAAACAGAGGTTTTGAATATTTTACAAAATGGTCGTCCTGATTGGGATATTCCACACACTTTGACATCTGTGTATTATATGAAAAAATTGTTAAAAAAAGAAGCTGGTAATGAAAAAATTTTAATAACAACAATGTATTTACATGATATAGGTTATTCATGGATTAGGGGAGATTTGAGTACAAGAGATAATGTAAAGAAATCAAAATTAGATCATATGAAAAATGGAGTAATTTTTGGAAGACCTATTTTGCAAAAATTGGGCTATAGCGAAGAAGAATCAAAGAAAATATTGCATTTAGTAGGAACCCACGATAATTTAGATGGTGTTTTTGATTCTGACAAACAATTAGTTTTTGAAGCAGATTCTTTAGCTCAGATTGATATAAAAAGAGCAAAATCAAACCTGAGCAAAGACGATAGAATAAGATTTATAAATGGTTTTGAAAAAAAAAGAATGCCAAGATTTAAAACAAAGACAGGAATTAAATTAATGAATAAACTATTTAAAAAAGCTAAAAAGTTTTATTTAAAATAATATGGAAGGTGAAAAAAACTACATAAAAAATGAAAACTCCCCAACCTCAGAACAGAAAAAAGAAAATGTTTCTAAAAATGAAAATTTTCCAACTTTGGAAGAGAGAAAAAATAAGATTCCAAATCAAATAGCAACGCCAGAGCAAAAGCAAAGATTTGAAGATGGACTAAAAACCATGTCAGAAGTTTTTGAAAACGCTACTTTTTTTTGGTGTATAGATGGAGGAGCGAATATCCCATTATACAATAAAGACAATGAACAATACATAGATAGAGAACACAAGGATTTAGATATGTGTATACTTAAAGAAAACTACAATGAAATAAAGGAATTTTTAAAAGACAAAGGATTTGGTATTGATGAAAATGACCCAAATCATTTTTTTATTAAAAAACTTGGCTCAGATGGTAATTTTATTACGACGAGGGATCAATTTAATGCAGTTGATTTACATATTCATGATAGAGATAAAGAGGGCAATTTAGTTATCAATTATTCTGGTACAGTATTTCCAAAAGAATATATGGAAATTACAAAACATAAACTTCCCAACGGAAAAGAAGTTAATCTTTCCCATCCAGCACTTATTCTTTATCATAAAATATATGCATATTCTTGGGATAATACTAGGGAAAGCGATATAAAAGATTTAGAAAATATTGTAGATAAATTAGAATTCAAGGATTTTGAAATTGTAAGAAATGCATTGATGAATGAATACGAGCATAGAAAACAAAAAATTGAATCAAAATTTGAAGATTTTTGGAATCTCATATTTGCAAAATTAGAAGGGAAAAATGAAGCGTCTATAAAAGATATTTTATTTAAAGATGAATATGTAAAGCAGGTAATGGAAAATAATAAAAAAATGGGAACAATGGTAGTTCAATATATTGATATTATTTCTAGATATATTTCAGATAAAAATTATAATATAACTAAAGAAGATTTTATTGATAAGTCAATTGAAGTTTTAGATTATCTTGAAAATGCAAAACAAAAATTAGAAATTTTGGATAATTTAGAAAAATTAAAAAACAAACAGTAAAAATAAACTAAAATTATTATTATGTTTAATGATTATTTAGAAGAATAAAAGAAGGAGTACGGGAGAGATTTTTTGTGTGAAAAATATTTCAATATATTTGATAAAGCAATTTATAAATAATTAAAATAAAACTATGTTATTAAAAAATAAAATTGCCCTAGTTACTGGGGCTAGCAAAGGAATTGGTAAGGGAATCGCACTTGCTTTAGTCAAACAAGGTTGTAGTGTAGTTATTTCTGATATTGATGATATAGAATTGAAAAATGTAGAAGAGGAAATTAAATTACTTGGAACAAAAGTATTAGCTGTGAAATGCGATGTTTCTCAAAAAGATCAAGTTGATAATATGATTGATAAAACAAAAGAATTTTTTGGTGGACTTGATATTTTAGTAAATAATGCGGGAATTTATCCGTTTAAATCTTTTACAGAAATAACAGAGGAAGATTGGGATAGGGTATTGTCAGTAAATTTAAAGAGTGTTTTTTTGTGCTCTCAAAAATCTTTAGAAATAATGTCAAATGGAGCAAGTATAATAAATATTTCTTCCATTGCATCTTTTGTGGGATTTAATGGTCTTACACATTATTGCGCTTCAAAAGGAGCAGTAAATAGTATGATTAGAGCTCTTGCCTTAGAATTGGCTGATAGAAAAATTAGAGTAAACGCAGTTGCTCCAGGTTCTATTGAAACTCCTGGTGCTAACAACCCAGATGAAAATATCAAAAAACAGACAATATCAATGATTCCACTTGCTAGAATGGGACAAGCGGAAGATATCGCTGGTGCTGTTGTTTTTTTAGCATCTGATTTATCAAATTATATAACAGGTCAGACAATTATAGTTGATGGTGGTTGGACGCTTAGATAATAACGCAAGAGTTTGAATTTTGAATTAAAATATGTTAAATTTTGTGATATTAATTTTGTTTATTTATAATTTAAATATTGTTTAAATGATAAGTGCTAGTGTCACAGATAAACATAAATTTTTTTATTTACATTAATTACTCAATATTATGTGCGGAATAATAGGATATATTGGAAATAAAGAAGTTGTGCCTATTTTAATAAATGGACTCAAAAGATTAGAATACCGAGGTTATGATAGCGCAGGTATTTGTGTTTTATCTCAAAATAAACTTGAAACAGTAAAGAAAAAAGGGCAAATCACAGAACTTGAAAACGAATTAATAGGAAGGGGAATAAATGGAACAATGGGAATAGCTCATACCAGATGGGCAACTCACGGAGATTCTAGTGTTGTAAATGCTCATCCACACTTGGATTGTAAAAATAAAATTGCAATAATCCACAATGGGATTATAGAAAATTATGGAGCTTTGAAAAAAATTTTAGAAGCAGGTGGGCATAAAATTATTTCAGATACTGATTCTGAAATCGTAGCGCACTTAATAGAAAAATTTTATAATGGAAATTTAGAGGAAGCTGTAATAAAAGCAATAAAATATATTGAGGGAACTTTTGGCTTAGTCGTAATCTGTGAAAGTGAAGAATGTATTATTGCGGCGCGTCGTGGCTCGCCACTTATAATAGGAATAGGGGATGATGAAATGTTTGTGACAAGTGATGCTTCCGCAATACTTGAGTATACAAGAAAAGTTATTTATATAAAGGATGACGAAATAGTTACACTTACAAAAAATAGTTATGATGTAAAAAATTTAAATGGAAATTTAGTAAATAGCGAAATTCAAGAAATAAAATGGAATTTAAAAGAAATAGAGAAAGCAGGATTTAAACATTTCATGTTAAAAGAAATTTACGAACAACCGCACTCAATTGAAAATACTTTAAGAGGAAGAATTAGAGATAATAAAATTAAATTAAGTTTTGATATTGATCCAAAATTAATTAATAAAATAATTATTACAGCGTGTGGGACAAGTTGGCACTCAGCTCTCATTGGAAAATATTTAATTGAAAAAATTTCCGGAATCGAAACAGTGGTTGATTATGCTTCAGAGTTTAGATACAGAAATCCAATTATAAAAGACAATGATTTATTAATTGCAATTTCACAATCAGGGGAAACAGCAGACACATTAGCTGCGCTAAGGGTCGCAAAGAATTGTAAAACACTTGGAATTGTAAATGTTGTGGGGTCTAGTATTGCAAGAGAGGTGGATTTTGGAATATATCTTCATGCGGGACCTGAAATTGGCGTTGCGAGTACAAAAGCTTTTACCTGCCAAGTTACAGCTCTTATATTATTTTCACTTTTTTTAAGGCAAGAATTGGGTTTAGAATTAGATTCTAAACTTATAAATGAATTAAGTTTGATTTCAGAGAAAATAAATAGTATATTAGATAAAGCGGATAAAATTCAGGAAATTTCTACAAATTTTAAAGATGCAAAAAATTTTTTATATTTAGGTCGTGGAATTAATTTTCCTGTTGCTCTTGAAGGCGCGCTCAAATTAAAAGAGATTTCATATATTCACGCAGAGGGTTATCCAGCTGCTGAAATGAAGCACGGACCAATAGCTCTTATTGATGAAAATATGTTTATTGTTTTTATTATTAATCGTGGAGAAATTTTTGAAAAAGTAATTAGTAATATGCAAGAAGTTCGCGCTCGAGGAGGAAATATTATAACAATAACAGACTGTCCTGAGGATGAAATGATAAAAAAATTATCAAATTTCATAATTTCTGTTCCGCAAACACAAGAAGAATTATCACCACTTATAAATGTAATACCACTTCAGCTTATGAGTTATTTTGTTGCTGATGCAAAAGGATTAAATGTTGATAAACCAAGAAATTTAGCAAAATCTGTAACAGTAGAATAGGTTAAAGAAGGTTTTTTTAGGTGTTTTTTTAATTGATTATATATTTGAAATTTTGTAATTAATAGTTTGTTTTGGGCATGTAACTCAGTGGTTAGAGTGTCACGTTCACATCGTGAAAGTCAGAGGTTCGAATCCTCTCATGCCCACCAAATAGGAAGAAAGGAGTTGGGTTTATGGCTAAATACAAATATAAATTTGGATTGTTTCATGGTAGATTCCAACATGTTCATGTTGGTCACCAGAAAATCGTTGATAAAATGCTTTCGGAATGCAGGGAAGCAATTTTACTTGTTGGTGAATGCCAGTCATATGGTAGCAAAAGAAATCCTTTTAATATTTTAGATAGAATTTATTTGATAAAACAAATTTACGGTGATAATAAAAGGTTGAAAATTGGATTTTTTCCAGACCCGCATAATACCCCAAAAACCGAAAGGGAATATAGCGAATGGGGTAATTGGATAATTTCCTTCTGTCAATTTTATACAGGAAAAATCCCCGATGTTGTTTATGGTGGGAGTGAAACGAAGTTGGAGTGGATTTATATAAATTACAAGATTGGGTTTGAAAAAGTTGATCGAGATGACATTAGTGCCACTCAATTGCGTGAATATCTTCTAAGGGGGAATATATCTGCTTGGCAAAAAATAACTGACCCTAAAATTCATTCTTGTTTTCAGTATTTGAGAAAAATCATTGGGCACCATTGACTTTTTATTCATTTTTTTGTATAATGATTTGAAAATTTGTTAATATTTTTGTATATTTAAAAATTTACAAATCAAATAATAAGGAGGAATAATCATGACGATACAGGTGCGAAAGGAGAAATCTGAGCCTGATAATACTTTGTGTTGTCAAAGCAGGAATTTTTCCATTGTCACCAATTTTGGTTGCGCAAGGCAATGTTTTTTTTGTGCTTTTGCCAACCATAGGTTGAAGCAAAAGAGACAAGCGATTGACTGGGATTATTTGAATTGGTGTATTGGGCAATTTACTGGGCTGAAAGTTTCAGTTTCCGGTGGTGGTGACCCATTGTTTAATTTAGAGGAAAATCTCCCAACGCTTAAAAAAATTATTGCTATTTGCAACAATCACGGTCGTCAGGTTGATCTTCACACAAACGAAGATTTGCTTGATAAATTGGCAGTGATTGAGTCGCTTGGTTTTCATCAGGTGGTGGTGTCCACGCATACTATTTCAGAAGTTCGTAAAGAAGAACTGGAAAGACTTCTGAAATTTTCTCACTTAAGAGCAGTAGTGGTCTATGTGGGTCAAGGCGTGGATTGGGTTCGGCAATGGATTAAGTTTTATTCGTTCGTTCCTAAACTGACAGTACGGGAATGTCGTGGTGTTGTTAATGATTTCGATAACATACGGAAGACGCTATCAAGTGAATTTCCAAATGTTTGTTTTTTGGAAGATGGGGAGTACAATTACTACTTCATGCCAGATAATCTTGTTTATGATGACTACGAAGCCACAACTTTGGCTCGTGAATTTCAAAGAAAAGAAAGGAGAAGAAACAATGATAACCCTGAAAGATATAGTTGAACTGCCGAGTGGCAGAATTTTTATTTGCGAGACGATTGATTCGAAGGGTGATCCATATATCGTGGAATGCACGGAGATGCAGGATGTTACCGGAAAGGAGAATCCTCAGGTTCTTGTCACTGATGATGTGGATTTGATTCGAGCAAATCTTGTCCCTCACGAACAAAAATGGTTAATGACTGTTTCGACGCAATTCGGTTGTGGCTATCAATGCCGTTTTTGCGATGTGCCACTTTTACCGTTTCGTGGTAACTTGAGCGCGGAGCAGATCATAGAACAGATTGATTTGATTATCCGAGAATCGCCACATGTTCGAAAAACACAAAAAGCAAAAATTGGATTCGCTCGTATGGGTGAACCGGCTCTCAATTGGAGTAATGTGCTTAAGGCGATTCACTACCTCAAGAATCATCGTTGGGGTGATTTCCGTTTTTTGCCGTGTTATAATTCAATCGTGCCCGATACGATAATTGACGGAGTCGGTCCCTTTGAGATTTTAAAAGAAGTTTTGCGTGTCAAAGAGGAGATATTCGACGGGTTTCTCCATTTTCAATTGTCAATCAATTCGACAAATGAAGATGAACGACGTTGGCTTTTTCACGGAGCGAAAGTCGTTTCTTTAGATCGTCTTATCGAATTCTTTGATAAACAGACCATCACGAATAGAACAATAACTCTCAATTTTATTTGTGGAGAGGGTTGGGAGCTCAAACCTGACAAACTCAAAGGACTAGATCCAGAGAAATTTGTGGTCAAGTTAATTCCCCTCAATAAAACGACGCGTGGCCACAGAGATGGCCTAAAGACATTTGCGAATTATCGTAATTTCGACTTGTTAAAACAAAAGGGAGATGAAATTCGCAATTTAGGTCTCAATGTCGTCGTCGACACGATTGCCAAGTGTGAAGAAGCTGGGCTTTGCTGTGGTCAACTTGCCCATATATATATGAAAAACACAAAAGACAAATAGTTATGATCTTACTTGAGTGGTAGCTAAAATGCTACCACTCTTTTCTTTTTTTGTAATTTTGTTATGATTGTAATGTTAAAAAAGTTTGCATTTTTCAATTATAGATAATCATAAATAATAATTAAAATCGAGTCTTACTCGAAAAATAAATATATGGAAGAAAACAAAAAAGTTGGTGTTGGTTTTGGAGTAATGTTACTTAAAGATGGAAAAGTTTTACTTGGAAAAAGACACGAAGATCCAGAAAAAGCGTCTAGCTTATTAAATGGAGCAGGGTGCTGGACTATGCCGGGTGGAAAGTTACATTTTGCTGAATCATTTGAAGATGGCGGAAAAAGAGAAACAATGGAAGAAACTGGAATTAAGTTAAATAATGTTGAAGTAATATGTGTAAATAATGATATTGTTGAGACAGCGCATTTTGTTACAATTGGGTTAATATCTGAGGATTTTGAAGGTGAAGCAAAGGTAATGGAACCAGATGAAATTACAGAGTGGAATTGGTTTGATATTGATAATCTGCCAAGTCCAATGTATTTTCCAAGTGCAAAGGTTTTAGAAAATTATAAATTAGGAAAATTTTATATTAAATAATTATTTTTGATATATTGATACAAAAAAAGGAGCATATAAATGCTCCTTTATATTAAATTCTTATTTCAACTGTGGACACCATATTGACTGTCCCAATTCCATCGCGTGTATAACCATAATGGTGTTTTCTGTTTATTTCTTCTTCATGGAGAATTATCGCTGGAAAGCCATTTCTATTGATGATTTCCAAAATTATTCTATGATTATCATTTTCGGCCAAATATGAATTTAAGATATAAAGAGATTCAAAGTTTTGACTCTTAAAGACATCATTAAAAGACCCAAAAGCCATAAAAGCAAATACTTCAAACATTGTCATTAATCCATCTTCACCATTGTTTTGTGAGCTACGAGCCTTTTCTCTTAAATAAGCAGGCGTGGCTGGACTACAAAAAACATTTTTTTCTACTGCAAAATATGCTTGTTGTGGTGTTTTTGGAATGTCTTTGAAATATTCTAAATATTCACATTGGGCGATTGATGGTCTTTTGAATTTCGGACAATCCTTATTTGGTTTTTTGCACAAATCTGCATCTAGAGAAAATTGAGGGAAATTTGACTCTGCTAATTCCAGTTGTTTGTCAATTGTATCTGTAACTGGAATTACTGGCAGAATATTTTTAGGATGAATTTTTTTATCCCTAACATATTCAATCAGTTGAGATTCCTTTTGTCTCAAATAATTTGAATATTCCCTCAATTCGTTATTGATTAGGATGCCATATATTTCTGATAACCTTTTTTCGACATCGGTCTTTTCCATTTTTCCTCCTAATTTTTAAGTTTTATGTAAGAATATTAATATAAAAGAATATTTTTGTAAACAGATGTTTATTTTATAAAAATTAACGATAAGTATGTTTATGGATTATTTTTTTAATAATTTATACTTGAATAATTCAGAAATTTTTAAAATTCGTCATCAATGTTTTGACTTTGTAAAAAATAGTAAAATAAGATTGCGTTCTTATTGTTGAGAATGTTTTATTGTTGACAAATTATTTATATTTTAGTAATTTTAGTTTTAGTAAAATTTAATGGAGGAAAAAAATGAGTAAAAGTAAAAGCATCGGAATTCCAAACTTTGAGGTGGATCCTGTTTTGCCTGGAATTGTTGAACAACCAACAAAAGACACTCAAAATTTTCTTGACTCTTCAGGAAAATTAGAAAAATCAACTTGTGGTTGTAACAAGGGACGCGGTTCGTGTCAAAATTGTCATAATAGCAAACCAGACAAACGCCTCCCATCCCAAAGTGGGAAGTATAAATAAAACTCATTTAAGCTAGGTCTTGAGAAACCTAGCTTTTTATTTATCTAGAATTGTTTGCTATAATTATATATACTAAAAATTAAACAATAATAAATATGAAAAAATATTTAAAAATCGGATTATTTTTATCAATTTTAATTTTTCCATTTTATTTAACCTTTGCTTCAAGTATTTATGATGGAAAATTTTTATTAGAAAATGATAATAATAAATTTTATTATGTAAATCCAAAGAATAGTGCAATTTACGAAGTTACAAAAAATAATTTTGCAAAATTATTTAAAACAATCACGATTGGTTTAAAAGATACGGAAATTTCAAAAATATTAAATAATAAAACTTTATTAAATAAATATAAGGGAAAATTATTATTAGAAGTAACTGGAAAAGGAAAGTTGTTTTATATAGATTTTAACGGTATAGCGCATGAAATAAAAACCAGAACTTTAGAAATTGATTTGAGTAAAATTTCACAAACAATTACTCAGTCAGATTTTAATACAATGGATTTGGTAAAATTTGATGAAAGTGGTAATAAAATTATAAATCAGGCATTAAACATAACCGTGAAACAATTAAATGAACCAACGGATGTTAATTTTCAAAAGTTTTATGATATATGGGGTTTTATAAAATCAAAATATGCTGGGAATATTGATTATAATAAAATGCTTGAAGGAGCAATATCTGGAATGGTTTCTTCTTTAGAAGATGATTATTCTATTTATATGACAAAAAATGATTCAGATATATTTATGACTCAGCTTACTGGCGATTTAGAAGGAATTGGTGCTCAACTTGATTTGAAAAATGGTTATATAACAGTTGTTGCGCCAATTGATGATAGCCCAGCAAAAAACGCAGGAATAAAATCAGGAGATATGATTTTGGAGGTTAATGGACAATCAACTACGGGTATGACTCTTGATAAAGTTGTCAGCCTAATAAGAGGAGCTGCTGGCACAAGTGTTTCTTTAAAAATTAGACATTTAGATAATACAGAAGTAGTTTTAAATATAGTGAGAGCCAAAATTCACATTAATAATGTTTCTTATGGATTAAAGGACGAAGTTGGTTATATAAAAATTACAAGTTTTGGTTCTGATAGTTATGACTTGACAGTTAAAGCTATAAATGAATTGACAAATCGAGGAGCTAACAGATTTATAATAGATTTAAGAAATAATCCCGGTGGATATTTAGATATGGCTATTAAAATTTCAGGACTTTGGGTAGATCACGATGTTGTTGTTATACAAAAAAACAAAACAGAAGGATCTGAAATTGTTTTTACTTCTGATAATGATGCAATGTTAAAAAATAAAAAAACAATAGTTTTAGTAAATGAAGGTTCAGCATCTGCTTCAGAAATTTTAGCAGGAGCGTTACAGGATTATAAATTAGCGACCATAGTGGGCGAAAAAACTTTTGGAAAAGGTAGCATACAAGAGCTTTTAACCATGCAAGACGGATCTTCAATTAAGATTACAACAGCTTTTTGGCTCACTCCCAATAAAAGATCTATAGAAAAAAATGGAATCAATCCAGATGTAATTGTCAAAAATCCAGATAATTCAAATGTTGATGCCCAACTTAATTATGCAATTTACTTAATTAAACAATAAAAAATATGGAAGAAACAAAAAAGCCTAATTTGCCAATAAAAAAACTATATCGTTCAAGACATGATAGAGTAATATTAGGAATTAGTGGTGGTCTTGGAGTTTATTTTGAAATAGATTCCTGGATTATAAGAATACTTTTTATTACTTTTACATTTTTTAGTGGATTTGGATTAGTTTTATATTTAATTTTAGCAATTCTCATACCACTTGAGAGAGGCATAAAAGAAGATTCTTCAAAACAAGAAATAGACGACACCATAGAAGAAATCAATAGAAAAAGAAGCGTAAAAATTTTTTTAGGATTCGCAATGATTTTAGTGGGATTAGTATATATATTGAAAATGTATTTTCCCGTCCACTTTTATTACTTGTTTAATTGGCGTATTTTATGGCCATATATAATTATAATAATCGGACTTTTTGTTGTGTTTAGAAACACGAATATTAAGTGATCTTAATTATGAATAAGTATGAAAAAATTCCTCTAATTTACGACGCAGATCCAATACAAAATTTAGTAAAATTTTTAGAAAAAAATTTGGGTGATAAACTAGAGATTGATTTATCGGATAGGCAAGAATTATTAGAAGATGTTACAAAAAGAGAGAATCTTGTTAACGATTCGAGTATTTTAAATTTATTAAAGGAGTATGGAATACCAATAGAGAGTAAGAATATTTTCGAAGACAAAGAAACTGGATTGTTTCATATTAAGATTGAGAATTCTTTTCACGATAAAAAATTACCAAATGGATATGCTTATAAAGGTGGGGCAGCGAGAGCTTTGCTGAAAATAAATTTTTTAGATGAAAAAAATGAAAAACCAAGAGATATTGATATTGTTAGAATATCTAATGATGGAGATTTTGAGGCCTCGGATAATGAGATTGCCAAAGAATTTATGCCAGAAGATTTTGAATACGGTGATGGGGTTGAGCTGGCATTAGATTTGGATGATTATTTTGAAACCAGAGATTTTACTATAAATGAAATAATTGCTAAAGAAGATGAGATTATTTTAACAAGACAATGTTTGATGGATACAATAAGGCATGTTATTAGGATAACTCAATATGAATTTGATGAAAGTTATAGTGTTCCAAAATATAAACAATTAACTAAGGCGGTAAGGTTGTACTCCGAAGAAATAAATAAATATGGAGATGCAACAATAGAAAATGTGGGTGACTGGTGCTATGAAGATTATTTCATTAGTCCCTTTTGGATGGCTGTTCATTTGGACAGGGCATTTCAGAGAGGTTATGTAGTAGCCAAAGATTATGTTGTTTTTTTACAAAATAAAAATTGTATTCCGAATTTTATAAAAACTCCAGAAGAAGCGGCAGGATATCTTTTGGATATTATGGAATATGATAATTTTTATTTCAGACATGCTCCGGTGGAGCAATTTGAATTTGAGAGCAGTATGGTAGATCAAATAAATTATTATGAAGATAAGTACGATAAATTGAAAAATAGAAGATGAAATACGATAAACTTGTAAATGAATTAAAATCCTTAGAGGATAAAAATCAAGCAAAAAATTTACAAAGATTTTTTAAAACTGGTCCTGGTCAATATGGAGAAGGGGATATTTTTTTAGGAATAAAAGTTCCAATTCAGCGTCAAATTGTAAAAAAATATTTTAATATTTCTTTAAAAGATACGGAGAAATTATTACATAGCAAAATCCATGAGCATAGATTAACTGCTCTTTTAATTTTAGTAAAAAAATTTGAAATATCTAAAAAGGAAACAGAAAGAAAAAATATTTTTAATCTTTATATAAAAAATAAACAATATATAAATAATTGGGATTTAGTTGATTTATCAGCTCCAAATATTGTAGGAAATTATTTACTTAATAAGGATAGAAAAATTTTATATGAATTTGCAAAATCAAATCATTTATGGACGAAAAGAATTGCAATGATATCGTGCTTTACATTTATAAAAAATAAAGAAACAAAAGATGCTTTAAGTATTGCTGAAATTTTAATAAATGATAAGCACGATTTAATTCATAAGGCAGTTGGTTGGATGTTGCGTGAATTAGGAAAAAGAGTAGATCAGAAAAAAGAAGAAGAATTTTTGAAAAAACATTATAAAAAAATGCCAAGAACAATGCTTAGATATGCAATTGAAAAATTTGATGAAAAGAAAAGAGAATTTTATATGAATAAGTAGTTTTTATAAAAAAAGAAAACCTCGTCACGGCTAGTGGACGAGGTTTTGATGATTATTTGTTTTTAGAATACTTTATACCTCCTTTGATTCTGTTTACAATTTTTTCTACATTTTTAAAGTTCGTCATTTTACTTTTTTTAAGAAAAGCGGTTAAGTTTTCTGTTCCTACTCCTGTTATTTGACAAACAATAATTACTCCCGCTAGAAACTCTTCAGGACGCCCTGATTTGATTGCTTGAGCTTCGATGTCTTCAGCCACGACGGTTGGGATTATCATACTAACCTCCATTAGTTTTGTTTTTATGACTTTATTATATTTATTTAATACTGTCAAGCAATGCGTAATAGCCCAATAGCTTGGCAACGCTTTAAGTGTAATAATTAAATATATATACAATATAATAATTATTAATCTTTAAAGTGTATGGCATATACTATTAATCCTAATTTACCAAGATTAAGAGCTAAAGCAGTTAATA